>JBJEUH010000022.1:0-7757 GCA_051883735.1 Candidatus Ventricola sp.
GATCAACAAGCGCGAGGCCGAGGCCCGCAGGGCCGCTGCCAAAGAGGCCAAGTAATTCCCTGAATCTTAACGCAAAAAGCTGTCTCTTTCTGAGGCAGCTTTTTTTATTGATACTGATTGCATGCTGATTTGTTTATATAGGCGCGAAGCGAAGAAGGGCGTCTTGAGGGATGAAACCCCTCAGGCGAGGTTGGAAGCGCAGCTGTTCGCGCCCAGGAAGCGATGCAGCGCAGCCAAGCTTGGAAATATCGCAAGGCGCGCCTATGGCGCGACTATGCGAGTTTCCCGGGACGGCAGTACAACATATTCAATCACAAGAAAATGTAGTTGCAAAGCAGATTGCGATTGAAACGGGTACGATTCACAAAGTAAAGTATATAAAAAGAACCAGAGCGGGCTTTCACCCGTCCTGGTTCTTCTCTTTGCCTTGTCAGCGTCTCAGCCTTACTTCGAGAGCAGAATCTGATCGACCCACTGCTGATACAGGCCGTCTTCGTTGATCTGATCGATCATCTCCTGAATCTTCTCGGTCAGCGCCTCTTCGCCCTTGACGCTGGCGATGTAGTTGCCGCCCTCGAAATCGAACGCGAACTCCGCGACCTCCAGGTCGTCGTTCTCCGCCAGAACGCTGTCATACACGGTCTTCGGGACAGCCAGCGCATCCACGCGGCCATTCTTCACCATGTTCACGCCGTCCGGAATCTTGGTGATGAGCTCGAGGGTCGCGCCGGTGAGCTGCTCCTCGACCATGATCTGCTGGTTGGTGCCGTTCTGCGCAGCGACAACCTTGCCGGCAAAGGCTTCCGGGCTGTTGTAGGTCGCGCCCAGGCCCTTCTTGACGAGCAGGCCCTGATCGCCCTCGTTCCAGTAGATGCCGGTGAGATCCATCGCGTTGGTGCGCTCCTCGTCGTAGGTCAGGCCGGCGATCATCATGTCGACATCGCCGCGGCCGACAGCCGCCAGGCAGGTATCAAACGCCATGGACTGGATCTCCAGCTCGACGCCGAGCTGCTCCGCCATCCACTGCATCATCAGCACGTCGGTGCCGACGACGTTGCCCTCGTCGTCGATGTACTCATACGGCGGCCAGTCCGGGCTGGTGGCGACCACCAGCTTGCCGGCAGCCTGAATATCGGCCAGACGATCGGCCATCGCCAGAGAGCAGGTCATGATCATCGCAATCGCGAGCACGAGCGCAAAAAGCTTCTTCATAAGGAATACCCCCAATCAATCTTTCACCGCCGGTCCACCGGCGAATGATAGCGCTATTGTACAACGGCGTTATGCATATGTCAAGTGAATAAATTGCATAAAACTGCAGCATCTCCGCTTTCTTCTCCTCATTTCTCCTTTTTTGCGCGAAAAATGCTGCTGGACATGTTGTTTCTTTTCCTGATCTGTGCTAGAATATGTCCGTTGTTTGCTTTTTCTGCAAAGCGTATACGAACCGAAAGGTGTGAATAATTATGCCGGAGCTGAGCCGCCGCGTTCAGACGTTTACTGATTCCGTCATCCGGCGCATGACCCGCATCAGCGACGAGGTCGGCGCAATCAATCTTTCCCAGGGTTTCCCGGATTTCCCGCCGCCCAAGGCGATCACCGATCGCCTGCGCGAGGTTGCCGACGAGGGCCCGCATCAGTACCCCATCACGTTCGGCGCGCAGAACTTCCGCCAGGCGCTCGCCCGCAAGCAGGGCAGGGCCTATGGCCGTGAAATCGACCCGGAAACCGAAATCCTGGTCACCTGCGGCGGCACCGAGGCGATGATGAGCGCGATGATGACCGTCTGCAACCCCGGCGACAAGGTCGTCGTCTTCTCCCCGTTCTACGAGAATTACGGTGCGGACGCGATTCTCTCCGGCGCGGAGCCGATCTTCGTGCCGCTCGTTCCGCCGACGTTTGACTTTGACCGCGCGGTGCTCGAGGACGCCTTCCGCAAGCACCCGAAGGCGATCATCGTCTGCAACCCGTCCAACCCCTGCGGCAAGGTCTTCACCAAGGAAGAGCTGCTCTACATCGGTGGCCTGTGCAAGCAGTACGACGCGTACATGATCACCGACGAGGTGTACGAGCACATCGTCTTCGCGCCCTACCATCACGTCTACGCCGGTTCCCTGCCGGAGATCGCCGATCATGTGATCTGCTGCTCCTCCCTTTCCAAGACCTATTCCATCACCGGCTGGCGTCTGGGCTACCTCATCGGCCCGGCGCATGTGATCGAGAACGCCAAGAAGGTGCACGACTTTCTGACCGTCGGCGCGGCGTCTCCGCTGCAGGAGGCGGCCGTCGTGGGCCTCAATTTCCCGCAGAGCTACTACGACGAGGTGACGGCGCTGTACACGAAAAAGCGCCAGATCTTCCTGGACGGCCTCGACCAAATCGGCCTCAAGCACACGGTTCCGCAGGGCAGCTACTTCGTGATGGTGGACATCAGCGACTTCCAGAAGCCGGGCATGAAATTCCACGGCAAGAGCGACATGGAGTTCTGCGAGTGGATGATCCGCAATGTCGGCGTGGCCGCCGTGCCGGGCTCCAGCTTCTTCCGCGAGCCGGTCAACCATCTGATCCGCCTGCACTTCGCCCGCAGCGAGGAAACCCTGCGCGAGGCGCTCAATCGTCTGGCTAAAATGCCGGAGCTGCTGAAATAATGTATACGACCGACATCATCACGCTGCCGCGCTTCTGCTTTGGCCGCGGCGCATACGCCCGCTTTCCTGCGCTGTGCAGGCCGATGGGTGACGCGTTTGCCCTGGTCGGCGGCGTGACGGCCATGCAGAAGGGCCTGCCCGCCCTCACCGCTGCGCTGAAGCACTCCGGCATGACGATGCTGGCCGCCCTGCCCTTCGGCGGCGCGTGCACGCAACAGGCGATGCGCCGCCTGGCCGGCGAGATCGCTCCGCTTTCCCCCGCGTTCATCGTGGGCATGGGCGGCGGCAAGGCGATCGACACGGCCAAAGGCGTAGCCGACCTGCTGAAGCTGCCGCTGGTCAGCCTGCCGACGCTGGTCTCCAACTGCGCGCCGATCACGGCGCTGTCCGTCGTCTACCGCGAGGACGGCCCGTTCGAGCGTTTCCTCTTCTACGATGCGCCGCCCGCGCTGACGCTGGTCGATCTGGAGATCGCCGCCAACGCGCCCGCGAAGTACTTCCGCGCCGGCATGGGCGACACGCTCGCCAAGCATCTGGAGAGCACGTTCAGCGCGCGCGGCGACGTGCTGGGCGTTTCCATGGATCACATGTCCGCCATCGGCGTGGCGCTCTCCTCCACCTGCTATGGCCCGATCCTGCAATACGGCAGGCAGGCGCTTGACGAGGTTCTCCGCCACGAGGCCGGCCCCGCGATGGAGATCTGCGCGCGCAGCATCATCGTCTCCGCCGGTCTGGTCTCCCTGATGGCCAACGACGATTACAACTGCGCCCTCGCGCACGCCGTCTGCTATGGCCTGCAGCTCTTTCCCCATGTGGAGGAACGCTGTCTGCACGGCGATCTGGTCGCCTATGGCGCGCTGGTGCAGCTGGCGCTCGACGGCCAGACCGAGAAGGCGCGCGAGCTGCGCGATTTCCTGCGGACGCTCGGCACGCCGGTGACGCTGGCGGAGATGAGCGTGCCGCTCGACCGCCGCGCGCTTGAAGCGACGCTTGCCGAGGCCACCACCGGCCCGGACATGGCCCACATTCCCTATCCCATCACGCCGGACATGGTCTTTGACGCCATGGCTCAGGTGGAAACCCTGTAACCCGCTGACCTGAAAGGAGGAATTTCCTTGTTCGCCAATATTGAAAGGCTGCTTGTCAAGTATGGCATGAACTTCGTGAACGGTCTGGGCACGACGCTGCTGCTGGCCCTCGTCTCTGTGGCAGTCGGCTGCCTGATCGGCGCGCTGGTCGCCATCATGCGTCTGTCCAAATCGAAGGTGCTGGGCGGCATCGCCGCCGTGTACACGGAGGTCATCCGCGACACCCCGTTGCTGCTGCAGCTGTATTTCTTCTATTTCCTGCTGCCGGACCTGCTGCCCGCGCTGCGGCTCTCCAAGTTCACCTGTATCGCCGTCGCCCTGATCATCAACTCCGGCGCGTACATGTCCGAGATCTTCCGCTCCGGCATCCAGTCCATCGACCGCGGCCAGACGGAGGCCGCCCGTTCCCTGGGCCTCTCCAGCAGCCAGACGATGCTGCGCATCGTGCTGCCGCAGGCGTTCAAGAACGTGCTCCCGGCCATGTGCAACGAGTTCGTCGCCATCACCAAGGAGACGTCGCTGGCCTCCACGTTCTACGTCGGCGACCTGATGACCCAGTACCAGACGATTTCCGGCAAGACCTACCTGGTCATCGAGCCGCTGATCATCATCGGCGTCATCTACTTCGTCGTGACGTTCACGATGAGCAAGTTCGTTGCGCTGCTTGAAAAGAAGCTGAAGGAGGGCGACTGATATGACCAGTGGATTTGACTACAAGAACGCGCCGGAGCTCATCCGCGTGGAGGATCTGCACAAGGACTTCGGCTCCCTCAAGGTGCTCGCCGGCATCACGGAGACCATCCACAAGGGCGAGGTCGTCTCGCTGATCGGCCCGTCCGGCTCCGGCAAGTCCACCTTCCTGCGCTGCCTCAACCGCCTGGAGGAGCCCACCAGCGGCCACATCTGGTTTGACGGCGTGGACATCGCGGACAGAAAGCTGAACATCGACAAGCACCGCCAGAAGATGGGCATGGTGTTCCAGCACTTCAACATCTTCCCGCACATGTCCGTCATCGACAACATCACCCTCGCGCCGGTGCTGCTGGGCAAGCAGAGCAAAGACGAGGCTGTGGCGAAGGCGGAGGCGCTGCTCGAGCGCGTCGGCCTGCTCGACAAGCGCGACAACAAGCCCTCCCGCCTCTCCGGCGGCCAGAAGCAGCGCCTGGCGATCGTCCGCGCGCTGGCCATGGAGCCGGAGGTCATGCTCTTTGACGAGCCGACCTCGGCGCTTGACCCGGAGATGGTCGGCGAGGTGCTCGAGGTCATCAAGGGCCTGGCGGAAAACAACATGACCTGTGTCATCGTCACGCACGAGATGGGCTTTGCGCGCGAGGTCTGCAACCGCGTGCTGTTCATGGACGACGGCGTGATCTGCGAGCAGGGCCATCCGCGCGACCTGTTCGATCATCCGCAGAATCCACGCACCCAGGACTTCCTCAGCAAGGTGCTGTAAGCGCCTGCCGACCGGCCGTCCCTGCGGGATGAAGCGAGGTGCGCCATGATTCTGACCCATACGGTCACCGAGGAGGAGGCCGGGCTGACGCTGCAGGCGCTGCTGCGCGGCCCCATGTCCCTCTCCGGCAGACAGACCAGAGACGCAAAAGCGCAGGGCGCCGTCACCGTGGACGCGGCGCCCTTTTTTTCGAACCAAAGGCTCGCCGCAGGCATGGTCGTGCGCGTGGCGCTGGGCAAGTATGACGCCGCGCCCGCAAGCGCGCCTCCCGCAAGCGCCGCGCCGCTGGAGACAATCTACGAGGACGACGCGCTGCTGGCCGTCTTCAAGCCGGCGCTGCTGCAATGCCATCCCTCTCCCTCCGCGCCGGGCGGCAGCGACACGCTGGAGGGCCGCGTGTGCGCTTATCTGGGCGCGCCGGCGCATCCCGTGCACCGGCTGGACAGCGAGACGACCGGCCTCGTGCTCTTCGCCAAGCTGCCCTATGCGCAGGCATGCCTGCAGCGGCAGATGGCCTCCGGCGCGTTTCACAAGGCCTACGAGGCCTGGGTGCTGGGCTGTCCTGATCCACCCGACGGCGAGATCGACGCGCCCATCGCCCGCGAGCACCCGGACAGCTTCACGCGGGTCGTCTCACCTAGCGGCCAGCGCGCCGTGAGCCGGTACAGGACGCTGGCGCGCATGCGGCTTGCGAATGGGCAGGCCGTCGCCCACATGCAGCTCACGCCCGTCACGGGCCGCACGCACCAGCTTCGCGTGCACATGGCGCACCTCGGCTGCCCGCTGCTGGGCGACGCGCGGTACGCTACGCCCGCATCGCAGGCCGCTTCCATGCGTCTTGGCCTGACCTATCATCAGCTCTCTGCCGTGAAGCTCTCCTTCGTTCACCCCCTCACGGGCGAAAAAGTTATCCTCACGCATGACGCCGTGTTCTCGTTTGATCCAGAAAAGGCGGCGCTGATCCCCTGACAATCCCTGCCAATTTTGCCGGCGCATACGCCTGTATGCGTCGTTTTTTCTTGTATTGCTTCACTTTTTCAAAACGCGCTTTCCCCGTTGCCAGAACATGGAAACGGTTATATGGCAATAAACGAATTCCCAGCCTCGTCATATGTGCAGAAGACGCTCAAGAGCGGCCGCTTGGACGCCTTCGCAATGACAAAGGAGGAATTCCTGATGAAGAATACCAACAAGAAGGCGGCGCTTGCCGCAATGATGTGCATGGCGATGGCGGTTCCGTTCGGCGCAAATGCCGAGAACGAGATCCGCGTGGTCACCGCCGGCACCCTGAACCTGCGCGCCGACGCGTCCACCGAGTCCGAGATTCTGGGCAAGTATGGCTGGGGCACCGAGGTGGAGGTGCTGGGCGTGAATGGCAGCTGGGCGTATGTCAGCGTCGGCGGCCAGACCGGCTACATGTACACGCAGTACCTGGGCAGCGAGGGTTCCACCAGCACCACCCGCTATGTGAACACCAACACCCGCGGCCTGAACCTGCGCAGCGAGCCGAACGGCACGATCCTGGGCTCCTATCCGCGCGGCACTGCCGTCACCGTCCTCTCCGAGGCGAACGGCTGGAGCAAGGTGCAGGTGAACGGCCAGACCGGCTACATGTCCAGCCTCTGGCTGTCCAGCCACATCCCGACCACGCCGTCCGTCCCGTCAAACCCGTCCTCTTCCATCGGCACCGCCGTGGTGAACAACCCGTCCGACACGCAGGTGCTCTTCCTGCGCAAGGAGCCTTCCACCGCCAGCGAGGCGCTGGGCTACTACCGCAACGGCAAGACCGTGACCCTGCTGGCCAAGCTGGACGGCTGGTACAAGGTGCAGGTGGACGGCCAGACCGGCTACATGATGGCCAAGTACCTGAAGGTAACCGATGAGATCGCCTCCGGCACCGCGACCGTCTACAACCCCAACGGCAACAGCTACGTGAACTTCCGCGCGGGGGCCAGCCTGAACGCGTCCGTGCTCTCCAGGGTCCCGGTCGGCACGCAGATTCCGGTGCTCTCCAAGGGCGCCGACTGGACCAAGACCCAGATCGACGGCGTGACCGGCTACATCTCCACCTGGTTCCTCAAGTTCTGAGCTTTCCCCTCTTTCCTTCCTGTCCCTTCAGCGGGGCCGGCGCTTGCCGGCTCCGCTCTTTTGCATACTCTGGCCGCCTTCCGTCCATGATAGGACCAAACGAATCGCGGAGGGATCAGCCATGGTCAAAACAGAGATCGTCAGCGTGCTCGGGCGCGAGGTGCTCGATTCGCGCGGGAACCCAACCGTCGAGGCGGAGGTGCGCCTGGCAGACGGCGTCACCTGCACCGCCATCGCGCCCAGCGGCGCATCCACCGGCAAGTTTGAGGCGCTGGAATTGCGCGACAACGACATGCAGCTCTATCATGGCAAGGGCGTGCGCCGCGCATGCAAGAACGTCTCCACCAGCATCGACAAGGCGCTGCGCGGCATGGACGCCGCCGATTTGTTCGCCGTGGACAGCGCGATGATCGCGCTCGACGGCACGGAGAACAAGTCCGTTCTCGGCGCGAACGCGACGCTCGCCGTCTCCATGGCCTG
>JBJEUH010000022.1:7857-9178 GCA_051883735.1 Candidatus Ventricola sp.
AGCGACTTTGCCCTCGCGCTCGACGCGGCCGCCAGCGAGTGGAAGGACAAGAAGGGTTACACGCTGCCCAAGTCCAAGCGCAGCTTCACCAGCCACGAGCTGACCGAGCACTGGCGTGAGCTGCAGAGCAAATACCCCATCCGCTCCATCGAGGACGCGCTGGGCGAGGAGGACTGGCCCGCCTGGCAGGCGATGACGCTGACACTCGGCGGCAGCTGCCAGCTGGTGGGCGACGATCTGTTCGTCACCAACGAAAAGCGCCTGTCCAAGGGCGTCTCCATGGGCTGCGGCAATGCCATTCTGCTCAAGCCGAACCAGATCGGCACGCTGAGCGAGACCATCCGCGCCGCGCAGCTCGCCCAGCAAAGCGGCTTCAAGACGATCGTCTCCCATCGCAGCGGCGAGAGCGAGGACACGACCATCGCCGACCTGGCCGTGGCGCTGAACGCCGGGCAGATCAAGACCGGCGCGCCCTGCCGCAGCGAGCGCGTGGCCAAATACAACCGCCTGCTGCGCATCGAGGACGCGCTGGGCGCTGCGGCGGTCTTCGGAAAGGCCGCGGCGAACGCATGATCTATCTTCTCTTCGCCGGGGCCAGCGCATTCTTCGGGCTGACCGCGGGGCTGGGCGCGACGACGCTGCTGCGCCCGCTTTTGGACGCCGTCTCGCCGCTCTCGCCTGCGTCCATCGCCATGCTCTGCACGATGGCCACGCTGGCCGCGGCGCTCGTCAGCGCGTTCTTTGCCCTCGGCCAGCCGCTTCCGCTGCATCAGGATGAGCTGCTCCTGCTGGCCGTCGGCAGCGCACTGGGCGGCATTCTGGGCGATCTGATCGCCAACCGGTTCGTCTCGGTCATCCCGCGCGACACGGCCATCCTGCTGCAAAACGCGCTGCTCTTCACGCTCGTCGCGCTGCCCGCGGTCTATTTCCGCACGCTGGCGCGCACCGTCCGCCCGCTGGCGCTCACGCGGCTGATCTCCTTTCCGGTAGCGCTGGTGGTCGGCCTGCTCGCGTCGTTTCTGGCGTTCGGCGCAGAGCCGCTGACGCTGATGCTCTATTTCCTGCTCTTTGACGCGGAAAACGACGAATCCTCCATCGCGGCGCTGACGGTCTCCCTGTGCGCCATGGCGGGCAAGCTCGTCATGCTGCTCATCCGCAGCCGCCTGAGCATCCCGGATGCCAACGTGCTGCTGTGGCTCCTGCCGGGCGCAATCGGTGGTGCGCTGCTGGCGATGGTGCCCTCCGTGCAGCGGCAGACCAGCCGCGCGGGCGAAGCGCTGCTGCGGCTGAGCCTGTTTACCTCGCTCATCAACATGGCGGC
>JBJEUH010000023.1:0-1960 GCA_051883735.1 Candidatus Ventricola sp.
CCAGGCCGCACTTGCAGCTCGGGCACCAGTTGACCGGCATCTCGCTCTTGTAGGCCAGGCCGTGCTTGTACAGCTGCAGGAAGATCCACTGGGTCCACTTGAAGTAGTTCGGGTCGGTGGTGTCCACCTCACGGCTCCAGTCAAAGGAGAAGCCGATGCGCTTCAGCTGCTCGCGGAAGTGATCGATGTTCTTCTTCGTCACGCCGGCCGGATGGACGTGGTTCTTGATGGCGTAGTTCTCGGTCGGCAGGCCGAACGCGTCCCAGCCGATCGGGTACAGGACGTTGTAGCCCTCCATGCGGCGCTTGCGGGCGATGATGTCCATCGCGGTGTTGGAGCGCGGATGGCCGACGTGCAGGCCCGCGCCGGACGGATACGGGAACTCGATCAGGCCGAAGAACTTGGGCTTGCTCTTGTCGCTCTTCGCCTCAAAGCAGTGCGCCTCGTCCCAGTTCTTCTGCCACTTCAGTTCAATCTCTTCGGGATTGTAGGGCTTGATGTTCACAGGAAAATCCTCCTCGTCTTCCTCTCTCGTCCCGGGGGTACAGAAAAGCGCCCCTGGATGAATGGATCATGCACAGGGGCGCCTGAAATTCAAGCGCGGTACCACCCTGATTCGGCTGCGATTGCAGCCCTCAGTGGCTAATGCCAAGACCTTTCACGGAGCCTACCCGCCGCGGGCTACTCAAAACCGTTCGCCCGCGAAGCTCAGGGAGGAGATATTGCGCGTCCGTCTGCCCGCTCGCACCAACCGCCGGCTCTCTTCAAAACGACCTGCGCAATGCTTCCCGTCATCGCCTTTGTGATGCAAACCGCTCCGCCAGGCGCCGGCCTCGGGCGCATCACAGAGTAATTTGCAGATGAAAATGCCACCGGCAGCGTGCCGGTTTCATACGCAGACTATTGTATCCAATGCCGGCGAAAAAGTCAAGCCGTTTCACGCATCTGCGCGCGTTCAGCCGGCGGATTTCCCGGAGAAGACGGTCTTCTTCCAGAAGTCCATCATCGGGCCGAAGATCAGCGCAGCGATGATCGTGCCCTCGCGCAGCGTCCATTCCACGCCGAAGATCAGCGTGATGGCCACGCTGATGAGCACAAGGACGATGTCGATCTTCTGGCGCAGCTTGCCCATGGTCGTGCCCATGCGCTCGGCCAGCAGCTGAATGCAGCCCTCCATCGGCGTGCGCATCAGGTGCGTTTCCAGCACCAGCGTGCAGCCGAACGCGCTGACCACAAACGCCAGAACGCACACGATCAGGCGAAGCGGATAGAAGGAGAAGGAAACGTCCCTGAGCACCGTGTAGAGGAAGAAGTTCAGCACGGAGCCGCCGAGCGTGATATAGAGGATCTGCAAAAGCTCGGTCTTGCGGAAGTCCCTCTTCTCGATGGCGATCTGCCCCAGGAAAAAGCTGCCGTGGAACAGCATGGAGAACGTGCCGACCTTCATGCCGATCAGCAGCGCGATGGACGTGATGGCCGCGTCCACCGGCAGCACACCGATGCCCGCCTTGATGGCAAACGCGACGGAGCCGTACACCAGGAGAATGCCCAGGATCGTCGAGGCAATTTTCTTTGGCATCATCAATCTTCCCTTCCATCCGTATGGGTAACTTTTTTCCCATGATACCACAAACGCCGCCGAAAAGCCAGCGCGCCGCCGTTTTCCCGGGAAAAAAGAAAAAACAAATTTGTCAAAAGGTCTTGTCAAATTGCGCGTTTTCTGTTAGAATACTATTCGTTGCCGATGCTGATATAGCTCAGCAGGTAGAGCGCATCCTTGGTAAGGATATGCTCCATGCAACACGACAGCATAATTATTCACGCACGCTGATATAGCTCAGCAGGTAGAGCGCATCCTTGGTAAGGATGAGGTCGCCAGTTCGAATCTGGCTATCAGCTCCAGACAGTCGCCTCTGTGAGACAACTCGCAGGGGCGATTTTCTTTGTATTGTTAGGTTTT
>JBJEUH010000024.1:0-9130 GCA_051883735.1 Candidatus Ventricola sp.
GCACCGTTTCAATAGGACGCTTCGCGTCCGCTGAAACGGGAGGAAATCCATAGAAGGACGCGCTGCGCGTTGGGGACGTTAGGGCTGCCGACCCGGGGAACTCGCATAGTCGCGGCATATTGCCGCTCCTTGCGATTCCCGACGCTCCGCCTGCCTGTATCCGCCACAGGCGGCGGCAGGCTTCGGTCCCAAAAACCTGCCCGAGGGACATTGCCCCTCGGACTCCCTGCTCCGCTTCGCGCGGTGAGAAGAGAGATTTCAATATGAAGACATCCGATTTCAACTATGACCTGCCGGAGGAGCTGATCGCGCAGACGCCCGTCTACCCGCGCGATTCCAGCCGCCTGCTGGTCTATCACAGAGCGTCCGGCGCCATCGAGCACAGGATCTTTCACGATGTGACCGACTACCTCAACCCCGGCGACGTGCTCGTCGTCAACCAGACCCGCGTCATCCCAGCGCGCCTGTACGGCGTGAAGGAGGGCACCGGCGGCGCGATCGAGTTCCTGCTGCTGCGCAGGCTGAACCTCACCGACTGGGAGGTCATCCTGAAGCCCGGAAAAAAGGCCAAGTCCGGCGCGCGCTTCGTGTTCGGTGAGGGCGAGCTGCGTGCCGAGGTGCTTTCGATGGCCGAGGACGGCGGGCGCACCGTGCGCTTTGAGTACGAGGGCGTGTTCGAGGACGTGCTCGACCGCCTGGGCCAGATGCCCCTGCCGCCGTACATCCACGAGAAGCTGGAGGACAAGACCCGCTATCAGACGGTCTATGCGAAGGTTGACGGCAGCGCCGCCGCCCCGACGGCCGGTCTGCACTTTACGCCCGAGCTGCTGGAGCGCGTGCGGGCGAAGGGCGTGGAGATCGTGCCGGTGCTGCTGCACGTGGGCCTGGGCACGTTCCGCCCCGTCAAGGAGGAGGACGTCGCCAACCACCACATGCACAGCGAGTATTACGAGGTCACGCCCGAGCAGGCGGAGAGGATCAACGCCGCCCGTGCGCGCGGCGGCCGCGTGGTCTGCGTGGGCACGACCAGCGTGCGGACGCTGGAAACCGTGGCGACGGAGGACGGCATCGTCCATCCGGGCAGCGGCTTTACGCAGATTTTCATCACGCCGGGGGTCCCAATCAAGGCGGTGGACGCGCTGATCACCAATTTTCACCTCCCCCAGAGCACGCTGCTGATGCTCATCTCCGCGCTGATGGGCCGCGAGAACGCGCTGCACACCTATGAGATCGCCGTGAAGGAGCGCTATCGCTTCTTCAGCTTCGGCGATGCGATGATGATTACGGATTAACCCGCGAAGCGGAAGAAGGGGTCTGGGGATGAAATCCCCAGGCGGGTCCGGGCAGCCGCCCGGAACAATCACCTTGTTTTCAGAAAGGATTTGACATGATGCCGTCCCCTGTAACCTTTGATCTCGTCAAGAAGGACGCGAAGACCCACGCCCGCCGCGGCGTCGTCCATACGCCCCACGGCGACATCCAGACCCCGATCTTCATGCCCGTGGGCACGCAGGCCACCGTCAAGGCGATGACCGAGCGCGAGCTCAAGGAGATCGGCTCCCAGATCATTCTCTCCAACACCTATCACCTGCACATCCGCCCCGGCGAGGAGCTCATCCGCGAGGCGGGCGGACTGCACAAGTTCATGAGTTGGGATCGCCCGATCCTCACGGACTCCGGCGGATTCCAGGTCTTCTCGCTGGCCAGCCTGCGCAAGATCAAGGAGGAGGGCGTGCACTTCCGCAGCCACCTCGACGGCAGCAAGATGTTCATCGGCCCGGAGACCTCCATAGACATCCAGCAGGCGCTGGGCAGCGACATCGCGATGGCGTTTGACGTGTGCTCGCCGTATCCCTGCGATCACCGCACCGCCATGGAGGCCATGCACCGCACCCACCGCTGGGCTGAGCGCTGCAAGGCGCACCACACGCGCGAGGATCAGGCCGTGTTCGGCATCGTCCAGGGCGCGTTCTACGAGGATCTGCGCATCGAGAGCGCCAAGACGCTGGCCGATATGGATTTCCCGGGCTACGGCATCGGCGGCCTGTCCGTCGGCGAGCCCAAGCCGGTCATGTACGGGATGCTCGAGGCGATCATGCCGTACATGCCGGAGCACAAGCCGCGCTATCTGATGGGCGTGGGCAGCCCGGACTGTCTGGTCGAGGGCGTGTACCGCGGCGTGGATATGTTCGACTGCGTGCTCGCCACCCGCGTGGCCCGCAACGGCACCTGCTTCACCGACAGCGGCCGCCTCGTCATCCGCAACGCGCAGTACGCGCACGACTTCGGCCCGATCGAGGAGGGCTGCGACTGCTATGCCTGCCGCAACTACTCCCGCGCGTACATCCGTCACCTGCTCAAGGCCGGCGAGATCACCGGCGGCCGCCTGGCGACCATCCACAACCTGCGCTACCTGCTGCGCCTGATGGAGCGCATCCGCCAGGCCATCGAGGAGGATCGCTTCGAGGAGTTCCGCCGCGATTTCTTTAGCAAGTACGACATGAGCCGCAATTTCTGATGCGGCGGTGAAGGCGTCTGGATATTGACGCTGACATGCCAAAAGTTGGCGGGAGTCGGCGTGAATTCTGCCTGCGGCTCTTGCGGTTTTCATCCATTCCATGTATAATAGAAAAGCTGTATATTGCAAATTTTGAAAGGATGTGTCTTTTCCCATGAATGCCAAGCTCATGAGCCTGCTGGCCGATGCGACTGTGGCTGCCGAGGCGACTGCGGGCGCCGAGGCCGAAATGTCCACCGGCGCGATGATCATCTACTACGCCGTGCAGTTCCTGCCGATGATCCTCATCTTCGTCATCTTCTACTTCCTGCTCATCCGTCCGCAGCGCAAGAAGGACAAGGAAGCCAAGAAGATGCTGGAGAACCTGAAGGTTGGCGACCGCATCTGCACCATCGGCGGCATCTACGGCACCATCGTGCGCATCAAGGACGAGGTGCTGACCATCGAGGTCGGCGAGCAGAAGACCCAGATGATGATCGCGCGCTGGGCGGTTCGCAACGTTGAGCAGCTCTCCGTGACCAACGACGCCGAGACCCTCATCTGACCGGCCAGTTCCAAATCAGCATAATCAAAACCGCTCTGTCATAGGGTTGACCATGACAGAGCGGCTTTTGCTATGGGATCTTTTCCGCAAAGCGCTGGTCTCGGGCACAGAGTTGAGGGATTTGCATCGCTTTGCCGCGATGCAGCCGGCGTCATGCCGGTTTTGATCTGGGAGGGATTCAAGTGGACAGCAAGGCGCAGCCTTTTGTGCAGAAGACGGATCGGGGACTGGATTCCTTCAAGCGGTCCATGCGCCGAAGCGTGCGCAGGGGCAGGGGAAGAAGCGCGCTGGGCGCGGTGCTCCGGGGCGTGCTCGTGGCCGCAAGCATCACGGTGATCGGCGTGGCCGTCTTTGCGCTGATCCTCAACTGGTGGGACGCGAGCGACCGGGCGATCACGGCGATCAACCAGGTCGTCAAGTTCGTCTCCATCCTCGCGGGCGTGGTGTCCGCGCTGGGCGGGCAGACGCAGGGCGGTACGATGCGCGGCGTGTGCGTGGGCCTGCTGTATATGGCGCTGGGCATCCTCTGCTATTGTCTGCTGATGGGGGAGAACCCGTCGCTGACCTCGTATCTGGCGGACCTGGGCATGGGCGTGGCCAGCGGCGGGCTGTTCGGGATGATCCTCACCTCTCGAAAAAGCGCCTAATCTGCTTTCTCATGCGCGAAGCGAAGAAGGGGTTTGGGGATGAAATCCCTCAGGCGGGTCTGGGACCGAAGCCTGCCGCCGCCAGTGACGGATGCAGGCAGGCGAAGTGTCGGAAACAGCAAGGAGCGCTTGCGCGACTATGTCTGTTTCCCGGGTCGGCAGCCCAACGTATCCAACTCAAGTTAAGAAAAAATGTAGTTTCAGAGCAGGCTGCTGCGCAGCCTACGATTGAAACGGGTTGAATCTGCGAAGCAAAATGGAGCCAAAAGCGGTATAGACAAGAAAAGCGCCTTCCGAACGGAAGACGCTTCTTTCTGTATGGCAGTATGCAGGCGCCAACAGCTTATTCAGCGGTGTAGGGCAGCAGCGCGATGGCACGGGCGCGCTTGATGGCCTCAGACAGCTGACGCTGATGCTTGGCGCAGTTGCCGCTCATGCGGCGCGGCATGATCTTGCCGCGCTCGTTGATGTTGCGGCGCATACGGGAGTTCACATCACGGAACTCCTTGTAATCGATGTACTCGATCTTGTCAACACAGAACGCACAAACCTTGCGGCGCGGCTTGCGGCCACGCGGACGGCGTGCTCCACGATCTTCAGACATGGAAAGGTCTCCTTTCATCGCCGGGCAGTCCGGCTTATTTTCTCAGATCAAATCAATTAAAAGGGAAGTTCGTCGTCGTCCACCTGCGTAAATCCGCTGTCAGCGGGCGCATAGCTCGGAGCCTGCTGGCGCTGCACCGGCGCGGGGGACACGGCAGCGTGATAATCGCTGGAGGGAGCAGAACCGGCATTCGCGGAAGAAAGGAACTCGACCTCGTCGGCGACGATGTCAAACGCGGTGCGCTTGCTGCCATCCTGCGCCTCGTAGCTGCGCGTCTGGATGGAGCCGAACACGGCGACCTTTCTGCCCTTGGCCAGATAGCGACCGCAGAGCTCGGCGAGCTGACGCCAGGCGACAATGTTGAAGAAATCCGTTTCCTGCTGGCCCGTCTGCGCGTTTTTGAAGCGGCGGTTCACCGCGATGGAAAAGTTGCAGACCGGAATGCCGGCGGAGGTGGATCGCATCTCCGGGTCACGGGTCAGATTGCCAATCAAATAAACCTTGTTCATACGCTCAATTCCTCTTATGGATCATCATGACAGTTGGCTTACTCGGCCTTCTCGGCCTCGACAGCCTCTTCAACCGGCGCGACGCGGGCCGCACGCGGCTTGACGCTGCTCTTCTTCTCCAGCAGCTTGACGATCTGAGAACGGATGACGCTCTCGTTGATCTGCAGGTTACGGGTCAGCTCCTTGGGCAGCTCAGCGGCGCCGTTGAAAGCGACATAGACGTAGTAACCCTCGGTCTTGTAGTCGATGGCATAGGCCAGACGGCGCTTGCCCCACTCCTCAACCTTGACAACCTCACCGCCGTTGGCAGTGATGATACCGTTGAACTTCTCGATGAGCTCCTTGCGGGCGGTCTCCTCGACGGCGGTATCGATGATGTAGATCAGTTCGTACTTATTCATGATCCTTTCACCTCCTTTTGGACTCTGGTTCCGCCATTTCTCAGACGGAACAAGGATGTGCCAGTTATGTATATTAGCACAGGTTTCAAGTGAAATCAAGGCTTTTTTCCATTTTTCCTGGCTTTTTTGAGAACTTTTCGGGAAAACCGCTTTTGAAAGGAAAACGCTTGACGAAAAGAGGATATCACGGTATAATCTTGCGGATACTTTTTAAAGCGGATCAATGTCTACCGGATATAGAGGAAGAATCACCATGTTTGTCGATCAGGTTAAAATCACCGCGAAGGCCGGAAACGGCGGCAACGGCGCGGTTTCGTTTCATCGGGAAAAATTTGTGCAGAACGGCGGCCCGGACGGCGGCGATGGCGGCAACGGCGGCAGCATCATCCTGCTGGCCGACGAGAACATGCACACGCTGATGGATTTCCGCTACAAGCGCAAGTACACCGCCGAAAGCGGCGGCAACGGCGCGGCGATGCTCTGCCGCGGCAAGAGCGGCGCGGATCTCGTCATCAAGGTGCCAGTGGGCACCGTCGTGCGCGACACGGAAAGCGGCCGCCTCTGGGCGGATATGCACGAGGCCGGCCAGCGCCATGTCCTTCTTCATGGCGGCAAGGGCGGCTGGGGCAACGCGCACTTCGCCACGCCGACCCGCCAGGCGCCCAACTTCGCCAAGCCGGGCCAGAAGTGCGACGTCGTCGAGTTTGAGCTGGAGCTCAAGTCCATCGCGGACGTGGGCCTCGTCGGCTATCCGAACGTCGGCAAGAGCACGATCCTCTCCGTCGTGACCGCGGCGAAGCCGAAGATCGCGAATTATCACTTCACGACCCTCGCGCCGAACCTGGGCATCTGCCGCCAGTACGGCATGGACTTCGTCATGGCCGATATTCCGGGCCTCGTCGAGGGCGCGAGCGAGGGGGTGGGCCTGGGCATTCAGTTCCTTCGTCACGTCGAGCGCACCCGCCTGCTGGTGCACGTCGTGGACATCGCCGGCAGCGAGGGCCGCGATCCGGTGGAGGATTTCGAGCACATCTGCGATGAGCTGGTGGGCTACGGCGACCTGGCCGAGCGCCCGCAGATCGTCGCGGCGAACAAGATGGATCTGCCGGGGGCGCAGGAGAACCTCGAGCGCCTGCGCAGGCACCTGCACGGCACGGACATCGAGGTCTATCCGATTTCCGCGGCCACGCGCCAGGGCTTTGACGAGCTGATGGGCGCGATCGTGCGAATTCTGCCGACCCTGCCGCAGACGCTCGTCTTCCCGGAGGAGCCGGAGGTCGCGCCGGCCGAGGAAGCGCCGTTCACCATCACCAGGGAGGGCGACGACTATTACATCGTCGAGGGCAAGGCGATGGAGCAGCTCATCGGCTCCATCAACTTTGCGGACGATCAGTCCGTCAACTACTTCCATCGCACCCTGCGCAGCCGCGGTGTGATCGACGCCCTGCGCGCGGCGGGCGCGAAGGAGGGCGACACCGTCGCCATCAGCGACATGGAGTTTGACTTCGTGGAGTGACCGGCGGCATCAACCGCTTTCTCCGGACAGACGGAACGATTGTACATTGTATATAGAAAGGAAACCCTGCATGACGAGCAAACAGCGCGCGTATCTGCGCGGATTGGCCAACACCATGGAGCCCATTCTTCACGTGGGCAAGGACGGCGTGAACGACAACATGATCAAGCAGCTCGACGACGCGCTGGAGGCGCGCGAGCTGATCAAGGGCACCGTTCTGCAGAACTGCCCGCTTTCCGCCCGCGAGGCGATTGCGGCGCTGTGCGAGGGCGCGAACGCCGAGCCGGTGCAGTGCATCGGCAGCCGCTTTGTGATCTACCGCGCCCGCAAGGAGGACCCGAAGATCGTGCTGCCCTGAGCCTGGGTGAGCCATACGGATTTCATCCTGAATGGCTTTCCTGTGCGCGAAGCGGGAAGAGAGTCTGAGGGATGAAGTCCCTCAGGCAGGTTTGGGCGGCAGCCCAACGTATCCAATGGTTTCAAGAAAAAAGCAGTTTCAGAGCGAAAAAAACGCCTGTTCCACGCCTGCAAGCGCAGCCAGAAGCGCATAAACCCCAAGCGCGGTGCGAAGCCCTCTGCGGACTTCGCCGCGCTTTTTGATTTTCTCAAACCGCCAGCCGCCGACAAATGCGCCGGAGGAAAGCGCGGCGAGCATCCGCGGGGGAAGCACCTGCGCGCCGCCGGAGAGCAGCGTGAGCAGCAGCGCGCTGGCGTGCGCCGTGATCGCGAGCAGCAGCGCGGCGGAGGCTGGCGCGTCGCTTTTTCTGTGTACGCCGCCGCGCGCAGCCAGGCTGAACAACGCCAGCGTGCCGCAGCCGAACTGCCCTCCGATCAGCGCGCAGAACAGCGAGAACAGGTACAGCCCGATGCGCGTGCGGGGCAGCGGGATGCGCCGCAGCCTGCCGGGCAGCAGCGCGGCCAGCGTCGGCGCCAGAAGGGGGAGCACTTGCAGGCGCGCAAGCTCGAGGCTACCGGAGAACCGCGCGACGAACATGAGCAGCAGCATGCGTCCGGCCGTGCCGCCGGTGATTCCGGCGATGGAGACGGGCATGCGCTGGTCCGGAGGCACGGTAGCCCAGGCGCGGCGCGCCGCCAGCGCGCCCAGGCAGCCCCCAAGCGCGGCGACGCTTGACAGCGCAATGGCGGCGCGCGGGGAGAAGCGCAGGCAGGCGGAGAGCCCGCAGCGCAGCGCCAGAGGCGCCAGCGCGGGGGAGAGCGAGAACGCCAGCCAGGCGGAAGCAAACAGCGCGATCTCCATGGCCAGCCCTCCGCGAACAGTTTGCGCCTATTGTGCACAAAGGGGCATTGAACCATGCACAAAGCGGGTGCAGGGCGCAGCATTGTGTGCTATAATAGGAACAGATTCTGGAAATCTTGGAGGGGAAAACAATGTGGGCAGTATTTGCGGTGCTGTCGGCGGTCTTTGCGGCGCTGACGAGCATTCTGGCGAAGGTAGGTATTGAGGGCGTGAACTCCACGCTCGCTACGGCGATCCGCACGGTGGTCGTGCTGGCGATGAGCTGGGGCATGGTGTTCATCATGAACGTGCAGAATGGCATCGGGTCGATCAGCCGCAAGAGCTGGCTGTTCCTGATCCTGTCCGGCCTGGCGACGGGTGCGTCCTGGCTGTGCTACTACCGCGCGCTGCAGCTGGGTGAGGCATCGAAGGTCGTGCCGATCGACAAGCTCAGCGTCGTCATCACGCTGGCGCTGGCGTTCATCTTCCTGCACGAGCCGTTCACGACCAAGTCGCTCATCGGCGCGGCGCTCATCACCGTCGGCACGCTGGTGATGGTGCTGTAAAAGAGCATCAACAAAGGGCCTTGGATCATCCAAAGCCCTTTCATTTTATGGTGGATCAATATTCCTGCAGCATGCTCTGATAGTACTCGGCCTTCTCCTCCTCGGTGGAGCAGTTGCACATGTACATCATGTCGGCCATCGCGCCGGAGAGCGCCTTGGGCACGCGCTGCGCCATCTTGATGCGGCTGCCGTACTTGGCCATCACGGCGTTGTGATCGAGCACGAAGTTCTTGCCGTCGCGGCGGCCGCAGTAGCAGCAGTAGTAGTGCTCCGCGCCCGCGTCCGGCACGGTGCGGGTGTTGAAGGCGACCATGTCGGCCCAGATCTTGTAGACGTCGCAGGAGTTGGCGAAGTTGAACATGTCCGCGCTCCAGCCGCCGGACGGGCGCATGTTGACCTCCAGGCCCAGGATGTCGCCCTTCTTGCCCAGCGCCGGCTGGTCGTCGTTGAGGACGAAGAACTCCAGGTGCACGAAGCGGCTCTTCACGCCGAAGGCCTCGACGGTCTTGCGGCCGACCTCGCGCATCGCGTCCGGCAGGTTCTTCTCGATGTAGTAGCAGGAGTTGCCGTTGGTGTTGACGGTGTCCA
>JBJEUH010000025.1:0-9011 GCA_051883735.1 Candidatus Ventricola sp.
TCGCGGCGACTTGATGTATTATACACGCCTTGACGATCCTTGTCAACACCTTTTTCACTTTTTCTGCGCTTTTTTCGCTGCCCTAGGGGTCATCCCTGACTGGCACTGTCCCTCCCCGCACGCGGCTTGCTCTGATTCATACAATGTGATATAATGTGTCAAAGCCTGCGGCCATGCGCATTTCTCTGCGCGGCCGCTTGTGAAGGGAGTTTTCCTATTTGAAGATGAAGCGAATATGGGCATTTGCCTTTGCCTTATGGATGATGTTCTTCCCGTGTTCCTCCGCTTTTGCGCAGACCTTGGGGCCTGTATCGTCTTTTGACGAATTGAGCCAGGCGATCGCATCCGCGCAGAACGGCGACGTCATCCTTCTTTCCGGCGAGATTTCCGCCGCAGACGAGGAGCCGCTTTCCACCTCCGCGTCCGTTCGGCTCAAATCCGAAAGCGGCGCGGTTGTGCGCGGCCTTCGCCTCAAGGACGCCGCTATCGCCTTTACCGGCATTGCGTTCGAGGAGGGTCTGATTGTGGACGGCACCTCGCACATCAGCCTCGGCAGCGGCGTAACCGTGACCGGCGCGGACGAATGCGCCGCGCTTTCCTTTTCCGGCAGCGGTGCGCTGATCGTCGAACGCGGCTGTGAAATCGAGGGTGGCTCCGGCGCGCCGGGCATCTCGATCCGCCATGAGGGCGGCGAGTTTTACAGCAGCATCGAGGGCCATGTTGCAGGCGGCGACGGCAGCAGCGGCGGCGCCGGCATGATCGTCTCTCCGCTCAAGGAAGGCGGTGCGGTGATGATCACCGGCACCATTCAGGGCGGCAGCGGTACGTCGCTCGGCGGTCACGCGCTGAATCTCTACGATCTCAGCGGCAACGCCTACATCACCGTAGGCGGCACGCTCCAGGGCGGCGCCGGCTCCATCGGCGGCGACGGCATTCAGCTCGTCTCCACCAGCGACAACGTCAGCGTCGGCATCAGCGGGCAGATCAAGGGCGGCCAGGGCGAAAGCCATGGCGGCAACGCGCTGATCCTGATGAATGCGGAAGGCGCCTCCTCCGTCAATCTGTCCGGCCATTTTTCCGGCGGCGATGGGATCGGCGACGACGCGCAGCCCGGCACCTCGCTGCATCTCGTCGGCGACGACGCCTCTCTTCGCGCGCGCATCGACAACTGCATCCTTGAAGATGGCAGGCATCTGCGTCCTTCGCCTGCGCCTGAAGCAGCGCCCGAGCCTGAACCTGCGACAATGCCGGAAACCGCCGGCACCCCCGGCGAAGCGACTCCATCTGAGGCAGAGCCCGAGCTTCCGCTCGACCCCGCAGCGGATGCAGCAGAAGAACCGGCTGAACCTGCCGAAGCCACGCCCGGCGAGGCGGACGCAGAATAAGCCTGTATCGTAAAACGTCCGGCAGCATGAGCTGCCGGACGTTTTTGTTTGCGGGACGGGCGTTCGTTTGAACGCGAAGCCGGTAAAAAGCCTGACCGTCAAAGCGATTATTCGTCGATGCCAAACGCGTAGATCGTCGTGGTGTCGTACTTCTCGCCCGGGCGCAGCACCGTCGTGCCGGTGAACTGCGGGTTGTTCGGGGAATCCGGGAAGTGCTGGGTCTCCAGGCACAGTCCGGCGTACTTGCCATAGTGCGCGCCGCCTTTGCCGCCGGAAAGGTCGGTCTGGCAGGCGGAATAGAACTGCACGCCCGGCTGGTCGGTGATGACCTCCATCGAGCGGCCGCTGTTCGGATCGACCATGTACGCCGCGGTGCCGAAGGCCTCGCCCTTGCGCAGCACGAAGTTGTGGTCGTAGCCGCCGGCATATTTGAGCTGCGGGCACGTCTCCAGCTCGTCAAGGCCCACGCCCAGCAGCAGGCCGCCGCGCAGATCGAACGGCGTGCCCGCAACGGCCATGTAATCGCCGGTCGGGATCAGCGCGCCGTCGGCGACCGGGGTGATCGCATCCGCGTCGATGTGCAGCACCTGGTCGCGGATGGTGCCGTGGTCGTGGCCCGCGAGGTTGAAATAGGTGTGGTTGGTCAGGTTGCAATGGGTCGTCTTGTCCGTGGTCGCCTCATAGCGGATGCCGAGGTGATTGTCCTCGCTCCAGCTGTAGGTGACGGTCACGTCGAGCGTGCCCGGGTAGTTCTCCTCACCGTCCGGGCTGACATAGTGCAGCTTGAGGCAATCGGCGTGCTCGCCTTCGACCGGAGTGACCGCCCACATCTTCTTGCTGAAGCCGACGTTGCCGCCGTGCAGGTGGTTCTTGCCGTTGTTCAGCGCCAGCTGGTATTCCACGCCCTCCAGCGTGAAGCGGCCCGCAGCGATGCGGTTGCCATAGCGGCCGACGGTGTCGCCCATGCAGCCGTGATTGCCGAGGTAGCCGTCGAGGCTGTCAAAGCCCAGCGCCACGTCATCGAGCTTGCCATCCTTGTCCGGGACGATGATGCTGGTGACGATGCCGCCGTAGTCGATCAGGCTGACCGACGCGCCGCTTTTGTTGGTCATGGTATACTGCGTCACGGCCTGGCCGTCAGGCAGCTGGCCGAAGGGTTTGGTCGTAATCATCGTAAAACACTCCTTTGCTTGCCCATCCGTGGAGCTTTCTGTTACCTCTTATTCTACGCCGGAACGGCGGGATGTCAAGCGGTTTTATGCCCCTTTCCGCCGCTGCGGGCCGAGCGCCGCGACGGATTCCTCCATCTGTCCGCAACGCCGCCTCTCCCTCTTCTCCGATTATTTCCGCACCGGGGCCCACGCCCGCTTGCCGCAGCCCGGCATTGGGTGTATAATCAATAAAAATATATTTCGCAGGAGGGACACCCCATGAAAGACTGCAACTGCGGCTACTGCATGAAGGGCGAGCTGCTGGACGCCTTCGGCATCTACATCTGCGACCTGAGCGTCAGCCAGCTCATCCTCTTCAAGGAGCAGAGCCATCCGGGCCGCTGCATCGTGGCCTACAAGGATCACGTCAGCGAGATCGTGAACATCTCCGATGAGGAGCGCAACGCCTTCTTTGCCGATGTGAACCGCGCCGCCAAGGCCATCCACGCCGCGTTCGCGCCCAAGAAGGTGAACTACGGCGCCTATGGCGACACCGGCTGCCACCTGCACTTCCACCTCGTGCCCAAGTATGAGGGCGAGTTCGAGTACGGCGGCGTCTTCGCCATGAACCCGGGCAAGACCTTCCTGACGGACGAGCAGTATGCCGAGATGATCGAGAAGATCAAGGCGAATCTGTAAAGCGGGCCGTGCCCGCTCCCACTTCCGAACAGCTTTGCAAAACCAAGTGATTCGCTGCTCGCTGTACGGTTTGGAGCATAATTCTCTGCAAAGCAAAAGCGGGCCGTGCCCGCTCCCACTTCCGAACAGCTTTACAAAACCAAGTGATTCGCTGCTCGCTGTACGGTTTTGGGGCATCATTTCTTACACGGCAAAAGAGCCTGCATTGCACGATGCAGGCTCTTTGCGTTTCCTTCAAATGAGGATGCCGTCGCAGTGGTCGATCTCATGCTGGATGATCTGCGCGGTGAAGCCGGAGAAGCTGCGCCTCTGCCTCTTCATCTCGATATCCAGATACTCCACCTCGATCACCTGATAGCGCTTGGCCTTGCGCACGCCGGAGAGGGACAGACAGCCCTCCTCCGCCTCGTACGGCTCGCTCTTCTTCGTGATTCTCGGGTTGAGCATCGCGATCTGCGCATAGCCGGCATGCACCGCAATGATGCGCTTGCGCACGCCGATCATGTTGGCCGCCATGCCCACGCATCCCCCGAGGTTGGCGCGCAGCGTCTCCAGCAGCTCCAGCGCGACCTGGCGATCCGCCTTTGTCGCCGGCTCAGAGGGCACAGCCAAAAACACCGGATCTTTCATGATGGGATGAACCATGCCGCACCTCACGTCTGTCTCGTTTTTCCGCTCAGGCCTCAAAGCCCGGCAGGCCCTCGATCGCAAAGGCGCGAACCGGGCAGGAATCCGCGCCCACGATGGGCAGCGGCGCGTAGGCCATGAAGAAGGTGTCCTTCTCAAGGCACTCCAGGTTCTTGAGCACCTCCAGGAACACGATGTTCTTCGCCATCAGGATGTCGTGGAACGGCTTCACGTTCGCCTCGCAGTCCTCGATGGACACGCCGTCGCCGAAGCCGACGCACTTGACGTTCTTGGCGGCGAACCAGTTGGCGCTGTCCTCGCCGATGACCAGGCGATGGTCGTCCGGGGTGTTGCTCAGCGGAGAGAACGGCGGGATCTTGTGCGGGCTGTCGAGGATGACGATGTCGCCCTCCCGCACGCGGCCGCCCAGCGCCTTCTCGAGATCATCGCCGGTGATCTGGGCATTCTCCGGCAGGTCGAGCGTCACGTAGATCGCGCGGCCCATGAACGTGGTCAGCGGCAGCTCGCCGACGGACGCGCCGTCCTCAAAGTGATGATACGGGCACTCGCAGTGCGTGCCGAGGTGGCTGGTCAGGTCGAGCGCGGTGTGGAAATCCGGGATCGGCCCGCCGGTGTTGTAGCGGATCAGGTGGCAGCGGCGGCTCTCCGTCGCGGGGTCCAGCGTCTTGGTCAGGTCGATCAGGCGCAGGCCATAGAAATCATACACGGGTCCCATAAGCATACCTCCATACGTTTGATTGTGCCATATGATTGATTTGCCGTGCAGGGCGGAGAAGGCCGCAGCGCTCCCTCGCCCCGCGCGTTACAAAGCCCTTGCTTCCATCGCGTGCACCAGCGCGACCATCGCCTCGTGCGTCGGCGCAGGCACGCCGTTTCGCCGGCTGGCGCGCACGACGCTGCCGGAAATCGTGTCCACCTCCGTCCTGCGACCGTCGCGCAGGTCGGCGCAGATGCTCGTCACGCCGCCCGGGCTCTTTTCGCACACGGCGCGCACCTGGGCGATCTTCTCCTCCGCGTCAAAGACGAGTCCCTCGCCCGCGGCCACCGCGACCGCCTCGCGCACCAGCTTCTCGCACAGCGCCCAGGCGTGCGCGTTCTGCGCGATGAAGCCGAGCGGAACCTGCAGAACGCCCGTCAGCACGCTGGCGGAGACGTTGGTAAACAGCTTGTCCCAGATGAGCCGCTGCACCCGGTCGTCGCACACCGTCTGAAGGCCGCACGCCGTGAACGCCCGCGCGATGGGCGCAAGCCGCTGCGAGCCGCCGTCCAGGCAGCCGATACAGGTTTTTCCGCTGCCGCCGTGGCGGATCTCGCCCGGGCCGAGCACAGCGCTGTTGTGCTGCGTCGTGCCGAGGACCACATGCCCGCGGTCGCAGTATTTGAGCAGCGTGTCCTCATGTCCGCTGCCGTTTTGAAGCGTCATGAGCACGGTATCCGGCCCGATCAGGCTGCGGTTGCTCTCAAGCGCGCTGTCGGAAAACATCGCCTTCACGAACAGAATGACCACGTCCGCCGGCGCCATGCCCTGCGTGCTCAGGAAGGCCCGGGGACGGCACTGCGTCACGCTGCCGTCCGCCTCGTGGATCGTCAGCCCCCGCGCATTGATCGCGTCCACCTGCGCCCGGTTCACGTCCACCAGCAGCACGTCGTGCTTCCTGCTCAGATAGCCGCCGTAGAGCGCGCCCATCGCGCCCGCGCCGATCACCGCAATCCGCATCGCCAAACCTCCCCTTTCTCTCCGCCCCTGTATTGCAATCGATTGCAATATCAAGATATCATATTTTCAAATGAATTTCAAGTGCTTCCCGATAAAAACCGCGCAAAGATTGCAATCGATTTCATTTCTTTAGGTGGACTCCCGTTCCACGATGCCGGTGAACAGCACGGTCTTCCGGTTTGTGCTGCGTCCCTCCAGGCAGTCCACCAGCTTGTGCGCGATCGCCACGCCGGATTCGAACACCATCGTGTTGAGGCTCGTCAGCCTGGGCGTGCAGATGTCGCAGTAGACCGAATTGTCCGTGCCGATCACCGCCACATCCTGCGGCACGCGCCTGCCGCTGTCCGCGATGGCGCGCATCGCGCCGCAGGCGATGATGTCCAGGCTGCAGATCAACCCGTCCACGTCGGGCTGCTGCGCCAGCAGCGCCCTTGCCGCCGCATAGCCGCCCTCCACGCTGCCCTCCACGCCGTCGATCACCAGCGGGGCCATGCCGGCCCGCGCCGCGCCGTCCTCATAGCCCAGCTGCTTGAGATGGCTGCTGGGCGTCGGCTGATCCACCAGGAAGGCGACCCTTTTCCTGCCCCGGCCGGCCAGATAGGCCACGCAGTCCGCCGTGCCCGCGCGGTCGTCCGAGAGCACGCTGTACACGTTGGGCAGGTCCATTTCGCCGTTGAGCATGAACACGGGCACCTCCGGCAGGCTGCATGCGATCGCCGCGCGCACGGCCTCCGTCTGGAAGATGGAGCCCATGAGCACCGCCGCCTCCACCTTGCGCGTCTCCAGCATGCGGATGCCTGCCGCGCGCTCCTCGTCGCTGCCGCCGGTGTTGAGCACCAGCGCGCAGTAGCCCAGCCTGGCGAGCTCCTGCGCGATATAGTACGCGCCCTCGATGTGATGCTGATTGCGGATGTCCGCCACCAGCACGCCCACCAGCCTGCTGGACTGCGTCACCAGCCCGCGCGCCGCCTCGTTGGGCACATACCGGTGCTCATCCAGCAGCGCGCGAATCCGCTCGCGCGTCCTGGGATTCACGCCCGGCTTGTCGTTGATGACGCGGGATACCGTGCTCGCCGATACGCCTGCTTCCCTGGCAATGTCATAAATGGTCACGTCGCCTTGCTCCTTTATTTCCTGTATACCCTACTTATACCGTCTCGCGCGGCGATTGTCAATCCTTCCTCCCGCTCGGATGAAAAATCCCGCGCACGCTGCGCGCAATTCAGCGCATGCAAAAGGGACGGCGCCTTTGTCCGCCGTCCCCGATATGCCTGCGCTTACGCGTCCTTGTCCTCATAGCCGATGATCATGCCGCCCTGCTCCGCATAGAAGCTGCACAGCCCGGTGGTCTGCTCGCAGGTGATCTCCGCGTCCGGATAGTCCCGGCGGATGATCGCCGCCAGCTGGTCGGTCACGCTGTCGTTGAGGCAGTTGCTCATGCGCACCTTGCCGCCGTTGTAGCCGTGCGCCTTCATGTCGCCGTAGGTGGTTTCCGCCGCGCGCTTTTCGCCGCGGCACTTGTGCTCCTGCTGAAGGGTGCCCTCGTCGCTCCCCTTGCCGACGACCCAGATGCCCAGCACGCCCGCGAGCTTCGCCACCGCGCCGTTCACGCGGCCATTGCGCGCCAGGTTGTTCAGCGACTGGAGCGCAAAGATGGTGTGCGTGTGCTTCATGTAGGCGCGCGTATCCGCCTCGATCTCCTCAAAGGGCTTGCCCGCGAGGATGCCCTCGCGCAGCTTCTCGCAGATCAGCCGCAGCTCCGGCCCGGCGGTCAGCGAATCGAGCACGCAGACCTTCCTGCCCGGGTGCGCCGCCATGTATTCCTCCGCCGCCTGCCTGGCCGCGTTGTAGCTGCCGGAAAGGCCGCTGGTGATGGTGACGGCAAAGACGTTCTCCGCGTCGCCGAAGGCCTTCGTCCAGTCGTACACATTCGGGCAGGAGGAGCCGGACGTCCCCTTGTACGCCTTGAGGTCGGCGACCATCTGCGCCACGTCGAGGTGCTCGTCGTCGACGTATTCCCTTTCCTTGGTGATGATCTTCAGCGGCACGTTGGCGAATTCGACGCCGTCAAAGGCGCGCATGTTCGATGACGAATCGGCGGCAATCTTGTACTGCATGGCTTTTCCTCAAATCGCTTAGTATGAGCAAGGCTTTGCTCACCTGTCCTATTCTACCGCATTACGCGATACCCCGTCAAGAGTTTTTTCAAAACTCATCATCAGGTTCGATTGACTTTTTTGCATCGGCGTTGTATAATGGCAGAGAACGGAGGGATGCCCATGGAGCAAATGCTCAAAGATCAAATCAACGCGTCCATTCACGCGCTTCATCTGCCCGCCTATCAGGAGATCCCGGACGTGGGGCTCTACCTCGAACAGACCGCCAAGTATATTTCCGACGCGCTCGCGCCGATTCAGGATACGCCCATCACCGGCTCGATGATCAGCAACTACGTCAAGAAGGGGCTGATCCCCAAGCCCGTGCGCAAGCAGTACAACCGCGAACAGATCGCGCAGCTGATCTTCATCGCCGTGGCGAAGTCGGTCGTCTCCATGGACGATCTGGGCCTCATGCTCTCCATCCAGCGCAAAACGTATTCCCTCCAGGTGGCTTACGACTACTTCCGCGACGAGCTGTACCAGATGCTGACCTACGTCTTCTCCCGCAAGGGCGAGATGGACGCGCTGGACACGCAGGCCTCGGAGGAAAAGGTGATGCTGCGCAACGCGATCGTGACGGTCGCGCACAAGATCTATCTGGACAAGCTCTTTGCCGTGCTGCGCGCGGACGAGCAGCATAAAACCGATGGAAAATGACAAGCGATGGCCGAGGCCACCGCTTTTTTCTTGCCGAATAGGAATTTGCGCAAAAAACCGGCCGTCAGGCTGCGTGCCTGACGGTCGGCTGTATTCCGTTACAGGAAATACTTCACACCGGATTCGAAGATCCTCTGATCCTTGTTGCCCGGGATGTTGCTGGCGACATACGCGCCGGTGCGCTCGCTGTGGCCCATCTTGCCCAGAACGCGGCCATCCGGGGAGCAGATGCCCTCGATGGCCCAGTAGGAGCCGTTCGGGTTGAACGGCATGTCCGCCGCCGGGATGCCGTACTCGTCGCAGTACTGCGTGACGATCTGGCCGTTGTCCATCAGGCGGCGCAGCTGGCCCTCGCGGCAGACGAAGCGGCCCTCGCCGTGGGAGATGGCGACCTCGTGGATATCGCCGACGTTCACGCCCGCCATCCACGGGGACTTGACGGAGGAGACGACCGTGCGCACATGCGTGGCGGCATGGCGGCCGATGGTGTTGTAGGTCAGCGTCGGATCACTCTCGTCGAGCGTGCGGATCTCGCCGTACGGCACCAGGCCCAGCTTGATGAGCGCCTGGAAGCCGTTGCAGATGCCCAGCATCA
>JBJEUH010000026.1:0-8998 GCA_051883735.1 Candidatus Ventricola sp.
ACCTGTGGCCTTTTGATTCGTAGTCAAACGCTCTATCCAGCTGAGCTATGGGTGCTTATGTTCGCTCGGAACAGGAGATATTATATCAAAGGCGCGAGGGCTTGTCAACACTTTTTTTCATTTTTTTCAATTTCCTTTCGGCTCAGACGGGCTGAATTCCGGCGCCTTTCGTTTCTTTTGCGCCCGGGCTTGCCAAACGCGGAGAAACGTGATATCCTCTTTATGAAATAAACAGAATGCAAGGAGAAACAGAGAAACCGCATGGACAATATCGATCGCAAAATTCTGACGATTCTGCAGGACAACGCGCGCACGCCGCTCAAGGTGATCGCGGAGCAGGTGTTCCTCTCCTCCCCGGCGGTCAGCGCGCGCATCGAGCGGCTGGAGGCGGCCGGTCTGATCACCGGCTATCAGGCGCAGCTCTCCGCCGCGGCGATGGGCTACCAGATCAAGGCGTTCATTTCCCTGGAGGTGGAGCCCAGGCAGAAGCCGGAATTCTATCCCTATGTGGAAAAATGCCCCAACGTCATGGAGTGCAACTGCGTGACGGGCGATTACTCGATGCTGCTCAAGGTCTGCTTCCATACGACGCAGGAGCTCGATCAGTTCATCAACCAGCTGGATCAGTTCGGCCGCACGCGCACGCAGATCGTCTTTTCCACCCCGGTGGAGCACCGCGGCATCCCGGCGGAGCT
The DNA here is from genome assembly GCA_051883735.1 of Candidatus Ventricola sp. Lineage (GTDB taxonomy): Bacteria > Bacillota > Clostridia > Christensenellales > Aristaeellaceae > Ventricola. The sequence goes on from JBJEUH010000026.1 coordinate 696, forward strand.
GCCCGCCGAGACGGAGGGCGAGAAGGCATAAAAAAGCAGGCCGTGCCCGCTCCCATTTCCGAACGGCTTTACCCAATAACGCCGTTTAGTGCTCGTTGTACGATTTTTGCGCAATTTCCTATAGGTTAAGAAAGAACAGGCAGGGCAAACGCCCTGCCCTGCTCATTTTTGGGGGAACGCGAAGATGAACGTCGTGCCCTCTCCCTCGCGGCTCTGGACATGGATGGTCACATGGTGCCGGCGGGCGATCTCCTGCACGATGGCCAGGCCCAGGCCGGTGTTCTTGTGCGAGGCGTCGTGCCGGTGGTGGAAGCGGTCGAAGATGTGGTCGAGCTCCTCAGGCGGGATGCCGATGCCCTCGTCGGCGACGATGACCGTCGGCTCGTCCTCGCGCAGGCTCAGCCGCAGATGGCGGCCCGCTGGGGTGAACTTGACCGCGTTGTCGATCACGGCCAGCAGCATCTGGCGCAGGCGGGAGTAATCGCCCTGCAGGGTGAAGCGGGCGGACGGCTCCTCGCAGGCGAAGAGCACGCCCTTGCGCTCGCACAGGGCGCTGGCGCTCATGGCGACGTCGCCCAGCAGCTCGGTCAGGTCCACCTCGCTCATGTTGAGCGAGAAGTCGAGGCTCTGCAGGCGGGAAAGCTCCAGCAGGTCCTGGATCAGGCGCTGGAGCCAGCGGCTTTCGGAGAGCATCTGCGCGTAATAGGCGCGGATGTTCTCCTCGCCGCGGACGACGCCGTCGTTGAGCGCTTCCAGCGAGCCGCGGATGACCGTGACCGGCGTCTTGAGCTCGTGGGAAATGTTGGAGAAGAACGTCTGCTGCTGGATGCGCAGCTGCTCGTCATGCGCGCGGGCGGCCTCCAGACGCTCGGCGAGGATATCCATCGAGTGCGCAAGCGTGCCGAACTCGTCGTCCCGGTGCATGCCGGTGCGCGTCTCATAGGCGCCGCCGGCCAGCGCGAGCGCGACCTTGTGCAGCGCGGAGATCGGCCGGGTGTACGTGCGGGAAAGGACGAAGGCCAGCAGCACGGCCAGCGGGAAGGAGAACATCAGGCTGTTGAGCAGAATCGTGGTGCTGGAAACCTGCGTGTAGCCCTTCTCGCGCAGCGTGGAGGTGAGCAGCACGACGCCCAGCACGCGGCTTTGCGCGTTCATGACGGGCATGCTGGTCGTCAGATAGATCTGGTCGTCGACCTGGGCCTGGATGAAGGGCGTCTTGCCCATGAAGCCCAGGGCGATGCACTGCTCCAGATAGCTGGGCAGCAGCGGGTTGTGGATGGTCTGCACCACGCCGCTGAAATAGCCGGTGACGTTGTGGCTGGTGTCCACGATATACACCGTGCTGCCCGTCAGCTGCTCGATGAACGCCAGATACGGCGCGATCGATTCGTCATTGACGACGAACCGCGTCTCGTCCAGGCTCTCGTAGCTCGACGGCGCGATCCACTCGGACAGGTTCTGCGCGACGGTATGCGCGTCGCGCTGCATCGCCTCGCTGTAATGGGCGATCGACTGGCGGCGCAGCAGGCCGTTGTACAGGAGGCCGGAGACGAGCGTGAAGAGGATCAGCAGAATGGCGAACAGGCGCATCAGCCGCCAGGTGATGGAGCGGAAGGGCCGCCAGCGGCGCGCGCTCATGGCATCGTCCTTTCAAACTTGTAGCCCGTGCCCCAGACGGTGGCGATGGTGAAAAAGTCGTGCGGATAGGCGTCCAGCTTCTGGCGCAGGCGCTTGATGTGGGAATCGACCGCGCGGTAATTGCCCGCGTGCTCGTAGCCCCAGACGATGGTCAGCAGGTTGTCCCGCGTGAAGACGCGGCCCGGCGAGGCGGCCAGGGTGTAGAGCAGCTCGACCTCCTTGCGCGTGAGGCTGAGCTTGTGGCCGTCCAGCGTGACGCTCAGGGACGGCAGATGGATGGACAGGCTGCCGATGACCAGCGTTTCGCTGCCGCTGGGCGCGGGCATGCGGCGCATGACGGCGCGGATGTGCGCCATGACCACGCTGGGGGAGAAGGGCTTGACGATGTAGTCGTCCGCGCCGATATCCAGGCCCAGAATGCGGTCCGCATCCTCGTCCTTGGCGGTGATCATCAGGATGGGCACCTGCGAGACGCTGCGGATGCGCCGGCAGACCTCCAGACCGTCGACGCCGGGCAGCATGATGTCCAGCAGGATCAGCGAGGGGGAGGCCGCGTCGAACAGGGACAGCGCCTCCTCGCCGGAGGCGGCGGTCAGGTACGGCCAGCCTTCTGCGCGGATATACTGGGTGAGGATCTCGAGGATCTGTTCGTTGTCGTCCACGATGAGAATCGGGTTCAAGCGGAATCCCTCCGGTTTTTCATGATGATCGGGCAGAAGCAAACGGATGGTTGAATGATGGCGGTTTTTATTGTAGAATGTTTTCATACCCTTGTCAATTTGCTGGCGGAAATTCGGGAGGACAGGATTGATGAAACGGCTCACTGTGATTCTGGCTGCGCTGCTGCTGGGCGCAGCGTGCGCGCTGGCCGACGCGGCGGCGTATCCGGACGGCATCTACCGCGGCTTCTACTACGACGGCGGCATCGAGCAGATCGCCATCCAGTTTGAGCTGCGCGGCGGCGTGTTTGACTCCATCGTCTATCGCGGCGTGAAATACAAGGACGGCGACTACATGATCGAGGACGCGAGCGACGCGCAGAAGGCGACGCTGCGCCAGTACTACCAGCTGGCGGATTACCTCATCGGCAAGGGCGTGGAGGCGATCGACGATCTATACAGACCGTATGATATCGTGGACGACGTGGACGCGGTGACGACGGCGACCATGCAGTCCTCCAAGCTGATCTCCGCGCTGTGGGACGGCCTGAACCGCAGGCCGTACAAGCTGGTGGACACCACCAAGCTGCCCAAGGCGGACCCCTACGCGGACGGCACCTACCGCGGCGTCTACATGGAGGACGGCGGCGAGCAGGTGGCGCTTGAGTTCACCATCCGGGACAACCGCTTTACGGAGATCGCCTACCGCACGCTGCAGTACAGGGGCGAGGACTATCTCGCGCAGGATGCGCAGGAGCCGGTGCGGGCCATCGCCGGCCAGTTCCAGGCGCTGATCGACTACCTGGCGGGCAAGGAGATTGCCGCCGTGAACGACCTGTACCGTCCCGGCGCGATTGCGCCGGACGTGGACGGCTTCTCCGGCGCGACCATCCGCGCGCCGAAGATCATCTCCGCCATCTGGGACGGACTGGGCCGCCACGCGTACCGGCTGGACTGACAAGTTTATCACAGAATCCCCCGCGTGAATGGGAAATAATTTTCGCTTTGGTGAAAGAATTTGCAAAAAGACATACATTTGCCACAATTGACATTTAACCTTATAGACAGCTGGAAGCGCCGGACGGCGCATCCAAATTTTATGTTCAAAGGAGATACACACCATGAAGAAGATCCTGACTGTTGTGATGCTCACCGCCCTGATGCTCGCGCTGGCCACCTCCGCGCTCGCCGCGACCGGCCTGGGCTCCGTGACCTCCGTGTCCGTGACCGCTGCCGAGGCTGAGAAGGCCGGCTCCGTGGCTGCCAACACCACCATGTGCGCCGTGACCCTTGATGACGAGGGCAAGATCGTGGGCATCAAGTTTGACGTGATGCAGGCGAAGGGCGCGTTCGACGCGGCCGGCGCTGCCGCCGACTTCAACGCCGCTCCGCAGACCAAGAAGGAGCTGAAGGAAGGCTACGGCATGGTGAAGGCTTCTGCCATCGGCAAGGAGTGGTATGAGCAGGCTGCTGCGCTGGAGGCCTGGTGCATCGGCAAGACCGTCGATGAGGTCCTCGGCATGCCCACCTTCGACCGCGGCGACGGCCATCACACCATGGTGCCGGACGACGCCGACCTGAAGACCGGCTGCACCATCACCGTGGGCGACTACCTCAAGGCGCTTGAGAAGGCTGCGGCTGACGCGAAGTAATTCGGCATTCGTTCATCTTTAAAAGAGCTCCCGCCTCGGGAGCTCTTTTTGCGTGCGAAGAAAACATGCGCGCGAAGGCGGCCGGCGGCCGCTCCCGCTTCCGAAAGGCTTGACCCGATCGCGTCATGCGGCGCCCGCCGCACGGTTTTTGACGCAATTTCCTATTATATAGAAACGGCCGCCCGGATGCTCCGGACGGCCGTCCTGCATGTTCAGCTTTTTTCGGGCGGGGCCGACTCGATCGGCTCAAAGTAGCCGGCGTACTTGGTGAACGCCAGCGCGCCCATGCGGCGGATGCCGCCGTACAGGTGGCGGCGCATCAGCGGCTCGATGCCGCTCACGTTGCGCGCGTCGATCAGGCGGAGCATGTCCGCGTGGTCGCGCAGCACGTCCGGCACGTTGCTGCCCTCGATGATGTCCAGCGTGCAGAAGCGCGTGTAGCTGGCCTGCGTGCCGCTCAGGCGCTCCCAGAGGAAGGGCTTGTTCGTCGCCCGGAACCAGATTTCGTGCATGGACAGGTCGGTCTTGAGGAACCTGTCCACCTCAAAGCGCGACGGGTCGTCAAAATACACATGGCCGAGCGCGACTAGCTGGGAATAGACGAAGCGCACGCGCTCCACGTCCGCCGGGGTGCAGGAGAGAATGAAATCCCGCAGCACCATGGATTCGACCGCGACGCGCTCGTAGATGAACTGATTGATGATGTCGTAGTCAAGCCGGGTGACCATGCTGCCCTTGCGCGGGACGATCTGCACCAGGCCGTTCTCCTGCAGGCGCTGCAGGATGCTGCGCACCGGCGTGCGGGAGAGGGAGAAGCGCTGGCACAGATAGTGCTCGCTGAGCAGATCGCCGGGCTTGTGATCAAAGCGCAGGATTTCCTGCTTGAGCGTCTGATAAATCTGCTCATGATCGGCATTGGTCTGGGCAGTCATGGGTTCCTCATCCTTGCAGAAAGTGATGATTCTATTATAAATGCCGGACAGGGGCGTGTCAATACGATTTGGGCCTGAACGGCGGAAAAAACGGAATCTTGTATACAAGATTGCGGGAAAATGTGCACAGAAAGGACGGACCGCCCCATGGCGATGCGGGAGAATTCGGCGCGGGCGGATTGTGCAAAGCGGCGAGAACGGTGAAAAAAGCGCAAAAAACTCGCCCGGGGATATTGTAATTGACTGACCGGTGTGGTAGTATATGTATACAAGATGGGCGCCATTGGATGCGCCGTCAAATCAACAGGAGGTATCTGAATATGAAGAAGGTCCTTGCGCTCGTTTTCGCTGCGCTCCTGGTCATCGGCTGCGTCAGCGCGCTGGCTGATGCTGATCCGTATGCGGATCTGGGCAGCTACACCATGATCGTGGGCCATGCCCAGCCGGACGGCAATCCGCGCTACGTCTCCATGGAGAAGTTCGCCGCTGACGTGGCGGAGAAGACCAACGGCCACGTGACCGTCGAGGTCTTTGGCAACGGCCAGCTGGGCACCGAGAAGGAGATGCTCGAGCAGGTTGTGCAGGGCGTCACCCAGGGCATGCGCGGCGGTCAGTTCGACTTCAGCCCGCGTCTGCTGATGTTCACCCTGCCGTTCCTGACCAACACCCGCGAGGAGGTCACCGCGCTGCTGCAGAGCGACCTGGCCAAGAAGGTCTCCGCTGAGGCCGAGGAGACCACCGGCACCGTCATCATCAACCTGTGCGACGCCGGCGGCTACCGCCAGTTCTCCAACAACACCCGCCCGATCACCAAGCCGGAGGATCTCAAGGGCCTGAAGATGCGCACCAACGGCATGAAGACCATCGACATGACCTTCCAGGCCATGGGCGCCAACACCGTCTCCGTCCCGTACGCCGACCTGTACATGGGCCTGAAGACCAGCATCGCCGACGGCCAGGAGAATCCGTGGGTCAACGTCGAGGGCATGAAGTTCTATGAGGTCCAGAAGTACTTCACCCAGGTCAACTATCAGTTCCATCCGGACCCGTTCTACGTCAACGCCGAGTGGTGGAACAGCCTGCCGGAGGAGTTCCGCACCATCCTGAGCGAGTGCGCCACCGCGATGGGCGAGTACAACGATCAGCTGATCGACCAGAACTCTGACGCGGCCAGGCAGGTCGTCATCGATGCGGGCTGCGAGGTCTACATCCCGACCGCTGAGGAGCTCGCCGCCTTCCAGGAGGCCTGCCAGCCGGTTTACGCGCAGGCCGTCGCCGAGGGCATCTGCACGCAGGAAGAGCTCGACGAGATGCTCGCCATCGTGGCTGCCGTCCGCGGCGAATAAGCCACGCACCTCAAGAGGTTTCATGGAGGCGGGTCGGGGTCAAGGCCCCGACCCGCCTTTTAAAGCCTTGAAATCGCGCAAAAGCGTGCGCCGGGTGCAGAATCATTTCGCGAAGTCAGATTGCTTTCAAGAGGGAGCGGGCTCGGCCCGCTTTGATTCTTTGACGCAGTGTTAAGGGGGATTAACACACATGGACAAAATCAAAAAGGTCGGCGCTGTGATCGAGAAGCTCTACATGGGCGTCGGCGCGGTGGCCATGGGCCTGCTGGCCTTCATGGTCATCTTCACGGTCATCATGCGCTATTGCTTCTCCCTGAGCTGGAAATCCATTTCCGAGTTCAACGTGCTGCTCTTTACGTTTACCACCTTCTGGGGCATGGGCCTGAACGTCCTGCGGGGCGAGCATGTCTCCATCAACATCCTCTATGACCGCATCAAGCCGTCCGTCAAGCGCTGGGTCTGCGTGTTTAACTGCGCGGTGATGCTGGTCGTCGATGTGCTGTTCATCAAATACGGCTGGATGTACGCCGTGAAGATGGGCAAGCAGATCAGCATGGGCATGGAGATCCCGATGTTCTACATGTACGGCCTGATGCCGCTGTGCGGCGTGATCTGCGCGGTGTGCATCGTCATCAAGGTGGTCGAGGCCATCCTCTCGCCGGTCTCCGCTTTTGAGCCGGCGGACAAGCCCCTCGGCAAGTAAACGGAAGGAGAACACATATGGCAATCGTATTTCTTCTGATTGGCCTGATCGTCTTCGCGGCGGTCGGCGTCCCGCTTGCGTTCGCCATCGGCGCGTCCTGCATCACCTATCTGTCTGCGGCCAAGCCGATGTTCCTGTCCATGATGCCCCAGCGCATCTGGAACGGCGTGTACAGCGAGCTGATGATCGCCATGCCGCTGTTCATGCTGGCCGGCGAGCTGATGAACACCGGCGGCATCACCAAGCGCATCATCAACTTCTGCATGGAGCTGCTGCGCCCGATCCGCGGCGGCCTGGGCGAGGTGAACATCGTCGCCTCCATGATCTTCGGCGGCATCTCTGGCTCCTCCGTCGCCGATACCTCCGCGCTGGGCTCCATCCTGATCCCGGCGATGGAGAAGGAGGGCTATCCGCCGGACGCCTCCGCGGGCATCACGGTCGCCTCCTCCACGATGGGCATGATTATCCCGCCGTCCACGCCGATGGTCGTCTACGCGATGATCTCCGGTGCGTCCATCGGCGCGCTGTTCATGGCCGGCGCGGTACCGGGCATCCTCATCGGCCTGACGCAGCTGGTGCTGGTGTACATCATCAGCCAGCGCAAAGGCTGGCATCCGGAGCGGACGGCGTTCAACGGCAAGCGCTTCTGGAAGGCCATTCTCTCCGGCATTCCGGCGCTGCTGATGCCGCTGTTCATCATCGTCTGCGTCTCCGGCGGCATCTGCACCGCCTCCGAGAGCGCCGGCGTCGCCGTGCTCTACAGCCTGCTCGTCGGCTTCTTCATCTACCGTGAGCTGACCTGGAAGGACGTCTGGAACGCGCTGAAGAAGACCCTGATCTCCTCCTCGAGCATCATGATCATCATCGGCTTCACGTCCATCTTCACCTGGGTGCTCACCATCCAGAAGGTGCCGGATATGGTCGCCAGCTTCTTCATGAGCATGAACATGCCGGCCTGGGGCATTGCGCTGATGTTTGACGTGCTCATCCTCATCATCGGCACGTTCATCGACGTCAGCCCGGCGATCCTGATGCTCACGCCGATCATGCTCCCGGTGATGCAGAGCTACGGCTTTACCGCGCTGCAGTTCGGCGCGATGCTGATCACCGGCCTGGCCATCGGCCTGGTCACCCCGCCGGTGGGCATGTGCCTGAATGCGTGCAACAAGATCAACCGCATGCCGGTCATCGACATCTTCAGGGGCGCGTTGCCGTATGTCACCTGCAACGTGCTGGTGCTCATCGCCATCAGCCTCTTCCCGGTGCTGACCACCTGGCTCCCGGCCATCATGGGCTACTGATTCGGATATACCGCAAAACAAAGGGGCTGTCAAGCCAAAAACTTGATGGCCCCTTTTCCATGCTTCAAATTG
>JBJEUH010000027.1:0-8819 GCA_051883735.1 Candidatus Ventricola sp.
CGGGCTTGAGGCCGTCCTCCACGCGCGGCAGCGCGCGCTCGAGGATGACGTGCTCCGCGTACGGGATCATGGAAATGTGCATGACCTCTTCCATGGGCCGCTGGATGATCGCGTGCTGCGGCTTTTGCTCCACCGTATCCGGGGTCTTTTTGCGTGCCATTTACTTTCTGTCCTTCCCTTCCTGCGCGAGGAACGTGTCCACCTTGTTGAAATCGGCGTAGGCCGTGATGTAGTCGCGCCGGGGCTCGACCTTGTCGCCCATCAGCAGCGTGACCAGGCGCTCCGCCTCCGCCACGTCCTCCAGCGTCACCTGCATGAGCTGGCGGTTCTCCGGGTTCATGGTCGTCTCCCAGAGCTGGGACGGGTCCATCTCGCCCAGGCCCTTGTAGCGCTGGATCGTGTAGCCGCGCCCGATCGAAGCCGTCACGCGGGTCAGCTCCTTGTCGTCGTACGCGTAGACGATCTTGTCGCCCTTGGCCACGCGGTAGAGCGGCGGCATGCCGATATACACATGGCCCTCGGTGATCAGCGGGCGCATGTAGCGATAGAAGAACGTGAGCAGGATCGCGCGGATGTGCGCGCCGTCCTGATCGGCGTCCGAGAGGATGATCACCTTGTGGTACTTGAGCGTCTTGATGTCGAAATCCTCGCCGATGCCGGTGCCCAGCGCCGTGATGATGGAGCGGAATTCCTCGTTGGCCAGCACCTGATCGATGCGCTTCTTCTCCACGTTGAGCGGCTTGCCGCGAATCGGCAGGATCGCCTGGAAGCGGCGGTCGCGGCCCTGCTTGGCGCTGCCGCCTGCGGAGTCGCCCTCGACGATGAACATCTCGTTGAGTTCCGGCTTCTTGCCGGTGCAGCTGGAGAGCTTGCCCACCAGCGGCGCGGCCTCCAGCTGGTTCTTCGCGCGGGCGACCTCCTTCGCCTTGCGCGCGGCCTCGCGCACCTTGCTGGCGCGCACGGCCTTTTCCACGATGCTGCTCGCGACGTCCTGGTTCTTGAGGTTTTCCAGGTATTCGGTCATGCGCGCGTAGACAAACGCCTCGACCGCCGGTCGCACCTCCGTGTTGCCCAGCTTGCCCTTGGTCTGGCCCTCGAACTGCGGATTGCGCACGAAGGTCAGCAACACCGCCGTGATGCCCTCGCGGTAGTCCTCGCCCATGAGGTTGTTGTCCTTCTCCTTGAGCGCGCCGATGCGGCGGGCATAGTCGTTGAGCGCGCGGGTAAAGCCCGCCTTGAAGCCCATCTCGTGCGTGCCGCCCTCGGCCGTCGGGATGTTGTTGACATAGGAAAAGATGCTCTCGGAATAGTCGTCCGTGTGCTGGATGGCCAGGCAGATGCGCACGTCCTCCTGCATGCCCTCCAGCATGATGATGTTTTCATACACCGGGGTCTTGTCGCGGTTGAGGTACTTGACGTAGTCCGTCAGGCCGCCCTCGTACAGGAAGACGAGCTTCTGCTTCTCCGGGTCCTTCTCGCGCTCGTCGATGAACGTGATCTCCAGGCCGCGGTTCAGGTACGCCAGCTCGCGCAGGCGGCGGCGCACCGTATCGGCATTGAATTTCGTCTCCTCAAAGACCGTGTCGTCCGGCAGGAACGTGACGCGCGTGCCGTGGCGGCGGGTGGCGCCGACGCGCTCGAGCGCCGTCACCGGGCGGCCGGAGGCGATCTTCTTCTCCTTGGGATCGTAATTGCTCTCAAAGCGCATGCGGTAATGGCCGCCGCCGGTGCAGCTGTCCACGACCAGCCATTTGGAGAGCGCGTTGACCACCGACGCGCCCACGCCGTGCAGGCCGCCGGAATAGTTGTAATTCTCGTGATCGAACTTGCCGCCGGCATGCAGCTTGGTGTAGATCATCTCCACGCCCGTGATGCCCAGCTCCGGATGGATATCCACCGGCACGCCGCGGCCGTCGTCCTCGACGGAGGCGCTGCCGTCCCTGTGCAGCTCCACACGGACGCTCCTGGCATAGCCGTTGGCCACCTCGTCGATCGCGTTGTCCACGATCTCCCAGAGCAGGTGGTGCAGGCCGCGGGAGCCCGTCGAGCCGATGTACATGCCCGGACGCATCCGGACCGCATCGAGTCCCTCGAGCACCTTGAGCATGCTGGCAGAATACGCTTTTGCCATGAATAGAACCTCCCTTGTGATGATGCAGCCTCTTATTTTAACAGATACTTGGAGAATTTGCAATCATTGCCATGCTCCCGATTTTTTAAGCGCGCGGTTCGAGGATAAAATGTGCAGCAAATCAGCAGACTAGACGCACAAACGTATCAGAAAGCGAGGTTTTTCCATGTCCATCGGCATGATTCTGCTGCTCGTGCTCGGATTGCTGATCCTCTTTGGCGTGCTCCAGCGCGTGCTGGACCGCATGGCGCTCACCGACCGCCAGGCGCTTTTGTGCGTGGCGGCCATCTTCATCGGCGGTTGGCTTCCGAGCATCCCGCTGGGGCTCATCGAGCTGAACATCGGCGGCGCGCTCATCCCCTTCATCGTGTGCGTCTATCTCCTGCTGCACGCCGGCACGGGCAAGGAGCGCGTGCGCGCGCTGGTCGCTTCTTTCCTCACGGCGGCGTCCATCTATGCGCTGAGTCTGCTGATCCCGTCCGATCCGCTCGCCATGCCCATGCTCGATCCGATCATCCTCTATGGCCTCGCAGGCGGCGTCATCGCCTGGCTGCTGGGCCGCTCGCGCAGAAGCGCGTTCATCGCAGGCGTTCTGGGCGTGATCATCGCGGATATCGTCAGCGGCGTGTCGCTGTGGATGAAGGGCATCGACCAGACGGTGCACCTCGGCGGCGCTGGCGCGCTCGACGCCGTGATGATCGCGGGCGTCACCGGCGTGCTGATGTGCGAGCTGGCCGGCGAGATCATGGAGCGCATCCAGACGGGCCGGGCCCGCGCGCCGCACGAGGACGGCGCGATCCAGGGAGGACACCGCGCATGAGGAAGAAGCTTTTCTGCCTGCTGCTCGCGCTCACGCTCCTTGCGCCTGCCGCGCTGGCGGAGGACGATCCGGACGACAGCGCCGTCTTCACCGTCACCGATGAAAGCGGCAGCGCGCTCTTTGCCATCTCCCACGCCGTGAACGCCGGCGACGAGTACATCAGCCGGGACAACGTGCTCTACCGCATCGAGCAGGTCAGCGGCACGACCGCCATGGCCAGGCGCATCGGCGAGGAAGCCATGCCGGACGTCTCCTGGCTGGACGCGGGCCAGGCGCAGGCCGTCTTTGCCCAGGCAGACGGCGCGGTTCAGACCGCGTCGGACAGCACGGACAGCCAAAAGCTCATCGCCATGTACGTCACCCACAGCGACGAGAGCTACGTCCCCTCCGACGGCACGCAGAGCATCGAGGGCCAGGGCGGCATCTACGACGTGGCGCGCCAGTTCCGCGACGCGCTGCAGGCCCAGGGGGTTAATGTGATTCTGGACGAGTCCACCCACCTTCCGCACGACTCCGGCGCATACCGGCGCAGCCGCCGCACGGCGGAACGCCTGCTGCAGAACCGGCCGGACGCGATCATCGACATCCACCGCGACGGCATCCCCGACGCGAGCGAATACGTCGCCACAATCGACGGCGAGAACGCCTCGCAGGTGCGCCTGCTGGTGGGACGCAGCAACCAGAACAGCGAGGTGAACCGCGCGTTTGCCAAGGAGATCAAGGCCGTCGCCGACAAGAAATACCCTGGTCTGGTGAAGGACATCTTCATCGGCAAGGGCAACTATAACCAGGATCTTTCGCCCAACGCCATCCTGCTGGAGTTCGGCACGCACACCATCAGCAAGGAGCGCGTGCTCAATTCCACCGACGTGATGGCCGACGTGGTCTCCACCACGCTCTACGGCGCGCAGACCGGCAGCGCAAAGAGCACAAAGACCGAATCCGCCGAAAAGGCCTCCGCCTCGGCGAAAAACAAGGGCTCCATGTCCGGCATTGCGATGCTGGCCGTGCTCGTCGTCGTGGGCGTGATCCTCTTTGCGCTCGTGCAGACGGGCGGCGGCAAGGCCATGGGCAGCAAGATCGGGCGCAACCTGCGCGAGATGACGGGCGGACTCGTCGGCAAAAAGAAGGATGAGGACGCCACATGAGAAAGTCACAATTCTGAAACGCAGCTGCAACAGGATATTCACACGGGACCGCTAGGCTGTACATGCCCCGGGCCCGTGTTTTCATGCCGCTTTCTTCAAAACGCTTGACTTTGCGTTTGAATTTGTAGATAATAAGTTGGGTTAATTTGAAAAAGAGGTGTCACGAAAGCATGTCCCAGCGCATTGCCAGCGTCTTCCCCGGCTCCCTTGCCGCGCGCAGCGGCATCCGATCCGGAGAAACGCTCATCTCCATCAACCGCACGCCGGTGCTGGATCTGGTGGATTACCAGTTTCTGACCGCGCGTCCCTCCCTGGAGATGCTGCTTGAAGATGAAACCGGCGCGCAGCGCACGGTGCATATCCATAAGCGCACGGAGGATGCCCTGGGGCTGACGCTTGAGTCCTCGCTGATGAGCTGTCCGAAGACCTGCGCGAACCACTGCATGTTCTGCTTCATCGAGCAGATGCCGCCGGGCATGCGGCCAAGCCTGTATGTGCGCGACGACGACTGGCGGCTGTCGCTGATGGCCGGCAACTTTGTGACGCTGACCAACCTGCCCAAGGCCGAAATGGACCGCATGATCGAGCGCAAGGCGAGCCCGATCTACGTCTCCGTCCAGACGACCAACGGCGAGCTGCGCAAGAAGATGCTCTCCCACGTCCACGCGGACAGGATCATGGAGCACCTTAAGCGCTTTGCGGACAACGGCATGAGCTTCCACTGCCAGGTGGTGCTCTGCCCGGAGATCAACGACGGCCCGGAGCTCGACCGAACGCTTTGCGACCTGGCCTCCCTCGCGCCGCACGCGCTGACGGTGGCGCTGGTGCCCGTGGGCCTGACCCGCTACCGCGAACACCTCTACCCGCTGCGCCCTTATACGAAGGAGGAGGCGCTCGCCGTGGTCGCGCAGGCGGAGGCCTTTCAGCGGGAGATGCTCCAAAAGCACGGCACGCGCTTCGTCTTCCCGTCCGACGAGTTCTACCAGATCGCCGGGCTGGAGATTCCCGAGGCAGACACCTACGAGGACTTTCCGCAGTTTGAAAACGGCGTGGGCCTTCTCGCCCGCCTAAGGGAGGAGTTCCGGGAGGCCTACCGCCTGGCTCAGCGCTTTGACCCGGAGGGCGCGGAGATCGTCCCCCGCCGCGTCGTCATGGCGACGGGCACGTCGGTCGCGCCGTTCATGCAGGCGCTCCTGGACGAATGCCCCATCCCCGGCGTGCAGATCGCCATTTGTCCCATCGTCAACCGCTTCTTCGGCGAAACGGTCACCGTGTCCGGCCTGATCACCGGACAGGACCTCGTCGCCCAGCTCAAGGGCGTGGAAGCGGATGAAATACTCATCACCGAAAGCATGCTTCGCGAGGGAGAGGACGTCTTCCTCGACGACATGACGCTGCAAGAGGCGCAGGAATCCCTCGGCATCCGCATTCATCCCGTCCCGGACGACGGCGCGGATCTGCTCGACGCCCTGCGCGGAACGGAGGAATAATCGAATGGCCAAGCCCCTCGTCGCCGTCGTCGGCCGCCCGAACGTCGGCAAATCGACCTTTTTCAACAAGATCGCCAAGAAGCGCATCTCCATCGTGGAGGATACGCCGGGCGTCACCCGCGACCGCATCTACGCGGACTGCGAATGGCTGAATCACAAATTCACGCTGATCGACACCGGCGGCATCGAGCCGCGCACGGACGACATCATGCTGCGGCAGATGCGCCGCCAGGCGGAGATCGCCATCGAGACCTGCGACGTGATCCTCTTCTTCACCGACGGCCGCACCGGCATGACTGCGGACGACGAGGAGGTCGCCAACATGCTGCGCAAGAGCCACAAGCCGGTCATCCTGGTGGTCAACAAGGTGGACAACGTCAGCATGAACGACGTCATCTACGAGTTCTACAACCTGGGCCTGGGCGATCCGTTCCCGATCTCGTCCGTCAACCTGATGGGCCTGGGCGAGCTGCTCGACGAGATGGTGCGTCACTTCCCCGAGGGAAGCGACGACATCCCGGAGGAGGAGCACCCCATCCAGATCGCCGTCGTCGGCCGTCCGAACGTGGGCAAGAGCAGCCTGGTCAACAGAATCCTCGGCCAGGAGCGCTCCATGGTCTCCGACATCGCCGGCACCACGCGCGACGCGATCGACACCGCGTTCACCCGCGACGGCCAGCGCTACAACATCATCGACACCGCCGGCATCCGCCGCAAGCGCGCCATCGAGGAGGAGTCCATCGAGCGCTACTCCATCGTGCGCGCGCTGACCGCCGTGCGCCGCTGCGATGTGGCGCTGATCGTCATCAACGCCGAGGACGGCGTGACCGAGCAGGACACCAAGGTCGCCGGCTATGTGCACGAGGAGGGCAAGGCCGCCATCATCGTCGTCAACAAGTGGGACGCGGTGAAAAAGGACACCAACACCCTGGAGGCCTACCGCAAAAAGGTCGTCGAGGACCTCAAGTTCATGGACTATGCGCCCGTGGTCTTCATCTCCGCGCTGACCGGTCAGCGCGTGCCGAAGGTGCTCGAGACGGTCAAATCCGTCTACGAGCAGACCTCCCGCCGCATCACGACCGGCCTGCTGAACGACGTGCTCGCCGACGCGACCGCCGCGCTGCAGCCGCCGTTCACCGCAGGAAGGCATCTGAAGATCTATTACGCGACGCAGCAGAGCGTCTGCCCGCCGACCTTCGTCTTCTTCGTCAACGACGAAAAGCTGATGCACTTCGCCTATCAGCGCTACCTGGAAAACCAGTTCCGCAAGGCCTTCGGCTTTGAGGGCACGCCGCTCAAGTTCATCCTGCGCCAGAAGACTCAGAAGGAGGATTGATTCCTTATGGTTATGACCCACAATCTCATCGCTGTGCTCATCGTCATCGTCGCCGGCTACCTGCTGGGCAGCATCTCCACCGGCGTCGTGCTCTCCAAGCTCTTTGCCAAGACCGACATCCGCTCTCAGGGCAGCGGCAACGCCGGCACCACCAACATGCTGCGCGTCCTCGGCCGCAAGATGGCGCTGTTTACCTTCATCGGCGACATGCTCAAGGGCATCATCGCCGTGTTCATCGGCAAGTGGCTGATCGGCGGCGAGCTGGGCGGCCTGCTGGGCGTTGTCGGCGCGGTACTCGGCCATTATTACCCGCTCTATTTCGGCTTCAAGGGCGGCAAGGGCATTGCGACCAGCTTCGGCAGCCTGCTGTTCGTTTTCCCGGTTCAGGCGCTGCTGGCCTTCGCCGTGTTCCTGATTCTGGTCGCGATCACGCATTACGTCTCGGTCGGTTCCGTCGCCGCCGCGATCACGCTGCCGCTGCTGATCGTCATCACCCGTTGGAATGAGCCGGTGCTGTGGATCATCACCGTCTGCATCGGCGCGTCGGTCATCTGGCGGCACCGTGCGAACATCCAGCGCCTGAGGAATCATACCGAGAACAAGCTCGACTTTGGCACCCTCAAGGGCAAAAAGAAATAACGCTTGCACGCAAAAATGCCTGCTCCGCGCGGAGCAGGCATTTTTATGTACGCTAAGGGTTACGATCAGGAGCGCCGCCCCTGAACCCCGCAAGGGGCATCGCCCCTTGACCCTGCTTCGCTTCGCGCGGATCCATGCCGCCGTATCACATAGTCGATTCTTCCTGCGTGCCGTTCATGCCGCCGTTTCCCGTGCGCCTTCGCGTGGGCAGGCAGATGACCTGGCCGGTGACAAAGTCGCTGGGCAGCAGGTTCGGGTTGAGCCGCAGCATCTGCTCCACCGTCGTGCCGTTGAGCTCCGCGATCTCCTCGAGCGTGTCTCCCTCCTGAATGCGATAAACCGGGCCGCCGTTTTCGCACAGGCCGCGGTCGCCTCCCGGCGGCACGCAGAGCACATCGCCCGGGCGCAGCGCCGTCAGGCGGATATCCTCGTTGTATTCCCGCAGCGCGCGCAGCGACACGTTGGACGCCAGCATCACGTCCACCACGCTCTGCCCCGGCTGCACGGTGTACGCCGAGGAGCCGACCGGACACGAGCGGCCCTCGCCCGTCGGAATGCACAGAATGTCGCCCACCAGCAGCCTGCCCGCGGCAATCGACGGGTTGGCATTCATCAAGGCGCGCACGCTCACCCCGAATTTCCTGGCAATCAGATAGAAGCTGTCGCCCCGCTGAACCCGATAGCTCTGGCTGCCCGACGGGCAGTTGCTGTCCATGGCATCCAGCGCCGGCTGATTGATCAGATCCTCGCCGTTCATGCCCTGCATCCCGTTTTGATTGGTGATCTCCATAAAGAACAGCCCCTTTCGACGTTTCTTGTGCATCCTATGCGTCGAAGGGGCTGCTTGTGCTATTGGAATGGAATGCCTAAGATCAGGCGAGCGGATTTCCCTCGCTGTCAAAGAGCGGGAGCTTCTCCAGATAGATGAGGTCCTCGCGCGCCTGCGCGTCGCCCTCAGCCAGAATCGCCATGCGGCCGCAGATTTCGCCGCCGGCCTTGGTGACCAGCTCCTCCAGCGCACGCAGGGACTCGCCGGTGGAGATCACGTCGTCCACGATCAGAATCCGCTTGCCCTGCATGAGCTTGGCGTCCTCGCCGTCCAGGTACAGCCGCTGCACATGATCGGTGGTGATGGAGCGAACCTCCACGCTGAACAGGTCCTTCATGTAGAGCTTGGCGCCCTTGCGCGCAAGCAGCCACTTTTCAGCGCCGATCTGACGGGCCATCTCGTAGGCCAGCGGAATGCCCTAGATCG
>JBJEUH010000028.1:0-1886 GCA_051883735.1 Candidatus Ventricola sp.
TACCCCTTGTTGACATGTCCTTGTTGACATGCCTGCTTTACGACGAAAAAGATGCTCACCAACTCCAACCAATACGACATTGAAAGGAATATGATTATGTGCTATGATATGAACGAGCGGAAGCTCACGAACCTTGACAACTCGAATATCGCGTTACCATCTGTGCAGGTGTCTCGCGAAATGACTACGACCAACGGCTGTCACGTCTCCATGCTGTTTCCCGGCACGGAGAATCCCCGCATCCATCACGAGATTGCCGGGATGCTGATTGCCGCCTTTGTAAAGAAAAGGAGCAGCGATCATGAAACGAGTGCTTTGCCTGTACAGAGTATCGACCAAAGGGCAGGTTGACCAGAACACAGATGACATCCCCATGCAGCGGCGCGAATGCCTGGCCTTCATCGACAGGATGGAGGACTGGGTATTCTTCGACGAGCGTGTGGAGAAGGGCGTATCCGGCTACAAGGTATCCGCCGAGAACCGAGACGCCATTCTGGACATCCGTGCCCTTGCTGAGAAAAAGAAATTCGACGTTCTGCTGGTGTTCATGTTCGACCGGCTTGGCCGCCGTGAGGACGAAACGCCCTTCCTCGTCGAGTGGTTCATCGACCACGGCATCGAGGTCTGGAGCACGCGCGAGGGCCAGCAGAAGATTGAAAGCCGGAGCGACAAGCTCATCAACTACATCCGCTTCTGGCAAGCCGGAGGCGAGAGTGAAAAAACCTCCATCCGCGTCAAGGCTGCGCACAGCCAGATGACCGCAGACGGCATCTGGCGCGGCGGGAAAGTGCCCTACGGCTACCGTATGGTATTCAAGGGGCGCGTCGGCAAGAAGAACCGCCAGCTCTATGATCTGGAGATCGACGAAGCGCAGGGCGCCATTGTACGGGAGGTCTTCGATCTGGTTGTTCACGAGGGTTACGGAACGCTTCGCGCCGCCAACTTTCTCAACGAAAAGTACCCGAATCCTGAAAAGGTCTGGACGGCGCAGACCGTTCGCAGTATGATCCGCAACCCCATGTATACCGGCAGGTTTCACATGAACGACACGCTGTCGGAACCGAACGAGGCCCTGCGGCTCATCTCCGATGAAACCGCGCAATTCGCGCAGTATGCGCTCAGCCAGCGGATTCCCCGCAAGTATACGCAGCAGCGGCAGGCAGAGAACGCCGCCATGCCGGAGGATGCGCCGACCAAGACCAGCGTCTACGGTGCGTCGCTGCTGTCCGGTCTGCTCTACTGCGCGCACTGCGGAAAGAAGCTCGTCGGCGGCTACTGCACCAAGCAGCGCAAAAACGGCGCGTATCACCGGCCCATCTACCGCTGCTACACCGGCAGCGTGAAGGCCAAGCTGTGCGACGGGCAGGCGGTCTATTCCGCAGCGAAAATCGAATCCGCCGTGCTCGATGTGGTTCACCAGTACTTCCACAGCCTTTCCCGAACGGTGGATGACGTCTGGCAGGAGCAGGCGCGCCGTCAGCTGCGCAGCCGATTGGAAAGCCAGGTCAAGGCTGCGAAGGCCAATCTGGAACGCCTTCATCAGCAGGACGCCCGGCTGCGTCAGGAGGTCATGCGTTCCCTGATGGGCGAAAGCTGCTTTGAGCCCGACATGCTCAAGGAGATGCTGTCCAAGAACAAGGCGGAGCTGGCTGATGCCGAGGCTCGCCTTGCCTCGCTGGAAGCCGAGAAGGATGCCGAGGCCGCCCGCATCCGCTATCTCTCCTCGCAGATTCAGCAGATTCACGACTGGGCCGGAGAATTTGATTCCGCCAACAACGACACGAAGAAGATGATTCTGGCGCGGATGATTGAGAAGATCACCGTTGACCGGCATTACAACATCGTCATCCGCTTCTTCATCTCGCCGGAGAGCTTTGAGGGAAGCG
>JBJEUH010000029.1:0-8681 GCA_051883735.1 Candidatus Ventricola sp.
CGCGCCCAATAGTTTTCTTCTCCCGTTCATCCGCTCTGATCCTTTTCGCTCCGTCGTCGCCGTCACGCTTCATCCTCTGTCTGCGCATCGCCGTGACCGTCCAGCGGCCACATCCAGGAAGCCTGTTCCTCAAACACCTTCTGGAACTCGATGACCTTTTCGCACATTTCGCCCAGATTGAGCTTTTCCGCGCCGCCGCGCCACTTTTCTGATTCCCGCAGGAAGGCGCCCGTCGCGTTGATCTCGTCCTCCACGGAGAACATCCACTCGTAGATGCTCTCGTCAGACAGCACGCCGGCGCGCTTTTCCTCAAACATCGTCCACATGAGCTCCCGGCTGTTCATCAGATCGAGATCCAGCATGCGCTGCACCATCACCATATCGTAGCTGGCCAGCTCGCCCGCGCGCTGGGTCGATTCCTCATGCCCCAGGCTGCGGTCCATGTCCCACGGCGAGAAGGCATAGCGATAGGTGCCGTCCTCCTGGCGAAGCGCCCAGACATAGAGATTGTTGCGCACGTTGTCCCGCAGGCCATAGAGCTGCACAAACAGGAAATAATCGAGCAGCTCCTGCACATCAAAATGCTTTTCGAGGATCGCAGCAAATTCCTCGTCGCTCATTTCCCTCGTGCGCTGGATTTCAATCGCATCAAAGGGTTCGAAGATGGCGAAGGCCTCCTCCGCCGTCATGCCCGGCGGGGCGTACCGCAGCTCCGTCAGTCCCTTGTAATCATTCACGCGCATATTGAGGGGTCGGGTTCCCTGATTATTCAGGATAATGACCCGAACCAGCGCGTCTGTCTGCGGATTGCCGCCCATCCGCAGCAGCTCCTTTTCCGGATTCACATACTGCATGAGCTGGTAGATGCCCATGTATTCGTCTCCGCGGAAGAGCTCCACCAGCCGGCTCTCCAGCTCCGCAAACTGCGGGCCCTCCTTCCAGGCCGCCCACTGCTGCCAGCACAGATGGTTGCGGATCGCCTTGTAATCGCTCGCGTTGCCGATGAGCAGCCAGTCGCTGTCCGCCTCCATGCCCAGCACGCTGTGGGCGATCTCCTGTTCCTTGCCCTTCAGACTGACGCTTCGAAATTTGATCCGGAAGGAATCCTTCGGCACGCCGACATAGGCGTTGCCGCCGCGCTTGTGGATGAGCGCATGAGAATACAGCGCGTCCGCATCGCCGCCGGCAATGTGGATATCCGCGCCGACATTCGTGTCCCATTCGATTTCCGCGTTGTCGTCCGTGTGAATCGTCACGATCGGAAGCCCCGTAAAGACGATGCCGGCATAGGCGTACTGCGTGTCCGTATAGGTCAGCAGCTCATAGCGGTAGCCCTCCGCCACCGCGTCCCAGCAAAAGTCATAGGTGTAATCGTCGACAAACGCCGCGGACACGCCCGCTTCGCCCAGGGCGCTGAGCGAAAGCTCCGGCCACGCATCGCCGTTGTCCGCGCCGATCGTGCAGTAAAACGTCCGGCTTTCGCTGTCATAGCCCAGGATCTCATCGCCGTTGAACATGCGCTGCACCAGCGCATCCTCCGTCTCCGTCCGCGTGTCCTCGATGGCCCAGACCGCTTCGATCTCCATCGCAGGCGCGACGGGGGCGCCGCGCTCCTCCTCGCCGCTCATCCACAGGCGGATTTTTTGGCTGAGCGCATCCTCTGCTGGCGTATACCTGCCCGCAAACAGCGCCACAGGGCAGATGACGGCAAGCAGTAGCACGATGAGCAGCAGCCGCGGCTTGGCGACCGCATAGCACTTGCTGTATGTCTCGTGCCCCTCCTGCCGGTTCATCTCTTTCCTGGTCGTATCGTTCATGGCTTTTCCTCGTTCTCCTGTCGGGCGCTTTATCGGGCCATCCGCCCGTCATAAGCATGCTTGCACAGATTCGTATATTCGAGGTCATTCGTCATTTTCCTCTTTTCGCCCTGGCGTATGTGCCCTTCGCGATCAAAAAGGAAAGCGCACGGGGCTGTGCATTCCCCATGCGCCTTCTCTTTTTGGCTGGATACTATTCTCAGCTTCATTCGAGCCTGTTGAAAGCATCGTTGGCGGAATCGCAATAGTCGCCTCCGGCTCCGCTGCGATTCTTGCTTTTCATGCTTCACTGACGAGGAACGTTGGGCTGCCGCCCAAACCTGCTTGGGGATTTCATCCCCAAACCCCATCTTCGCTTCGCGCGCCTGACAGCATGTTGAGCATTACAGCTCGCGCAGCGCGTCCACCAGCGCGGTCTTGCTGTTGGTCTTCTCGTCCTTCATCTTGATGACGCGCGCCGGAACGCCCGCGACCACCGCGTTCTCCGGCACGTCCTGCGTCACCACCGCGCCCGCCGCGACCACCGCATTGTCGCCCACGCTCACGCCCTCGATGATGACGGCGTTCGCGCCGATGAGCACGTTGTCGCCGACGGTCACCGGCTTTGCGCTCGGCGGCTCCACCACGCCCGCGAGCACCGCGCCCGCGCCGACATGGCTGTTTTTGCCCACGATCGCGCGTCCGCCGAGCACGGCGCCCATGTCGATCATGGTGCCCTCGCCGATCACCGCGCCGATGTTGATGATCGCGCCCATCATGATCACCGCGCCGTCGCCGATCTCCACGCGGTCGCGGATGATCGCGCCCGGCTCGATGCGCGCGCCGATGTGCTTCAGGTCCAGCAGCGGCAGCGCGCTGTTGCGGCGGTCGTTCTCGATCACGACGTCCTCGATCGCGTCCTGATGAGCAGCGAGCACCGGCTCGATGTCCGCATAGTCGCCGATGACGACCATGTCCGTGCCGGTGAACACATGGCAGTTTTCAAACGCCAGCGGCGTCTTGCTCCTGATGTACGCCTTCACCGGCGTCTTCTTCTTTGCGCTTCTGATCGCTTCAATGATTTCAACCGCATCCATGTTTTATTTTCCTCCGAATAGCACGTCTTCCATGTCGTAAAGCCCCGGCCTGGCCTGTACGGCGAACCTGGCCGCCCGCAGCGCGCCCCGGGCGAAAATCTCGCGGGTGTCCGCCCTGTGGCGCAGCTCGATTTCCTCCATCTGGCCAAAGAAGTGCACGCTGTGCTCGCCGGCGACCGTGCCGCCGCGCAGCGCATGCATGCCGATCTCGTGTCCGCGCTTGCCCGGCCTGCCCTCGCGGCCGTTCACCACGTCGTATTCGCCCTGCGGATCGACAGCGGAGAGCAGCATCTTCGCGGTGCCGCTGGGCGCGTCCTCCTTTTTGTTGTGGTGCGTCTCCGTGATCTCGATGTCAAATTCGCCGCCCAGCGCCTCGGCCGCCATGCGCGCCAGACGCACAAGCACCGTCACGCCGGTGGAGAAGTTGTTCGCCCAGACGATCGGGATCACGCTCGCCGCCGCGCGGATCGCGTCGCCCTGCTGCGCAGTCAGGCCCGTCGTGCCGATGACCAGCGGCAGGCGCCTGCTCACGGCGCTTTCCAGCACGCCCTGCAAATTGCCCGGGTAGGAGAAGTCGATCGCCGCGTCGATCTCCTGGATCTCCTCAAGGCCCGCACACGCGCCCGGGCCCACAAAGCCCGCGACCTCAAACGCCTCGTCCTGCGCGCAGACCGCGTCGATCATCCGGCCCATACGGCCGTTGCCAATCACCGCGATTCTCACCGGAGCACCTCCAGCGCGCGGCGCACCTTCTCGCGTCCCGCCTCGGAGATCTCGCACAGCGGCAGGCGGTAGCCGCCCACGCCCATGCCCAGCTGGTTCATCGCTTCCTTGATCGGGATCGGGTTCACCTCGCAGAACAGCGCGTTGATCAGCTCCAGGTACTTCAGCTGAATCTCGCGCGCCTTCGCCACGTCGCCCGCGTGGAACGCCGCCACCAGGTCGTGGCACGCCTTGGGGCAGATGTTCGCCCAGACGGAGATCACGCCCGACGCGCCCAGGCTCATCATCGGCACGATCATGTCGTCGTTGCCGGAGAGCATGCAGAAGTCATCGCCGATCAGCCGGGCAATCTGCGCCGCATAGCTGATGCTGCCGCTCGCCTCCTTGATGCCCGCCACGTTCGGGTGCTTCGCCAGGCGCGCGCAGCACGCCGGGGAGATCGCGCAGCCCGTGCGGCCCGGCACGTTGTACAGGATGATCGGCGTATCGACGGCGTCGGCCACCGTCGCAAAGTGGCGGTACATGCCCTCGTCGTTCGCCTTGTTGTAGTAGGGCGTGATCAGCAGCAGGCCGTCCGCGCCCATGTCGTGGTATCTGCGGCTCTTTTCCAGCTGCGTCTGCGTGCTGTTGGAGCCCGCGCCGCAGATCACCGGAATCCTGCCGTTCACCGTCTCGATCACGCAGCGGGCGACGTCGTCGTCCTCCTCGTGGCTCATGGTGCTCGACTCGCCGGTCGTGCCCAGCACGACGATGCCGTCCGTGCCCTGCTCCAGGTGCCACTTCGTCAGCTCCCTGAGCGTATCAAAATTGACGCTGCCGTCCTCGTTGAACGGCGTCACCAGCGCCACGTAGCTTCCAGAAAACTTCATGGTCAATGTCCTCCTGCAAATATCCTTCCTGATCGCGCCTATTTTAGCACAACAAAGCGAGGCTGTAAACCTCGCTTTGTCATTTCTCTCTTTTAGAAAGCGTAGAATTGTATTATCTACAATCCCTGCTGCCGATGTCGCTGCGCATATGTGCGCCGTCAAAATGGATCTTCCGCGCCGCGGCATACGCGCTGTCCACGGCGTCCTTGAGCGACTCGCCCAGCGCGGTCACGCCCAGCACGCGGCCGCCGGCGGTCACAATCCCCGCCTCCGTCATCTTCGTGCCCGCGTGATAGACGGTCGCGCCGGTCTGCTCAGCGTCCTCAAGGCCGGTGATCGGCTTGCCGCTCTCGTACTTGCCCGGGTAGCCGCCGCTGGCGAGCACGATGCACGCCGCCGCCTGATCCTTCCACTGAATGTCGATGTCCGACAGCGTCTGATTGCGCACGGCCATCATGATCTCCATCAGGTCGCTTTCAAGCAGCGGCAGCACGACTTGCGTCTCCGGATCGCCGAAGCGCGCGTTGTACTCGACCACCCTCGGGCCCTTGTCGGTGAGCATCAGGCCCACGTACAGCACGCCCTTGAAGGTGAAGCCCTCGGCGTTCATGGCCTCAAGCGTCGGCACGAGGATCTCGTTCATTGTGCGCTCGGCGACTTCCTTCGTGTACAGCGGACTCGGGGCGAACGCGCCCATGCCGCCGGTGTTCGGGCCCTGGTCGTTGTCGAACACGCGCTTGTGATCCTGGCTGGCGCGCATCGGCACGATGGTCTTGCCGTCGCAGAAGCACAGCACGGTCACCTCACGGCCGAACATGCACTCCTCGATCAGCACGCGCGCGCCGCTCTTGCCGAACCGGCCGCCCTGCATCATATCCACGACGGCTTCCTTCGCCTCGGCAATCGTCTGCGCGACGATCACGCCCTTGCCCAGCGCCAGGCCGTCCGCCTTGACGACGATCGGCGCTTCCTGGGTGTCCAGGTATGCAAGCGCCGCGTCCATGTCCTCGAACGTCTCGCTCGCCGCGGTCGGGATGCCGTACTTCTTCATCAGGTTTTTGGAGAAGATCTTGCTCGACTCCATCTGCGCCGCGTACGCGCTCGGGCCGAAGGCCGCGATGCCCTCTTTTTCCAGCGCATCCACGCAGCCCAGCGCCAGCGGATCATCCGGCGTCACGCAGACGAAATCGACCTGCTCGTCCTTGGCCAGCTTCACGATGGCCGCCACGTCCGTCGCCTTCACGCCCGGCACGCAGGTCGCCACCTGCGCGATGCCCGCGTTGCCCGGCGCGCACAGCAGGCTGTCCACCAGCCTGCTCTCCTTCAGCTTCTTGCAGACGGCATGCTCGCGTCCGCCGCCGCCAATCACCAGAACCTTCATTGCTTTTCCTCCGTTCAAGTACGTTTGGGTACGATGGGGCGGCTGCCCCATCCCCCGCCTGGGGAGTTCCTCCCCAGACCCCTTCTTCGCTTCGCGCGGTTTAAAGATCTCTGCCCAGCAGGTAGCTCTCCGTGCGCACCCACTCAAAGCCGCTGCGCTTGAACATCTGAATCGCGCTCTTGTTGCGGCGCACGCAGCGCGCGCACAGGTACGCCACGTGCTGGCTGGACAGCTGCATCAGCGCCTCGTCGATCATCGCGCTGGCCACGCCGCGACCGCGCCACTTCGGCTCCACGCAGACCATCTCCAGCGTCGCCTCGTTCTGCGTGCCGGTCACCAGCATCTGGCCCACGAAGTCGCTGCCGTTGTACATCGCCCGCGCGATGAACACCGGGTCCTTCATGCGCTCCTCCAGCCACTCGCTGGCGTGCTCCACATAGCCAAACTCCTTCAGGCTCAGCAGGAACTCCTCGCGGCGCGTGCGCGTGCGCAGCTCCACGTCGAGCCCCTTGGTGCCCAGCGGGCTGTAATTGCGCCTGCGCGTGCTCATGTCCTGCGGCACCGGCAGCACGAACAGCTCGTCGCCGTCGAAATCGTCAAAGCCCATGCGGGTGAAATACTCATGGCGCTCGCTGTCGTCGATGGCGCAGCGGGTATACAGCCGGGCGGGCAGTCCGCCCTGCTCCGTCTTGATGCTCTCCGCCCGCGCGCTCAGCGCGCCGAAGAGCGTATCGCTGGCCATGGGATGCGCGTTCATGTTCATCTCGATATCCAGCGGCCTCTCCGGGAGCATCTTCCCCAGCACGCGGAACTCCAGTCCGCCCTGCCCGATTTCCACGCCCGCGTCATCGATGATGGCAAAGCTGTTCTCTCTCAGCGCCCCGCCCACGCCTCTGACCGGATGATAGATTCTCATAAACTATAAGACACCCTTCATTTCATCGGAAGCTGCGCCGCCCTTGGGCGCATCCGGATTCTGTGCATACAGTAACAGTTTATTATAGCACATGCTGGATGCTTCCATCTACCCCTGATTTTTCTTTGTTTTCCCGATCAGCAAATTCTTTTTTGGATATGAGGGGATACGTTGGGGCCGCAGGCCCCAAACCCCGCTCGGGGACATTGTCCCCGAACCCCTTCTTCGCTTCGCGTGCATCAATGCTTTGTAAGCTAAAATCAGGTTGACGCCAAAAAGCTCCGGCCTGCATCGCTGACCGGAGCTTATATTATGAGAACAACTCCCTGCCCACCTGTGTGGGAGTCTCATCGTAGAACACGCGGCTCACCGAAGGCGTCGCCTCCATGATGCGCTGCACCGTGCGCTCGATCAGATCGTACGGCAGGCGCGCGGGCACCAGCTGGCCGCCGGAGAGCGTCACCGCGCGCAGGACGAGCAGCTCGCTGCCCACCGTCTCCCCGCCGATGAGGACCGGGAAGTGCTTGTAGAGCTTGCGCTCCAGGCCGGCCAGGCGGATCTCCTCGCGGAAGATCGCCTCCGACGTGCGCAGCGCGTGCAGCCGTTCGCCGGTCACCTCGCCCACGATGCGCGCGCCCAGGCCCAGGGACGGGAACGGCTTGCGCTCCACGACCGACTCGCTGATGCCCAGCATCCGCGCGATGTCGCGCACCTCCTCCTTGAGCAGCTCCATCAGCGGCTCGACGACCGTCATGCCGCTCTCGTTCCAGCGCGGCGCGCTGCTGCCGCTGTGCAGGAAATCGCTGTAATTGGTGCCCAGCACCAGCGTCTTCTTTCCCTCGATCGACGCACTCTGCTGGAGCATCTCCTCGTACAGGCGATCCGTGACCACCAGCCTCTTTTCGTCGCTTCCCCGCTTGTGCGCCAGCCGCTCCAGGATCTCGCCGGAGCGATCCACGATCAGCAGCGGAATGCCCAGCGCGTCAAACGTCGCCTGAATCTCCTCCGCCTCGCCCTCGCGCATCAGGCCGGTATCCATGAAAATCGCGGTCATCCTGTCGCCAAAGGCGCGGTGCGCCAGCAGCGCCGCCAGCGTGGAATCCACGCCGCCGCTCACAGCGCATATGGCATGTCCGCCCTGCGCTGCCGCGCGGCTGAGCGCGGCCTCCGCCTGTTCGCGCGCCGCGTCGATCGTCCACCAGGCGCTGCATCCGCAGATGTCGCGCGCAAAGTTCATCAGGATGGTCGTGCCCTCCGGATCGTTGCGCTCCAGCTCGAACTGCACGCCGTACTGCTTCTTTTCCGTGTCCTCAAAGGCGATCGCGCAGCCCGCGGCGCTGGCCGTCTCCGTCACGCCGGTGGGCAGCATCAACGTGTGCGCCTGCCTGATATAGCGCTCGCCCTCGCGCACGCCGGCAAACAGCGCGCTCGCGCCGTACTGGACCAGCGCCTTTTTCTCGATGATGGCCGGATCCGCGCTCGCGCCGCCGAGGCTGCCCAGCAGCAGATGCGCCGCATGGCCCAGCGCCAGCACCGGAATGCCCAGGCGCAGGATGCCCTCGTCCAGCTGCGCATCCTTCCCCAGCGCTTCCCCGCTGAGGATGACGCCGCGCGGGGCAAGCGCCTCCACCTGGGCCGCCGTCGTGTCCGGCGCGGCAATCTGGGCATAAATCTGCTCCGCGCGCAGGCGGCGGGCGATCTCCATGGAGAACTCGTCCGAATAGTTGAGGATCAGAATCCTGTCATGCATGCGAAAACCCCTCCTAGCGCTGCATTCCCTCGACCTGAAAAGAAGCTGCTTCGCAGGGCGAAACAGCTTCTTTCGTAAAACGAAGGAATCAGATCAGCTCGAGAATGACCATCTCGGCGGCGTCGCCGCGGCGCGGGCCCTTCTTGAGG
>JBJEUH010000030.1:0-5084 GCA_051883735.1 Candidatus Ventricola sp.
AATGTTCATTGTCGGCATCGAAACGCCGGACGGACAGGCGACATATCACTACGACGTCGAACCGTACTGGGATATGTTTGAATGCAAAGAGCTTGAATATGCACCTGAATGGGACGGACACACGCCGGACGAGGCCATTCGTCGCATCGGAAATCTGATACCGGTTCATGATGTGCCAGCACACTGGATTCTTAGTACGGATGAACATGGAGAAAGTTTTATTAAGTGTTCTCATTGCAAGGAATGCTGGCATGTTTCTGATTACTGTAAAAGTGATGAGTTATATCTTGATGATTTGCTTCATGGCGATATGATCTATTGTCCAAGCTGCGGCGCGAAGATGGACGATGACGATGAGAACGCGCATGATGTATAAGCAGGAGAGAATGAGATGAGAACGATTGATGGGGATCAGGCATTTCGATTGTTGACAGATCAGCTTGACAAAGAGACGGGCGCATATAGCAAGGGACGGAACGCTGGCCTGAATGTGGCGAGGAGCATGATGAACAATGCACAGGCGCTTCCGACGCTCACGCTCAACACCCTGCGCGACGCGATCTACGAGGACGCGGTGGCGCACGGGCTGTGGGAGAGCACGGATTATACCGTGAAGGAATGTATAGAGGCGGCGAGACAAGAAGGAGAACCTGCAGATCAGGGAGAGATGATGCGCGGTTGGGCGATGGAGACCATCAGAAGAGAGGTCAATGAGTTGGAGGATTCCAGCGCAGACGCAGAGGCATACGCCGAGGAGCTTGCCGACGTCATCATCGCCAGCCTGTCTGTCGCCGGGAAGCTGGGCATCGACATCGACGCGGCGGTGCGACGCAAGATGGAGATCAACATGGAGAGGCCGTGGAAGCACGGGAAGGAGGAGCAAGGCAAAGCGTGAAATTTGCACACCATTGCACAACGCTGCACTAGATTTGCACAGCAAACCTGTGGTAACATTATAATCAGCGGAAGCGCGTAAACGCGAGGCGCTGGGCACGTCCAATCAGGGCGTGCTTTTTCTTTGGGGTGCGCGTGGCCATCCTCCCGGCTGCGCGCGGGCGTTCCCCCACGATCGTGGTCAGGTCGAGAGGTTGGGCAGGGGGAACTTGATTTTGAGGAGATGAGCGCACATGTGAGCCGGGGTGATGGAATGCCGGATTGGGAGAAAATCAGATCGGAGTATATCGCTGGCGGCATTTCGATCCGGGAGTTGGCGCAGAAGTACGGGATCAACAGAGGAGCGGTCGGACGAAAAGCAAAGTCGGAGAACTGGTCGGAAGAGCGTGCCAAAACCGTGACAAAAGTGCGACAGAAAACCGATGACACAATCGTGTCACGGCAATCTGAGGCATACGCCGAAAACGCGGACATTGCCGCGCGAATCCGAATGAAGCTGCTGGAAAGGCTGGAACGCGAAATCGACGCGCTGCCAGAGAGCATCGGCACGCGCCTGTCCCGGGACGGCAAGGAGTGCAAGCTACGCGATCTGACGGGAGCGTATCTCGATCTGACGCGCGACGCGCCGGAAGCCGCAAAAACCGGCGACTTCTCCGCGCTCGACGAGGTGGATTATGGCGAGTAGCGCACAGCGGCGCACAAACGCGCTGTACCTGATCGAGCACCCGGCGGAGCTGGGGCGCAGGCTGGGCTATCCCGATCTGCGCGATGATCTGCACGGGGCATGGATGCGCGCCATGCTAAGATACCCGGCGGAGGACATGACGCTGCAAGCCCATCGTGGCAGCTACAAAACAACGTGCCTGTGCATCGTCATTGCGCTGCTGATGGTTCGTTACCGCGATGCGTCCATCATGTTTCTGCGCAAAACGGACGCAGACGTGGCGGAGGTCGTGCGGCAGGTGCTGCGCATCCTCCAGCATCCGCTCTTTGTGCAGATGGTGCAGGCGCTCACCGGCGAGCGGCTGGAAGTCATCAAATCGACGTCCACGGAGATCACAACGAGCGCATACGGCGCGCCGCGCGGCAGCTCGCAGCTTCTGGGCATCGGCCTGGGCGGAAGCCTGACGGGTAAGCACGCTGAAATCATCATCACAGACGACATCGTCAACCGACTGGATCGTGTCTCCCACGCGGAGCGGGAGCGAACCAAGGCCGTTTACATGGAGCTGCAAAACGTCCGAAACCGGGGCGGGCGCATCATCAACACCGGCACGCCGTGGCACAAGGAGGACGCGTTCTCCATCATGCCGGAGGCGAAAAAATTTGACTGCTATCAGACGGGCCTGATTGCCGCGGAGAAGCTTGAAGCCCTCCGCATGGCGATGAGCCCGTCTTTGTTTTCCGCAAACTATGAGCTGCGGCACATCGCAGCAGAAAACGCGCTGTTTACCTCTGCACCGCGCTTTGCCGACGACGCGGCGCTGCTGCGAGACGGCATCGCACACATCGACGCGGCCTACGGCGGCGAGGATTACACGGCGCTGACGTGCGCAAGGCGCGCGGGCGATACGATCTACATGTACGGCAGGCTGTGGCACAGCCATGTGGACGTGATTCTGCCCGCCGCGCTGGCGGAGTGTTCCCGCCTGCTGTGCGGCCCTGTCTCCTGCGAGACCAACGGCGACAAGGGCTATCTGGGGCGGGAGATCAGGCGCGCGGGCGGGTCGGCGCGGCCCTACCCGGAGACGATGAACAAATACGTCAAAATCTCCACCTATTTGCGCAAATGGTGGGGGCACATCGTGTTTTTGCAAGGCACAGACCCGGATTACATCGCACAAATCCTCGATTACAGCGAGGACGCGGAGCACGACGACGCGCCAGACAGCGCGGCCAGCGTGTGCCGCCTGCTGGATGCGCGCGCGGGGAATGACGGGTATGCGTCCCCGTTTTTGCAAGGATAAAGGAGTAAAGCATGCTGACCTATCAGGATTTTGAAAAGGCGCGCGCCTCCGGCGGCGTTCCGGCGTTTATCGGCAAGCTGCTGAGCGAGCACTCAGGGAGCAGCATGGTGCAGACCGCGCGCACGGCGGATGAGTACGACCACCAGCGCAACGTGACGATCCGGGAATATGCCGCCATCCGCTACACGGCAAATGGCGAGCGCTACACGGATTTCACCAAGCAGCCATCGCGCATCGCGTCCAACTTCTTCAACATCCTCAACACGCGCCGCAATACCTATTCGCTGGGCAACGGAGTGACGTTTACGCAGGATGGCGTGAAGGAGAAGCTGGGCGCGGACTTTGACGGCGTGCTCAGCCGCGCCGGGTATCTGGCGCTGATTCACGGCGTTTCGTTTGTGTTCTGGAATTTCGACCGGGCGCACGTCTTCCCGCTGACGGAGTTCGCACCGATGTGGGATGAAATGACCGGCGCGCTGCGCGCGGGCGTGCGCTACTGGCGGCTTGACAAGGATAAGCCCATTCAGGCCGTGCTCTACGAGGAGGACGGCTTCACGCGTTATTCGGGCAAGACCGCGCAGAAGCTCGAGGCGCAGACGGAAAAGCGAGCATACAAGCAGCGTGAGCGCCGCGCACCGGCAGACGTGCGCGCGGAGGTCGTCGGCGAGGAGAATTACGGCGCGCTGCCCATCGTGCCGCTATGGGGCAGCCGCCTGAAACAGAGCACGCTGGTGGGCAACCGGCAGGCGATTGACAGCTATGACCTCGTGTACAGCGGCTTTGCCGACGATCTGCGCGACTGCGCGCAAATCTACTGGCTGATTGAAAACTATGGCGGCATGAGCGCAGAGGACATTCAGCAGTTCATCGACCGCATGACGCTGACGCACGCCGCCAGCGCTGACACGCAAAGCGGCGGGAAGATCACCCCGTACACGCAGGAGGTGCCGTACCAGTCCCGCGCGGCCTATCTCAGCATGATGCGCACATCCATCTACGAGGCATTCGGCGTGATGGACGCGGCCTCCATCGCGGCAGGCAACAAAACCGCCACAGAGATCAACGCCGCGTATCAGGCGATGGACGACAAGGCCGACGACTACGAGTACCAGATTGCCGAGTGCGTGCGGCAGCTTCTCGCGCTGCAGGGCATCGATGACTATCCGCAGTTTAAGCGCAACCGTATCAGCAACCAGTATGAGCAGGTGCAGATGGTGATGCTTGAATCGGAATACCTCGACGAGGAAACCGTGCTCAACAAGCTGCCCAATATCACGCCCGATGAGGTGGAGGGCATCATGCAGCGCAAGGGCGAGCAGGAGCGGAGCCGGTTTGTGCGTGACACAGGCGGCGAAGAGGAGGAGACACCGGCGTGAGATACGGCATCCCGTACCAGGGCAGCAAAAACAGCATCGCGCGGGAAATCATCCGCTTCCTCCCTGCTGCGGGAACGCTGATTGACATCTGCGCGGGCGGATGCGCCATCACCCACGCCGCGCTGGAGCTGTGCGATGGGATTGCGCCGAAGTGGGAGCTGATCATCTCCAACGATATCAACCCTATGCCGGGCAAGCTGTTTCGCGATGCGATTGACGGGAAATATGCCCATGAAACGCGGTGGATTTCGCGCGAGGAGTTCCACCGGATCAAGGGAAGTGACCCGTATGTCGCCTACTGCTGGAGCTTTGGCAACAATGCGTGCAACTACCTGTATTCGGAGGAAATCGAGCCGTGGAAACGTGCCGTGCACTATGCGCGCGTGCTGGGCGACCGCGAGCCGCTGAGGGAATTCGGTATCGAGAGCGACGGCAGCGCGCAGGACATCAAAGCGCACGAGCAGGAATACAAGGAGAAATATATACGCTGGTGGCTGAGCCATCAGCCCTACAAGGCGGCGGAATTGGATGCGCTGATAGCGCAGACGCGCGAGGACGTGGAAAGGATGCAGGAGGAGCTGCGCGCCTATCTGTTAGAAGCGTTGCACAAAAGCGGACTGACGCATGCGGAGGTGCAGCGCAGACTGGGCACACAGATGGCGGGGCACTATTTCGGCAAAGCGCAATGGGAATTCCCGACGCGCGAGATGTACGGGAGAATGCAGGCGTTCATGCCGCTTGATATCGCGTATGACGAAATCGTCGGACTGCACAGACTGCGAAAGAGCTTGCAGAGCTTGCAGAGCTTGCAGAGCTTGCAGAGCTTGCAGAGCTTGCAGAGCTTGCA
>JBJEUH010000030.1:5184-8271 GCA_051883735.1 Candidatus Ventricola sp.
GAGATTGCAGAGATTGCAGAGCTTGCAGAGCTTGCAGAGAATTCCGGCGCTCAAAAGGCTCACGCAAACGGCGCTTTCCTATGATTGCGTGGAGATTCCGGCAGATTCCGTCGTGTACGCGGATATCCCGTATCAAAACACGGAGTGCAGAGCATACGAAGGATTTGACCATCAGGCTTTCTTTGACTGGGCGGCGCGTCAGCGCGTGCCCGTTTTTATTTCCAGCTATCAGATCGACGACCCGCGCTTTGTGTGCGTGTGGGAAAGGGAAAAGCGCTGCCTGCTTCAAGCTGTTGGAGGCGGCGCGCTGAGAACAGAGCGGATTTACACGCAGCGCGGGGCAAGCGCTTGAAACCAAAACAAGCGATAAGAAGGCGGTGACAGGATGCGAGACGAGGCGCACGTGTGGACAGATGAACAAATCGCGGCGCTGGTGGAGCGCATCCGGCTGACCTACCGCAGTGCACAGATTGACGTGCAGGGCAAGCTCGACCAGTTTCTCCGCAGATTCCGGCGCGACGAGGCGAAATTCCGGGAGCAGATGGAAAAAGGCGAGATCACGGAGGAAACCTACCGCGACTGGCTAGCCGGGCAAGTGTTCCAGGGCAAGCATTGGCGCACGATGCTCGCCACGCTGACAGACACGCTGACGCATGCCGACGAGCTGGCCGCGCAGATCGTGAACGACGCGACGCCGGAGGCGTTTGCCTATAACGCGAACTGGGCTGCGTACAAGATCGAGAGTAGCGGGAACGTGAGCGTCGGCTTTGAGCTGGTTGACCGGGCGACGGTGACGCGGCTGCTGCGCGACGTGCCTGACCTGCTGCCCAACTACAAAATCGACATCCCGGCAGACAAGCGCTGGAACCGGAGCGCCATCACGCACCAGATCAACCTGGGCATCATCGAGGGAGAGGCGCTGGACACCATCGCTAAACGCCTCCAGCGCGTAACGAACATGGACTTTAATGCCGCGCGAACCAACGCCAGAACGGCGATGACCGGCGCGCAGAACGCAGGGCGCATGGAGACCTACCGCAAGGCGGAGGAACTGGGAATCGAAGGCCAAAAGGAGTGGCTGGCGACGCTGGATAACCACACCCGCCACGCGCACGCGCTGCTCGACGGGCAAAAGCGCCCGCGCGATGCGCCGTTTGACAGCGAGCTTGGGGAAATCATGTACCCCGGCGACCCGAACGCCAGACCGGCGAACACCTACAACTGCCGGTGCACGCTGATTTACGACGTGGCGAAATACCCGAAGCAAAACAGCAAGCGCCGCCCGAATCTGCAAGAGTACGGCGACGCGCTTCCGCAGAAGCCCATAAAGGATATGACCTACGCCGAGTGGGCGGGGTGGAAGGAGGATGCGAAGTGAGCGTGCAGTTTACCGACAACAGCGCAAAGGCGCTGGCGGAGCTTTCCCGAGCAAAGGCGCGCGCGCTGGAAATCATCGGCCTGAAAGCCGAGGGATACGCGAAACGACTATGCCCGGTGGGCACGGTGGAGAGTACGGGCATCAAGGGATACAGGGGCGGCACGCTGCGAAACAGCATCACGCACGCGGTCAACGGCGATGTGCTGAGCGTGGGCAGCAATATTCCGTATGCCGCATACGTTGAGCTGGGCACAGGCCCTCACTTCGAGCCGCCGCCAGACTGGGAGACCTTTACCAGCAAGCGCGGCAGCGGCGTGGGGCGCGGCTACGTCAAGCCCCGGCGATACCTCCAGCCCGCCATCGAGGAGCACGCGGGCGAATACAAGACCATCGCGGAAAACGAGCTGAAGGGCGGCCCGATCAACGCATAGCCCTGCGCCCGTTTTGATTTTTTGGCAACGACGGCGAAGCACAGCCGTTTGCAATAGAGCGATCCGGGCGAAGCACAGCCCCGAGGAAAGGAAAAGATCGTATGGCACTGACCAGAAAGATGCTCAAGGCAATGGGCATTGAGGAAGAGAAGATCGACGAGATCATTGACGCGCACACGGAGACCGTGAACGCGCTCAAGGATCAGGCGAAGCAGGACAAGGACGCCGCATCGCGGCTTGAAGCTGTCCAAAAGGAGCTGGACGACCTCAAGGCACAGGGCGACGGCGGTTACAAAGACAAGTACGAGAAGGAGCACGCGGCCTTCGAGGACTACAAGAGCCAGACCGCGCAGAAGGAATTGCGCGCGACGGCGGAGCGGCTGTTCCGCGCCGAACTGACGGGCGTGGGCATCACCGGCAAGCGGGCGGACGCGATCATCCGCGCGACCGATCTGACCGCCATCAAGGTCAAGGACGGCGCGCTGGAGGACGCCAAGGCCGTGCAGGACGGCATCCGCGCCGACTGGTCGGAGTTTATCCCGAAGACGGAAACCAAGGGCGCACAGGTCGATAACCCGCCCGCAAACAATGGACAGAGCGCAGAACCGCGAAGCCTCGCCGAGGCCATGCGGATGCGCTATGAGAAAGGAAATTAAGATATGTCAATTACGCTTCAGGAAGCAAAGGTCGGCATGGCCGATAAGGTCGACCAGCAGATCATCGACACGTTCCAGCGCAGCTCCATGCTGCTCGACGCGCTGACGTTTGACAACTGCATCTCCCCGGGCACCGGCGGCAGCACGCTGGCCTATGGCTACATCCAGCTCCAGACCCCGAGCACGGCGGCTGTGCGCGCGATCAACTCCGAATACACGCCGGGCGAGGCCAAGCGCGTGAAAAAGACCACGCAGGCCATCGTCATGGGCGGCAGCTTCGAGGTCGACCGTGTGCTGCAGAACACCTCGGGCGCTGTCGATGAGCTGGCCTTCCAGGCGGAGCAGAAGATCAAGGCCACGGCGAACATGTTCCATAACCTCGTCATCAACGGCACGGCGTCCTCCAGCGGCGCTGGCTATGTGCCCAACACGTTTGACGGCCTCGCCAAGCTGCTTTCGGGCACCAGCAACGAGTTCACCTCCGGCGTGGACATTTCCACCTCGGCGGCGATGGACAGCAACAAGAATGCGCTGCTCGATGAGCTGGATGCGCTGGTCGCGCACGTGGACGGCCCGACCATGCTGCTGATGAATCAGGACATGCTCATCAAGATTCGCTCCA
>JBJEUH010000031.1:0-8232 GCA_051883735.1 Candidatus Ventricola sp.
TGACCATCATCGACCACAACACCGATTCCGCCATGCACCTGATCGGCCAGGGCTTTATCTTTCTGGATCTGCTCGTGCGCGGCAGCGGCTATCAGGCTGCGGGCAGCGGCAAGCGCCTGCGCGATTTCTACATGAAGGAGGCCGTCTCCTTCATCGAGCAGCACTACCACGAGGACATCTCCGTCGAGGACATCTCCGCCTTTTGCGGCCTGGACCGCAGCTATTTCGGGCGCATCTTCCGCGATACGATGGGCGCGTCGCCCCAGCGCTTTCTGATGATCTATCGCATGGCCAAGGCGCAGCAGCTGCTCAAGGAAACCAAGCTGTCCATCGGTGAGATCAGCGTCATGGTCGGGTATGCCAATCAGCTTCACTTTTCCCGTGCGTTCAAGGAGATCTATGGCGTCTCCCCGCGGGAGTACAGGCAGAAGCACTTTATTGCGCCGGACGGTCTGTGAAAAGGCTGAGCTGCAGGCAGGCGCTGCTCGCAGAAAAGCGGGCGCGGATGCGGGGGAAATCCATCGCAGCGGCATGCTGACGTGTGCGTCAGGACACGGGAAGAGGACTGCGCCGGCATGGCGCGTCAAGGCGGGCAAAAATGAAGAGAAACCGCATCGGAGATGAGAACGGCCTTTGCTCAGATGCGGTGCACGCATGGGCGGAGGCATTCCCCTTTTTGCGGGCGTGCAGAACGGGCCGTTTGCTGAGGCCGATGATGACGAGGGAAGCGCATTCTTGTGATGGCTTCCTTTCTTCATGCCGGCGCTGATCCGGCCTGAGGCCGCCGGCGGCTTCGGTCCGCTCCGCTTGCGGGGACACAGGCCCAATGCCCGTGCCTGCGAGGCATGGCCGGGGCGGAGAATTTCATTCTGAATTGCTTTGATGGCATATGCCTGCCTTGCAGGGGCTTTCTCGTGATTCTTACGTTGTAATATGAAACACTATGAACGGATAAATAAGCAAAAAATTGTGTCATGTTTCAAATGGAAACATAACAAAGCTATGAAATCATAGAACTTTTAGCCAATTTTTGATATGATAAATAGAACAAAAGAAGCTCATCATCGTGTCACCGAATTGGGAAAGGGGCCCTTGATATGATACAGCTATTGATTATTGCGGATGATTTTACAGGAGCCATTGACACAGGTGTTCAGCTGGCAGCGAAGGGCGCGGATACACGAGTGATGACCCGACCTGACATCGACCTAAGAACGGTCGATGATTGTGTTCAGGTGCTGGTGCTGGATATGGAAACACGACACATCAGCGCCCAGGATGCTTATCGCGCGGTGTATCATATTGTGTCACAGTCGATGGCGATGGGCATTCCACACATCTACAAGAAGACCGACTCGGCGCTTCGGGGGAATATCGGCGCGGAGCTGTCGGCGCTTCTGGATGCCAGCGGCGTGGCGCACCTCCCGTTTCTGCCCGCCTTCCCACAGATCGGCCGGACGACTGAAAACGGAATTCACTATATCGATGGGGTGCCCGTGGATCAAAGCGTCTTCGGAAGCGATCCTTTCGAGCCGGTCCGGGTTTCGGATGTCACAAAGCTGATCGGTCTGCAGAGCCAGGCGTCCGTGGAAACGGTTTCCGTTGGCGGATTCCATCAGGAGGGAAAGCAGATCCAGGTGTATGACGCCATGACGGCCGACGACCTGATCAGGGCGGGCGAATGGCTTGCACAGCATGGGCAGCTGCAGGTCGCTGCGGGCTGCGCGGGCTTTGGCTCCATCCTGCCGCGTCTGATCGGCCTGGAGGGCAGCGCCGGACAGCTGCCCCGTTTGGACAGCCGCCTTCTGGTGCTGTGCGGAAGCGTCAATCCCGTGACCCAGGAGCAGCTTGAAATCGCCGAGCAGAATGGCTTCGCCCGCATCCGCCTGACCCCCGAGCAGAAGCTGACGCCCGGGTATTTCGATACTGAGCCGGGGCAGGCGATCCTTGAAGACATGCGCAAAGCGCTGGCCGAAAATCCCCATGTGATTATCGACACCAACGACCTTGGCGGGAATGAAGCCACCATGAGCTGGGCCCGGCGCAATGCGCTGTCCATAGACGATGTCCGCATGCGGGTTTCCGGTGTGCTGGGGGACATTATGCTGCGCCTGTTTGACAGCCCTGATCTTGGCACGCTGTTTGTCACCGGCGGGGATACGCTGCTGCAGTGCATGAATTCAGTGGACGTGTATGAGCTGGTGCCGGTCGGGGAACTGTTTACCGGAACTGTTCTCTCCAGCTTCACCATCCGCGGAAGGACCAAGCAGGTGATTTCCAAATCGGGCGGCTTTGGCAAACCGACCCTGCTGACTGACCTGGTCAGGACGATCAGCTGAACAGAATTTGCTTCCAAAGCGCCATCGGACGCCTGATGCGCGCGTGATTTGATCCAAAGAGGAGGAAACCGGAACATGCTGACGCAATACCAGTTGAAAATGCCTCGCGCCGTATATTGCGGCGCTGATGTCCTGTCAAAAATCACGGAGATTATCCGTGAAACGGGCGCGAAGAAGGTCATCATTTTGACAGACCGGGGAATTGAAGCGGCAGGGCTTCTTGGCCTGGTGGAAGAGGCGGTCAAGGCTTCCGGCGCCGCCTATTCGGTGCTGGACGGGATTGAAGCGGAACCGACCTACATGGCCGTTCAGGGGATCATCGATCAGTGCCGGCAGATCGGGGCGGATCTGGTGCTCGCCTGCGGCGGCGGTTCTGTGATGGATACGGCCAAGCTGGCCAGCGTGCTGATGACAGACGAATATGACATCAGGGATCTGCTGGACGCCCCGGGAAGGGCCAAGAAGTGCATTCCCAGCATCCTGGTTCCCACGACTGCGGGTACCGGATCGGAAGCGACGCCCAACGCGATTGTGGCCGTGCCGGAGAAGATGCTGAAGGTGGGCATTGTGAATGACAGCATGATCGCCGACTATGCGGTGCTGGATGCGCGCATGATCAGGAATCTGCCCAGGAGCATCGCTGCAGCCACCGGCGTGGATGCCCTGGCGCACGCCATCGAGTGCTATACGTCCAATAAGGCCAATCCCATTTCCGATACCTTTGCGCTGGAAGCGCTTGACATGATCCTCACCCATATCGAGGCCGCCTGCGACGGCGCGGATCAGATGGAGGCCAAGAGCAGCATGCTGCTTGCCGCTTTCTATGCCGGCGTGGCGATCACCGCCTCCGGCACGACGGCCGTTCACGCGCTGTCCTATCCGCTGGGCGGCAAGTATCACATTGCGCACGGCGTTTCCAATGCGATGCTTCTGGTCCCCGTGATGAAATTCAATGAGCCGCTTTGCCGCGACCGCCTTGCAAAGGCCTATGACCGCTGCTGCCACGATGATAGCCGCTGCCAGACCGCGGAGGAAAAGAGCGCCTGGATCATCCGCCGCCTGGACGAGATTGTTCGCCATCTCGATATTCCCACCAGTCTGAGCCGCGATTTCCACGTGCCTCGGGAGGATTTGGACGGCCTGGTGGAGGCCGGCATGCAGGTGACGCGCCTGCTCAACAACAATATCCGCAGGTTGACTGCGGAGGACGCGCGGAAAATCTACCTGGAGGTTCTCTGACAGATGCCGCCGGCATGAGCCGGTGCAGAAAGGAAGGAAGACAGATGAAGAGTGTGGCCATCAAGGGCATCATCCCGCCGATTATCACGCCGTTTCACGAGGACGAGTCCATCAACTATCAGGAGCTGCGCAATCAGGTGAATCGCATGATCGGCGCCGGCGTTCATGCGCTGTTTCCCTTTGGAACCAATGGCGAAGGGTATATCCTGAACGCCGAGGAGAAAAAGAAAATCCTTGAGGTCGTCGTGGAGGAAACCAACGGCCGCGTGCCTGTCTATGCGGGTACCGGCTGTATCTCCACCCGCGAGACCATCGAGCAGAGCAAAATGGCGCGGGACATCGGAGCGGATGTGCTGTCCATCATCACGCCGAGCTTCGCCCTGGCTTCGCAGAATGAGCTGTACGAGCACTACAAGGCCATTGCCGAGGCGGTGGATATGCCCATTGTGCTCTACAATATTCCCGCGCGCACGGGCAACGCCATTGCCCCGGCCACGGTCTCCCGGCTTTCGCAGATCGACAACATCGTCGGCGCGAAGGACTCCAGCGGCAATTTCACCAATATCCTGGGATACATTGACGCGGGCAAATCCAAGAAAAACGGAACCTTCTCCACGCTGTCCGGAAACGATCAGCTGATCATCTGGACGCTTCTGGCGGGCGGAACCGGCGGCATCGCGGGATGCGCCAACGTGTATCCGCATACCATGGCGTCCATCTACAACCTGTTCATGGAAGGAAGAATTGAGGAGGCCAAGGAGGCCAACGCGTCCATTCAGTCCTTCCGCGCCTGCTTCAAGTATGGCAATCCCAACACCATCGTCAAAACGGCCGTTGCGCTGCTGGGCTATCCGGTCGGAAGGTGCCGCGCGCCCTTCAATCAGGTGCCGCCGGAGGGCATCGAGGCGCTCAAAAAGGTGCTGGAGGAGAACAAGAGCAAG
Organism: Candidatus Ventricola sp.; assembly: GCA_051883735.1. GTDB lineage: Bacteria > Bacillota > Clostridia > Christensenellales > Aristaeellaceae > Ventricola. Next base: position 4,520 of record JBJEUH010000031.1, read on the forward strand.
GGCATGTGCTGACGGCGCGGCCACACTGCGGATCAAGGAGAAAGAAAAATGGAACAGAAAATGATTCTTGGCATTACCATGGGCGATCCTGCCAGCATCGGACCGGAAATCACCGTCAAGGCGCTGGCCAATGCGTCCATTTACGAGGCGTGCAAGCCGCTGGTTATCGGCGATGTCAGCGTGATGGAGGAGGCCGCCCGGATTGTCGGCCGCCCGGATATCCGCATTCATGCCGTTGAGCGCGTGGCGGACGCCGGCTTTCAGCCCGGCACCATCGACGTGCTGGACATGAAGGCGGTGGATATCCGCAGCCTTGAGCGCGGCAAGGTGTCCGTCATGGCCGGCGACGCGGCGTTCCGGTATGTTCAGAAGGCGATTGAGCTGGCGATGGCAGGAGAGATCGACGGCACCGTGACCAACGCGCTGAACAAGGAAGCCATCAACAAGGCCGGACATCATTATTCCGGCCATACGGAAATGTACGCGGACATGACCGGAACCCGCAAATACACCATGCTCCTTGCCCATGAGAACATCCGTGTTGTTCATGTGTCCACGCATGTTTCCCTGAGGGAGGCTTGCGATCGGGTCAAGAGGGACCGCGTTCTGGAGGTCATTCGCATTGCGAACGAGGCGTGCCACGACCTGGGGATCGACGATCCGGTCATTGGCGTGGCCGGCCTGAACCCCCACTGCGGCGAGAACGGACTGTTCGGCCGCGAGGAGATCGACGAAATCATTCCCGCCATGGAGGCAGCGCGGGCCGAGGGAATCCATGTGGAGGGCCCCGTCCCGCCGGACACGATCTTCTCCAAGGCGCGCGGCGGCTGGTACGACATGGTCGTGGCCATGTACCACGACCAGGGACATATCCCGCTGAAGCTGGTGGGGTTTGTATACAATCAGGCGGAGAAGAAATGGGACGCGGTCGAAGGCGTGAACATCACCTTGGGGCTTCCGATTGTCCGCACCTCCGTGGATCATGGCACGGCCTTTGATCAGGCGGGTCTGGGCATCGCCAACGAGCTCAGCCTGGTGAATGCGATCAACTATGGCGTCAGGCTGGCCAAGTCCAACCGGAGACGCAGGAAAGACGCCGAAAACAGCTGACAGCTGGATATAGCCGGTACTGAAGGGCGATGGTTCCATGAGTAAAAAGCAGCCAGATGTTCGGAGCGTGTTTGAGACATGGCCTGTCGCGCGGTCCGTTCAGTATCTCGCATGGCCGGCCATTGCGGGCCAGCTGATCACCGTGGTGTACAGCGCGGCGGATACGTTTTTTGTCGGGCAGATCGGCGATGAGGTTCAGCTTGCCGCCGTGTCGGTCTCCGGCACGGCGCTCCTCCTGCTCAACACGATCGCCAATCTCTTCGGCGTTGGCGGCAGCAGCCTGCTGTCGCGCTGCCTGGGGGCCGGAAAACAGGCGACGGCCCGAAAAGCCTCGGCCTTCAGCCTGTGGGGCAGCATGATCTGCGCGCTGGGCTATTCGCTGCTGATGCTGGCGTTTCCGGCGCAGCTCGCCCGCTGCTTTGGCGCCACCCATGCTTCGCTGCGGGCGACGCAGAATTATCTGTTCTTTACCGTCGCGCTGGGCGCGCTGCCCACAACGCTCACGATGGTGCTCAGCCAGCTGCTTCGCGCGGAGGGCAGGGTGCGGGAGGCCAGCCTCGGCCTGATCCTCTCCAGCTCGTGCAATATCCTGCTGGACCCCCTGATGATCTATCCCCGGGGCCTGAACATGGGCGTCGCAGGCGCCGCGATGGCCACGGCGCTGTCCAACTGCCTGTCGGTTGCGTTTTATCTCACGGTGCTGTATCGCAGCCGTCTTTCCACCGTGATCAGCTTTCGTCCATCGGATTTCAGGCCTGAGCGGGCCATGGCGGTGGAGATTCTCAGCATCGGCTTCCCTCAGGCGCTGAAAACGACCATGTCCACGGTTTCCCATGCGCTGATGAACCATCTGGCTGCGCCTGCGGGCGACTATGCGGTGGCGGCCATCGGTGTCGCGCAGAAGCTGGACATGATGATCATGCAGATTGCCACCGGCTTTTCCTCTGGCGTCATGCCGATGATTGGCTACAATTATGCCGCCAAACGCTATAAGCGGATGCGCGAAACGCTCATCATGACGCTGAAATGCGCATTGAGTGTGGTGATCCCGGCCATGATGGTCTATTTCGTTTTCTCGCGGCAGCTTGTTGGGATGTTTGTCACGGAAAGCGATACGGCTGCGCTGGGCGCGAGATTTTTGAAGATCATCTGCTGGGCGCTGCCTGGAATGACCGTCAGCTTTATCCTCACGGCCCTGTTTCAGGCGACGGGACATGCCAAAGAGGCTTTGATCCTGTCGTTCTGCCGCAAGGGCGCGCTGGATATTCCGCTGCTGTTTTTGATGAACGCCATGCTTCCCCTGTGGGGATTGGTCCTTGTACAGCCCATCACAGATACGACGACCATGATTCTGGCCATGGTTTTTTACAGGCGATTCTGCCGCCGGCTTGCGGTGCAGCGGTGAATGGAAAGGTGGTTTCACATGGATTGCGCAGGAATGAAAATCCCGCACCGGACACTTCGTACCCAGCCGGGAAAGCTGCTGCTCGGTTCGGCGGGCGCCCGGCTGATGGCGGATTACCTCACGGCGGCCCCCGGTTTCGAGGGACGCATGGATGTGATCCACAAGATGAATATTCCTCTGCTGTTCCGCGTGGACGCCTCGGTTCAGACGCCCATGACCGCCGATCCGCAGAGCGTATGGTATCCGGACCGGCTTGAAATGATCTGGAAAAACGATCATTACGCGCTCACGGAGTGGAAGTGGATCACATGGGAGGACGTGGCTGTCTCGTGGCAGCGCTGGGAGAATCTCTCGGATCAGCCCATTGTCCTGCGCCTGACCGTTCCGGACGGCGCACAGCAGCAGGAAGGCGCATCGATGTGGCGGTGGAACCCGGGCGTCACCATTCATGGCGTCACCCCCGTCTTTGGCATGGGCTCCTCCGTCCCATGGCAGAGCAATGAGATGGTTCTTGCGCCGCATGCCCGGCTTGATCTGCTCATGCATGCTGCCTGCGTGCTTGTCGGCGAGGAGGCATTGCTGAAGGGACGGATGCAGCCGCTTCGCGATGGCGCTTCCCTGGCTAAGCGGCAGCGGCAGGAGGCGGATGCGTGGTTTGCCCGGACGCCCGGGCTCAGCAGCAGCAGCCCCATGCTGGACAAGGCCTGGCAATATCGCTGGTATATCCTGCGCAACTGCCTGGCGCAGCCGGATTGCGGTCATTTCCATCATCGCGTCATGTATGAAGGGCGCTCGCACAAGGTCGTCAAAACGCCCTGGCAGCCCTCGGGCTGGGAATTCACGAAGCTGGTTCCGCTGTCAACGCCGCTGCACATCATGGATCTGGCGTGGAGCCGGAACACGGACGATGCGCATGAAATCATCCGTTCCCTGGTGGACAGCGCGGATGAGGAGGGAATGTGGCGCTGCCTGTATGCGGATGAACGCCTGTCGGACTATGCCAACTGCTCTGCCTTTGGACTGTATAAGCTGTTCCTGCGCGAGGGGGACAGGGCGTTTATCCGGGAAGTTCTGCCGGCGTTCAAGCGCAACTGCATGGCCGTATATCATCGGTACAAGGGGCGCAACGATCATCTGCAGGTGGAATATGTGCACCAGCACACTGGCAAGGAGTATCAGCCGAGCTACTGGTATTTTG
>JBJEUH010000032.1:0-8205 GCA_051883735.1 Candidatus Ventricola sp.
TCTCACATCTTTTTTTCAATTCTTTTTAGGACTTATCCTGACAGCCCCGCTTTTTCATGAAAAATCCGTTCCTCATCGGTCATAGAGCTGCACCGCGTCCTCCGTGGAGCCGTCCTGCGCCGAGGTATGCAGCAGGATTTCGCCGTCCGGCGTGAGCTCGATGGCGCAAACCGCCGCCGCGTCCTCCAGCGTCTCCATCCGCCGCAGCACGCCGTCGCCGCCCAGCAGCGCCGTCACGCCCTGCTGCCGGGCGTCCTCGCCCGTCCCGTAGAGATACCGCCCGCCCAGCAGGATCGAGCCGTCGTCGAGCTTCGCCGCGCAGCGCCATTCCAGCGCGTCCGCCGCGGTGTGAATCGGCGTGCGCACGCTGAAGATCTCCTCCCCGTCCGCCGACATATGCCGCACGCGCACGCCCAGCGCATCCTCCGCGCTGCACAGCAAAACCCCGTCGCCTGCGGTGAGCGCGCCCGGGTACGCGCCATGCGCCCGCTGCTGCGGCTCAAGCTCCGGCTGCGCGACGTGCGCAAACGCCGCCTGCCGTCTGCCGCGCGTGTCGAGGTGCGAGAGCGCAGCCGCGCCGCCCGGGGACGGCGCCAGGTCCAGCGTGTTCTCCGGCGCGGCGGCCCAGGCCACGCCTGAGCCATCCTCGTCCGTGAACAGGATGCGCCCGTCCTCCAGCGCCGCATAGCCGGTGTCCGTCGCCGTCAGGCGGGTCAGCGGCGCGCCGGTCTCCAAAAGGAACAGCCGCTCGCCCTCGCGGCTCGCGCGCAGCAGAAAGCCGCCGCCGTCCGCCGTTTCGCCGCAGACCGCCACGCTCCCGTCGCCGCCCATCTGCGCGTCATGCACCGCCTGCACGCGGACGCCGGGCGTCAGGCCCTCGCCAAATCCCTGCTGAGCCGTTCCCTGCCCGTTCACAAAGGCGAGGCTCAGGCCCCCGTCCTGCACGGCGGCATACGCCAGCAGGCCCTCACGCCCCGCGCAGGCCACGCCCGGGCCGCTCACAGCAAACGGTTTGCCCGCCGCTGCGCTGCCGTCCTGAGCGAGCCGCGCGCAGCACATCGTCTCGCCGTCCGCATGGGCGACAAGCGCCGCGAGCTGCACGCCCTCAGGCCCGTCCACCGGCAGCATCTGCACGATCCGTTCGCCCTGCGGGCACAGCGCCGCCGCGCCGTCGATCGCCACGCGGGATACGCTCCTGCCCCGCTCGTCCAGCACGATCCACTCGCCGCGCTGCGCCGTCCCGTCCACGAGCACCAGGCTGCACGATCCGTCCTCAAACGCCGCGGGCGCGGTCATGCGCGTCATGCCGGCCCGCCCCGTGCAGAAGCTGAAGCGCACGCTGCCGTCTGCATTCAGCCGCAGCGCCCATCCGGTCTCGCCGCTGCGCGTGCGCATGGAGAGATCATAGTCGCTTGAGGCCGTCGTGCCCACGGCAAGGAGGCCGTCCCCGCAGGCGACGGCCTCGTACAGCGCGTCCTCCCCGCTGCCGCCGAAGGCTGCCGGCGCACCGTCCGCCTCCAGCGCGCAGGCCTGCGCGCCCAGCAGCAGCAGCGCCGCCATCAGCGCCGCCGCACGCCCTTTGTGCACGTCACATTCTTCCCTTCACCATCGTCAGCGCGATGCGCTTCTTCTTCTGATCCACATCGACCACCCAGACCTTGACCACGTCGCCCACGGCGACCGCCTCGCTCGGGTGCTTGATAAACCTCTCCGACATGCGCGAGATGTGCACCAGCCCGTCCTGATGCACGCCGATGTCCACGAACGCGCCGAAGTCGATCACGTTGCGCACCGTGCCGGTCAGCTCCATGCCGGGCACGAGGTCCTCCATGGACAGCACGTCCGTGCGCAGCACCGGCGGCGGCAGCTCCTCGCGCGGATCGCGTCCCGGCTTTTCCAGCTCCGAGGCGATGTCCAGCAGCGTCATTTCGCCCACGCCCAGCTCTTCGGCCAGCCTGCCCGCGCCGATCTCCTGCACGCGCGCCGTGACGCCCGCGATGCCGCCCCGCCGGATCTCCTTCACGTCGAGGCCCAGGCGCGCAAGCAGCGCCTTCGCCGCCGGATAGCTCTCCGGGTGCACCGCCGTCGCGTCCAGCGGGTTGCTGCCGCGCACGCGCAGAAAGCCTGCGCACTGCTCAAAGGCCTTCGGCCCCAGCTTGGGCACCTTTTTGAGCTGCGCGCGCGAGGTGATGCCGTTCTCCTCGCGATAGGCCACGATGTTCGCCGCCAGCGCCTTGCCGATGCCCGCCACATGCGTGAGCAGCTGCACGGAGGCGGTCTCCACGTCCACGCCGACGCTGGAGACGCAGCTCTCCACCACGCCGTCAAGCGCCGATTCCAGCTCCGCCTGCTTGAGGTCGTGCTGATACTGGCCTACGCCGATCGCCTTGGGATCGATCTTCACCAGCTCGGCGAGCGGGTCCTGCATGCGCCGGGCGATCGACACCGCGCTGCGCAGGGAGACGTCGTACTCCGGGAATTCCTCCGCCGCCAGCTTGCTGGCCGAGTAGACGCTCGCGCCCGCCTCGCTGACGATCATGTACTTGACGCCCGGCAGCTCCGGCAGCAGCGAGGCGATGAACTGCTCGCTCTCGCGCGAGGCCGTGCCGTTGCCGATGGCGATCGCCGTGACGTGGTGCCTGCGCGCCATGGAGAGGATCAGCTGCTTGGCCGTGGCCTTCTGCCGCTCCTGCCCGGGCAGGGTGAAATGGCCCACGCCGGTCTCCAGCACCTTGCCCGTCTCATCGACGACCGCCAGCTTGCAGCCCGTGCGGAAGCCCGGGTCCACGCCCAGCGTCACCTTGCCGCGGATGGGCGGCTGCATGAGCAGCTGCTTCACGTTCTGGCCAAATACCCTGATCGCGCCCTCGTTCGCTCGGTCGGTCAGCTCGCTGCGGATCTCGCGCTCCAGCGATGGCTCAATCAGGCGGCTCCACGCGTCCTTCGCCGCCTCGCGCACGATCTCGCAGCAGGCGCTGGGCGGGTCGATCACCGCGCGGCAGATCGTCTGATTCGCCAGCGCCTCGTCCACCTCGACCGTCACCCGCAGCCATTCCTCGCGCTCGCCGCGGTTGAGCGCCAGGATGCGGTGATCCGCCGCGCGCATCACCGGCTCGCGGTAGTCCGCGTACTGCGCGTAGACGTTTTCGCCCTCTTTGGCCTGCACGCTGCGCAGCACGCCGCTGCGCTTCACCAGCGCGCGCAGGCTCGCGCGGATGGCCGCGTCGTCGCTGATCTCCTCGGCGATGATGTCCTGCGCGAGCGCGATGGCCGTCTGTGCGTCCGGCACGCCCTTTTCCGCGTCGATATACGCCGCCGCCAGAGCAAAGGGATCGTCACCCCGCCGCTGCGCGCGGATCGCCTTGGCCAGCGGCTCCACGCCCTTCTCCCGCGCGATCATCGCGCGCGTGCGGCGCTTGGGCTTGAAGGGGCGGTACACGTCCTCCAGGCTCGCCAGCGTCTGCGCCCCGGCCAGCTGCGCGCGGATTTCGTCCGTCAGCTTGCCCTGCTCGTCAATCGCGCTGGCGATCTGCTCGCGGCGCTTTTCAAGGTTCCTCAAATAATCCAGGCGCTCGCTCAGCTCGCGCAGCTTCTGGTCGTCCATCGCGCCGGTCTGCTCCTTGCGGTAGCGCGCGATGAACGGCACGGTGTTGCCCTCGTCGAGCAGCGCCACAACCCGCTCCGTGATGGCCGCGCTGACGTCAAACTCCTGTGCCAGGCGTGAAATGATCTCCATTACAGCTCGATGACCTCCAGATCGTTGGGCACGTACAGATCGCCCGAATAGAATTCCCTCGCCTCGGCGGTGTAGAGCGCCTTGCGGTTTGCGTAGTTCTTGTCCTCCGTGTGCCAGAGCACCAGGTGAGGGATGGACAGCTGGCTGGCCAGCTTCGCCGCGTCGGCCACGGTGGAGTGGTGCTTCTCGTAGGGCCTAAAGACGTCCGCCTGAGCGAGCAGGCAGAACGCCTCGCACAGCAGCCAGTCGCTGCCCGCGACGTATCGCTCGCACGCCGGGTTGTACGGCTCGTCGCCCAGGCAGGTGAGCTTTCTGCCGCTTTGCAGCGTGGTGGTGAAGCCGAACTGCAGCAGCTTGGTGCTGCCGATGTCAAAGAACGTCACGTCGTAGCCGCAGAGCCTCGCCGTCATGCCGTCGTGAATATCGTGATAGAAGATGCGCGTGCCGATGTGCCGGAGCATCTTCTTTTGCAGCATCAGCTCGCCGATGACCGCAAGCCCCCTGCGCACGCTCTCGTGGCAGTAGATGTGCAATTCGCCCTCATACTTGCCCGCGTTCATCATCGTCATGATCTTGCGCAGCACCCACACCACGCCGTTCAGGTGATCCGGATGCGCGTGCGTGATGAACAGGTCGTGCACCGTCTCAAACCCCAGCCCCGCGTCCTCCATCTGGCGCAGGATGCCGTTGCCGCCGCCCGCGTCCACCAGCAGCGTGCCGCCGTCGTTCGTGATCGCGAAGCAGGTATTGTAGCAGCGGGTCGCCAGGGCGTAGCCCGTGCCCAGCACCGTCAGCTTTTCCATCGTTCTTCCTCCCTTATGCTTCCTCAAGTATGGCAAGGCCCCACGGCGCGAGCGTGAGCGTTTCGCCCTTTGCAACCGCCCTGCCGCCCAGCAGCTCCCTGCCCGTCATATCGGCGCGCGCCTGCTGCGCGTCCGCGCTGTAATTGAAACAGAAGGTCACGCGCCGGCCGGCATCGTTCACGCCGCTGCGCACGATCACCGGGAACGCCTGCTCCGGGATCTGCACGCCGGCGTCCGTCAGCGCGCCGCGCAGCACGTTTTGAAGCACCGCCTCGCCCGTCATGCAGCCCAGGTACACCGCGCGGCCCCTGCCAAAGCGGTTTTCCGTGATGGCGGCATAGGCTCCCCACGCGGGATGCTCATAGCGGGCCAGCACCCTGGCGCCCTCGGGAATGAGCAGCTCCATGAAGCCCTTTGCCTCCCGGTCGTCCGCGCCGTCTGCGGCCTCGCCCCGCAGCGTCACATTTTGCGGCAGCGTGAACTGATGATAGCGCACGCCCATGCAGGTCCTCAGGATGCGCGGCTGCACGCCGTCGCTCACCTTGACGTATTCGTCGGCAAAGCCGAACTTGAACGTCGCAATCAGCGTGCCGCCGTCCTCGCAGTAGCGCTCCAGCCTTTCAAGCAGCGCATCCGGCGCGCTGTAGAGCGCGGGGACGACGATGGCCTTGTAGCGCGCGAGGTCCTCGCTCTCCGGCCAGATGAAGTCGCATTCCACGTTCATCCGGTAGAGCGCGTCGTAGAGCCAGCGCACCACGTCGTTGTAAAACAGCTCACCGCTGCCCGCCGCCGTCGCGCGGATGGGGAACCACCTGAGCGCCGTCAGCGATTCGTTGCTCACCAGGATCGCCACGTCGTTCCTCTTTTTGAGGTTCACCAGGCGGCTGCCGAAGCGCTTAAACTCCGCGCCGATCGTACAGGCCTCGCGGTAGACCTCGTTCTCCGCGAAGTCGTGGCTGAGCACGCCCTTCCAGTACGTCTCGCAGGCGTTGTGAATGGAATGCCAGTGCCAGTACATGACGCTGCAAGAGCCGCTGGCGATGTGGCTGTACGCCTGCAGGCGCAGCTGGCCGGGATACGGCGTCCAGTTGGGAAAGCCCTGCGCCTGCGTCTCCAGCAGCAGGTAATTGCCGCCGGAAAGCGAGCGGGACATGTCGCCGCCGAACGCGATCTCCGCGCCCGTGAGCTCGTCCTGGCTGGGGTGATAGATGTCCACGCCGGGGATCGTCAGGCACCGCGCCGCGTGATAGTGGTTCACGTCCGGCTGCACGCCGTAGGAATGGCCGCGCCACTCGTAATCCAGGTTGTGCGTGATGAACTGATCCTCCCGCCGGTATTCGTTCACGATCCCCGCCTGCCACGCAAGGAACTGCGTCACCAGGCCGCGCTGGAACCTTTCAAACTCCGCGCCCAGGCTGCCGTTGATCGTGCCGCGCACGTCCGGAAAATCCTCCCACGCGTCCACGCGGTTGCTCCAGTAATCCAGTCCGAAGGCGCGGTTCATGGCGTCCAGATCGTCCCCAAACTCCCGGCGCAGGTGCTTCACAAACTGCGCCTGCACGCTCGCTCCGGCCGTGCCGTAGTGCTTGGTCTCGTTGTCGATCTGAAACCCGATGACGCATGTGCGGTACGCCGTGCGCTTCATCAGCTCGCGGATGACACGCTCGGCGTAATACAGGTAGACGGGATGGGTGATGTCCATGATCTGGCGCGGGCCGTAGCGCAGCGGCCCCTGCTTCGTCTCCACCAGCACGTCGGGATGGGCCTTCACCATCCAGGCGGGCACCGCATACGTCGGCGTGCCGATGATCACGCCGATGCCCGCCGCCTCCATCGCGTCCATCACGCGCTCCACATGCGAAAAATCGAACACGCCGGGCTGCGGCTCGCAGGTGCTCCACGTGGATTCCGCGATGCGCACCGTGTTCACGCCTGCGCGCTTCATCAGCTCCACGTCCCTGCGGAGCCGTTCATGCGGCATGTATTCGTCGTAATAGGCGGCGCCGAAAAGCAGCTTGTCCATGATCCTTCCTCCCCGTCGATGCTGCATCCATTATAAGGCATATGCGGGAATTAGGCAACGGCCAAGGCGCGGGCAGCGCCCGCTCCCCCCTCCGAACAGCCCTGAAAAACAACGCTCTTTGCGCTCGTTGTGCGGCTTTGGGGGCGGTTCCACACAGGTCAAAGCCGCAAAACGCGCTCCCGCCCGAATTTACGGCCAAAACAATTGACTTTTTGGTCTGATTCTGTTAGAGTCTTGCGCGTGTATGGATTTTCTGTCCGCTCAAATGGAAACAAAGGAGTCTTACCATGAAACGCGAGCGCTTTCAATCCCGCCTCGGCTTCCTGCTGGTGAGCGCCGGCTGCGCGATCGGCATCGGCAACGTCTGGCGCTTCCCCTACGTCGCCGGCCAGAATGGCGGCGGCCTGTTCGTCCTGTTCTATCTGGTCTTCCTGCTGACGATGGGCGTGCCGGTGCTGACGATGGAGCTGGCCGTGGGCCGCGCCAGCCGCAAGGGCGCGGTGCAGGGCTATCAGGCGCTGGAAAAGCCGGGCAGCAAGTGGCACATCCACGGCTTTTTCTGCGTGGCCGGCTGCTATCTGCTGATGATGTACTACACCACCGTCGCCGGCTGGATGCTCGATTACTTCGTCAAGTTCCTGACCGGCTCCTTCTCCGGGCTCGACGCGGCGGGCGTCAGCGGCGTCTTTGGCCAGATGCTCCAAAGCCCTGGGGAGATGACCCTCTTCATGGCGCTGGTCGTCCTTCTGGGCTTCGGCGTCGTCAGCTTCGGCCTGCAGAAGGGCCTGGAACGCATCTCCAAGCTCATGATGAGCGCGCTTTTGCTGCTCATCATCGTGCTGGCGATCAACAGCTGCCTGCTTGAGGGCGCGGGCGAGGGCCTCAGGTTCTACCTGCTGCCCAGCCTCAGCCGCGCGAAGGAGCAGGGCCTCTTCTCCGTGATCACCGCCGCGATGAACCAGGCGTTCTTCACGCTGAGCCTGGGCATCGCCGCCATGGAGATCTTCGGCTCCTACATGACCAGGAAGAACACGCTCGCGGGCGAGGCCGTGCGCATCTGCCTGCTGGACACCTTCGTGGCGCTGATGAGCGGCCTGATCATCTTCCCGGCCAGCTTCTCCTTCGGCGTGCAGCCGGACGCCGGCCCGTCCCTGATCTTCGTAACCCTGCCCAACGTCTTTGCCGGCATGCGGGGCGGCCGCTTCTGGGGCACGCTGTTCTTCCTGTTCATGACGTTCGCCAGCTTCACCACGGTCATCTCCGTGTTTGAAAACCTGATCTCCAACTGCATCGACATGTTCGGCTGGAATCGCAGAAAGGCCGTCGTCGCGAACTGCATCTTCATCCTGCTCGCGTCCATGCCGTGCCTGCTGGGCTACAACGTGCTCTCCGGTCTCAGGCTCATCGGCGGGCGCGACGTGCTGGATACGGAGGACTTCCTGGTGAGCAACCTGCTGCTGCCGCTGGGCTCGCTGGTCTATCTGCTCTTCTGCACGACCCGCTGGGGCTGGGGCTTTGACAACTACCTCGCGGAGGCGAACGAGGGCGAGGGCCTGAGGCTCTCCGCGAAGCTGAGGCCGTTCTTCCAGTTCGTCCTGCCCGTGCTGATCCTGGTGATCTTCATCACCGGGCTTCTCTGATGG
>JBJEUH010000033.1:0-8129 GCA_051883735.1 Candidatus Ventricola sp.
CGAGCACACAGACATTCCGCGCGGATCTGCCGGAATTCAGGGAAAAGAGCGCCGCGTTCTTCGCCGGGGAGATGCCCAAGGCGGCGTACAAGGGCTTCTCAGGATACTATGGCAGCTATGCGCAGCGCGACGGCAAGTCGAGCATGCTGCGCCTGCGCATGACCGCGGGCTGCGTGACCCCGGAAAAGCTCTCGTTTACGGCGGACATGATCCGCAAGCATCACATCGAGCGCGTGCACTTCACCACCTGCCAGACCATCCAGCTTCACGACCTGACGCAGGAGGCCGTGTGCGACATCATGGAGCGCGCGCTGGACGTCGGAATCGTCACGATGGGCGGCGGCGGCGACTTCCCGCGCAACGTGATGTGCTCTCCGCTCTCCGGCGTGGAGGAGGGGGAGTACTTCGACGTGACGCCGTGGGCGCAGGCCGCCGGCGACTATCTGCTCACGTTCATCAAGGCGGAGAAGATGCCCCGCAAGCTCAAGGTCGGCTTCTCGAACGCCCCGGCGAACCTCACCCACGCGACCTACCGCGATCTGGGCTTTGCGGCGCGTCCGGACGGGCTGTTTGACGTGTACAGCGCGGGCGGACTGGGCAATAACCCGCGCTTCGGCGTGAAGGTGGCCGAGGCCGTGAACCCGCAGGACATCCTGTACTACATCAAGGCGATGTGGCTGACCTTCCGCGCCTATGGCAACTATGAGAACCGCGGCAAGGCGCGCACCCGCTACATGCAGGAGGCGCTGGGCGGGCCGGAGGCCTACAAGGCGGCGTACCTGAAGAAGCTCGCCGAGGTACGCGCCTCCGGCGAGGACCTGACGCTGCCGCCGCTGAGCGCGAAGACCACCAAGGCCGGCGACGGCACGACGGCCTCCGGCGAGCGGGTCATCCCGCAGAAGCAGCCGGGCCTGTATGCTGTGCATGTGCATCCCATCGGCGGGCAGCCCTCGGCCGAGATGCTCTGCGCGCTGGCGGACGCGCTGGCCGCCATGCCGGGCGTCCTGATGCGCCTGGCCCCGGACGAGAGCGCGTATATCGTCAACCTCACCGGCAGGGAGGCCCAGCGCGTGCTGGAGCTGACCGCCGGGAGCGCCGTGACCCCGTTTGAATGCTCCGTCGCCTGCATCGGCGCGAGCATCTGCCAGGTGGGCGTGCGCGACTCGCAGGCGCTGCTGCACGCGTGCGTGGACGCTGTGCGCGCGGCGAAGCTGCCGGCAGACGCGCTGCCCCAGATCCACATCTCGGGCTGTCCGTCCTCCTGCGGCACGCACCAGACCGGCGAGCTGGGCTTCCGCGGCGGCGTCAAGATGGTGGACGGCAAGCCGCAGCCGGGCTTCGTGTTCTTCGCGGGCGGCAACGAGCGGCAGGGCGAGGAGACGATGGGCCGCGAGCTGGGCGCGATGCTGGAGGGCGACATCCCGTCCTTCCTGGTGAAGCTCGGCCAGGCTGTCGCGGACAGCGGCATGGATTACAAGGCTTGGCGGCAGGCCAACCCCGGCGCGCTGGAGGAAATCGCCAGGGCGTATACCGACTGACCGGCAGCGGTGAATTCAAAACAGAACAAGGCTCTGCTCCCGTTTCGCGCGGAAGCAGAGCCGTTTTTATGCGGATTTTCTGAAGCGCCGTTCTTCGGCGCGTGCAGGGTCCGGGCTGCGAACCGGATGTAAACGGAGCGTGAACAGTTTGTGACAGTTTGTTCCGGACGGTTGAACGATGCGGGCTTGAGGAATCAGCATTAGACGAGGATTAGAAAACGGATGGACGAAATGAGAAAAGATTTTGAATGAATCGCAGGGCTTGTGACGGAATTGAAAAGAATTCGCCGAAATTGTGGCGGCGAATGGAACAGGGCGCGCCCGGTGCGCTCAAAAAACGAGCGCGCGCAGGAAAAAACGGGGCGCGGACGCCGGGGAGCGGGAAAAAATAATTTCACATTGCCTTCAATCGGCTGTGACATTTTCTGCATATCCTTTCAGGCGAAAGCGTGCGCCGCTGCATCGGCGCACAACGAAAGGAGCAACCAGCGTGATAGAGGTCAACCATCTGACAAAACGCTATGGCGCGCACACGGCCGTATCGGATCTGTCCTTCACGATCGAATCGGGACGGATCTACGGCTTCCTGGGGCCGAACGGCGCGGGAAAATCGACGACCATGAACATCATCACCGGGTGCCTGGGCGCGACGCAGGGAGACGTGCGCGTGGATGGACACGACATTCTGGACAATCCGATTGAGGCGAAGCGGTGCATCGGCTATCTGCCGGAGCAGCCGCCGCTGTACACGGACATGACGCCGATGGAGTACCTGCGCTTCGTGCTCAGAATGAAGGGCGTGAAGAGGAGCGACTGGGACGCGCAGCTCAGCAGCGTTCTGGACAGGACGAAGCTGCACGAGATGAAGGATCGCCTGATCGGCAACCTCTCCAAGGGCTACCGCCAGCGCGTGGGCATCGCACAGGCGCTGCTGGGCAATCCGAAGGTCATCATCCTGGACGAGCCGACGGTCGGCCTGGACCCGGCGCAGATCATCGAGATCCGCGAGCTGATCCGGAGCCTGGGCCGGGACCACACGGTGATCCTCTCTAGCCACATCCTCAGCGAGGTGCAGGCGGTGTGCGATCAGATCATGATCATCGCACACGGAAAGCTGGTGGCCAGCGACACGGCGGAGAACCTGACGAGCCTGATGGCCTCGGGCAGCAGGACGTCGCTGCTCGTGCGCGCGGGCGCGGAGCAGACCCGTGCGGTGCTCTCCGGCGTGGAGGGGATCGAGCGAACAGAGCTGTCGGCGGCGGACGAGGGAGAGACCCTCGCGCAGATCCTGCCGAGGGACGGCGCGGACATCCGCGAGAAGCTGTTCTTCGCCTTCGCCGGGGCGGGCGTGCCGATCCTTGAAATGAAGCGCGAGCGCGCGACGCTGGAGGACGTGTTCCTCGAGCTGACGCAGAGCGATCCGGCGGCGGACGACGGGCAGGAGGTGAAGACGGCATGACGGCGATCTATCAAAGGGAGCTCGGCTCGTATTTCAAGGGCATGCTCGGGTATCTGTTCACGGCCTTTGTGCTGATCTTTGCGGGCATCTACACGATGGCCTACAACCTTTCGGGCGCGTACGCCAATTTCGCGTATGTGCTCGACGCGATCTCGTTCATCTATCTGATCGCCGTGCCGATTCTCTCCATGCGCACCTTTGCGGAGGAGCGCAGGCAGAAGACGGACCAGCTGCTCTATGCGCTGCCGGTCTCCATGAGCCGCGTGGTGGCGGGCAAGTATCTGGCCATGCTCACGGTGCTGCTCGTCCCCATGGGCGTCATGGCGCTCTATCCGCTGATCCTCACGCAGTTCGGCACGGTGAGCCTTTCCACGGCGTACGGCGCGCTGTTCGCGTTCTTCATGCTGGGCGCGAGCCTCCTGTCCGTGGGCCTGTTCATCTCCTCGCTGACGGACAACCAAGTCGCCTCCGCCGTGCTGACGCTGGTAGCGGTGCTGCTGCTGTATTTCCTCAGCGGGCTGGCGAGCTTCGTCTCCTCTGAGGCCTCCGCGTCGCTGATGGCGCTGTGCATGGCGGCGCTCATCTTTGCGTTTGTGCTGTATGCGCTCAGCAGGAATCCGATCGTCGCGTTCGGCGTGGGCGTCGTCTGCATCGGCGCGCTGCTGGGCTGGTATGCCTATGACGCGTCCGCGTTTGAGGGGCTGTTCGGCTCGATCATGACGCAGCTGAGCGTCTTTGACCGGTTCTACGGCTTCATCGACGGCGTGTTCGATCTCAAGGCGATTGTGTACTATGCCTCGATGATCGCGGTATTCCTGTTCCTGACGGTACAATCGATGGAGAAGAGGCGGTGGAGCGAATGAAACTGAAAGGCAAGAAGGCTGCGCAGCCCCGGAAGAAGGAAAAGCGCCCGCTGAAGGAGCGCATCCGCAGGATGTTCGGCAAGCGCTTCTTTGCGGGCAGCTATTCCGTGTTCGCGGCGGCGGCGGTGATCGCCATCGCCGTGGCCGTCAACCTGGTGGCGGGCGCGCTGCCCACGGACAAGACCGAAATCGACCTGACCAGCCAGGCGATCTTCACCCTCAGCGATCAGACCCGGCGCATCGTGTCCGGGATCGACCAGGAGGTGACGCTGTATCTGCTGGCGCAGAGCGGCAGCGAGAACGACACGGTGGTGCGTCTGCTCCGCCGCTATGCGTCCCTGAATGACCGGATCAGGATCGAATACGTCGATCCCAACGAGAAGCCGACGTTCCTTGACCGCTACGATCTGGGCTCAACGCCGCTGTACGCCAACAGCGTGCTGGTGGAATGCGGCGAGCGGACCAAGCTGGTGGGCTACGACGAGATTTTCGTGACCAGCTACTCCATGGACTATTACAGCTACAGCTACACGACCACGACCGACTTTGACGGCGAGAACGCGCTGACCAACGCGATTCACTATGTGACCAGCGCGGATGTGCCCAGGGTGTACGCCCTGACCGGCCACGGCGAGAGCGAGCTGAGCTCGATGCTGGGCACGCTGATGGAGCGCGACAACCTGGAGACGGACACGCTGAGCCTGCTGATGCTCGAGGACGTTCCGGAGGACGCCAGCGTCGTGGTGATCAACGCGCCGACGAGCGACCTGAGCGGGGACGAGGCGGAGATGCTCATCCGGTATCTGGAAGGCGGCGGCCGCATCGTGCTGATCACGGACTATATCGAATCCGGCGAGATGGAGAACCTGCTGCGCGTGACGGCGAAGATGGGCATGACGGCGGGCGAGGGCATCGTCGTGGAGGGCGACCGGAACAAGCACCTGAGCCGCTATCCGTACTACCTGCTGCCGGAGCTTTCCAGCCACGAGATCACCGAGCCGCTGATCGACGGGCGCTATTACGTCCTCGCGCCGCTGGCGCAGCCGATCGTGGAGACGGGCGATTCGCAGGCGACGGTCAGCGCGCTGCTTGAAACCTCCGAAACCGCGTATGCCAAGCTCGCCGGGCTGGACATGGAGACCACCGAAAAGGAGGAGGGCGACGTGGACGGCGCGTTCATGGTCGCCGCGGCGAGCGAGCTGGGCGAGGCCCGCATGGTCTGGATCGCCAGCGCCCGCCTGATGCAGGACAATGTGAACGCGATGGTCTCCGGCGGCAACAGCGACCTGTTCATGAACAGTGTGAACTGGATGTGCGACCAGCAGGAGACGATTTCCATCCGGGCCAAGTCGATGGATGAGCAGGGCCTGACGATCACCCAGGCGCAGAGCTCCTTCTGGAGCATCGTGCTGCTGGGCGTGATTCCGGGCGCCATCCTGGTGCTGGGCGTCGTGATCGTGATGAGGAGGAAGCGCAGATGAAACGCGGCAAGAAGATGATCCTGCTCCTGGGCGCATGGGCTTTGCTGATGATCGGCTACGTCTGCATCGGGCGGATGAACGAGACGGCGGTGGTCAGCGAAACCGAGGGGAGCTTTTCGCTCTGGCCGGAGGAGAAGACGGTCTCCTCGCTCACCTGGACGAAGGACGGCGAGGAATACGCCTTCTCGCTGGGCGAGAGCGTCTGGACGAAGGACGGGGACGCGTCCTTCCCGGTCAACCAGTCGGCGCTTCAAAACCTGGCGAAGAAGATCGCCGGGCTGACCGCCGATCGCGAGCTGACCGACGTGACCCGGCCGGAGGACTACGGTCTGGCAGCGCCCGCCTTCAGCGTCACGGTCAGGGACGAGGACGGCAGCGAAACCGTCTACGCCATGGGCGATCAGACGCCGTTTGAGGACGGGTACTATCTGAGCGTGTCGGGCAGCGGGAGCGTCTATGTGATTGCCAGCTCCCTGGCGACGGCGTTTGACAAGACGCTGACGCAGCTGGCCAGCATGGAGAGCATGCCGGAGGTGACGGACGTCACCCGCATGACGGTGGGCGATACGCTGGACATCTGCCAGAGCGACGGCGTCTGGGTCGATACGGCGACGGGCGAGATGCTCGATCAGAGCGCCGCTCAGGCGCTGGTCTCGGAGGCCAAGGGCCTGACGTGGAGCGAGCTGATCGCCACCGACGCGACGGATGAGCAGCTGGCGCAGTGGGCGCTTGACGACGCGCAGGCGGTCGCGGTAACGCTGTTCAATGGAGAGACGGCGGAGCGGACGCTGCTGCTGGGCGGCAAGGACGATGAGACGGACCGCTACGCCCGCCTGCCGGATTCCAGAATGGTCTACACCTTCTACAGCGACGATGCGGACGATCTGCTCGAGGCGGGCATCGATACCCTCTGGCAGAGGAAGCCGGTCTCCGTCACGGTCGACGAGCTGAGCGAGGCGGCCTTTGCCTGGGATGGCGGCGAGGCGGTGCTGACGGCGCAGGACGGCGAATCGACCGCGATGCAGAGCGTCATCGAGCTGCTGAATTCGCTTGAGGGCACCGAGCGCGTGACGCTCGGGGAGCCGGGCGAGGAGGTGCTCCGGGTGACGCTCACGGATGACGGCGGCGAGACGCAGGCGTTTGTCTTCCGTGCGTACAACGTCGATTCGTATCTGCTGGAGATCACCGACATGCACGGCATGCTGGTGCCGGCGCAGGATGTGGACCGGCTGATCCGCATGCTGAAGCAGAAGGGGTGACGCAGCGCCCGGGGATGACGGGACACGTTCAAATCCACGGAAAAGAAGAGCGGGAAACGGAGGCTAAAAGGCCTCCGTTTCCCGCTCTTTGCCGTGCTTGCCCTGTTACTGTCTCTGCGTCAGCCGCACCAGCTCGCTCAGCCTGGAGCGGGCTTCGCCCTCCCGGATCCGACGGCAGACGATGACCAGACGGTCCTCATCGATGCAGGTGGAGAGCGTGAGCAGCGCATCGGTGGACTTGACGTCGATGGGCACCGCGTAGACGGAATTCAGCTGGAGCTGGCGGACATACGCGTCAAACGATGCGTCGCTTGCAAACGTGGGATGGGAGAAGTAGTTGATGAACCGCTCGTCGTGCACGTCGAGAGGCACGCGCATCACGGCGAAGATGACGTATTCCTCCGCCTCCCAGAGCGTGTCAAAGTGCACGAAGGGGTGGCTGCGGTAATAGTCGATGTCCTGGATGTAATGCACCAGACGGCCGAACATGGTGCCGTCCTTCATGTTGTGCCCGTGAAGCAGCAGATTCTGCGTCTTCTCTGTGAAGCGATGGTTCTCATCCAGGAAGATCGTCCCTGCAGCGCTTTTGCTCCTGTTGAAATCGTGCGTCAGGTAGTAGCTGTTGTCCCTGTACATGACGGGCAGGTCGATCACCTCGGGAATGTTCAGCCAGCCGATGAGATCGTGGTTCTGGTTGTAGAGCGTCTCCATGTGGGCAAGCGGCGTTCCGCCGACCTGATGGAAGCGCGCTGCTGCGTCCTCCTCTGCCGCGGGCGAGGGATTCGGCACCGCCGTGATGACGGGCTCGGGGGTCGCCGTGGGCCCGGCCGTGAACGCCGGCAGCGTCTCCTCCTCTGCCGCAGGGGAGGGCGTTGTCTGCCCGGCGTGGAGCGCGGCAAGCTCCTCGTTCAGCTTCTTCGTGCGCACGCTGCGCAGGCATATGCCGGCGATCATGACCAGACTCAGGATCATCACGGCGACAAGCGCCGGCACGAGCGCGCGGGAGAGGCTTCTCTGCACAGCTCTGCGACGGCGGGACGGCCGCTTCGGCCTGAGCGTGAATTCGCCGAGCGTTCCCTGTCTTCGGAAGGAGGAAAGCCGCCTTCTGCGTTTTTTCATGGTGCGTTCCCTCCTCTTTTGAGTGCCGGTACGTCTGGAGATGCGGAAAATGCTTCCACACAGCATTATAGCATAGAAATCATCCCGCGTCACGAAAAGAAACACAGATCATCCATCAAAGGCCGACAGAACGGAACGGCCAGCTGCCTGGGCGGGCCTGACGAGCTGCGCAGGCCGAAGGCGCGCAGATTTCGCTTTGATTGTGTTGGCACATCAAAGTACCCGGGAGAACAAGATAAATCCGATTCAGGAGACCGACCCGGAGTGCCGCACCTGCACGAACCGCTGTAGCGATTCCGCAAAAGCCAAGGAGGTACAGATCGGTCACAACTCGGTGTATGTGCCGGTGTACATGAAAGGTGAGCGCCGAAATCGCCCTCAGCTTCCTCACCTATAATTTACGCCGCGCC
>JBJEUH010000034.1:0-8094 GCA_051883735.1 Candidatus Ventricola sp.
AGCAGCTCCTTGACCTTGGGCGTGTGCAGGATCATCGTCGATTCAATCGCCAGATCGCAGTCCTCGCGCAGCAGCAGTTCAAAGTCCGGCTCGCTGTATTTGCCCGCGAAGCGCATCGCTCCGCTCGCCATCGCCTGCCTTGCGCTGTCGATCGTCCATCCGTCCTCGCTCGTGCCGGACAGGCGGATACATGAAACCGCATCGATCGCATCAAAGAGCGCCATCGCGGAGCTCGCCGCCAGATAGATCGAGTCAAGCGGCTGATTGAGCACGACGATCGCGGGGTCAAGCCCCCCGGGCGCTTCCTTCCCCTCCGGGACGACCAGATAGCGCGCGTCGTCCTTCACGTCGATGAGCGCATAACCGCCCGCATAGTAATCCACCGAGAAGCCCTCGGCATAGGCAAGCTCCATGCTCGATTCATGCGCAAGGCCCGCAAGCGCATCGCCTTCACCTGTGCCGATGAACAGCGTGTAGGCGATCTCATGCGCAGCGCTCATGGCCGTCGTCGTCGCGCCGAAGGTGACCGCCTCATCAAGCGGCACGGGCAGCGTAAAGACCGAGCGCCCGTCCTCGTGCTCCGCCGCAAACGTCTGACCATCCATCACGGCACGGGTATAATTCGGGCTGTCGAAGACGACGACGGCATACGCCTGTCCATCCTGCACAGTGACCTCGTCGCAGTGGATCGTGACGCGGCCCGTTCCGCCCGTGATCGTCACGTACTCCGGCGCCACCGTCCCGTCTTCAAGCGCCAGCGCGCAGGCGGCAAAGCACAGCATAAGCGCCGCCCAGACCGCCAGAATCCTCTTCATCATCCTGCTTTCCTCCCGCTCACAGCGGCGCGAGCGTCGCAGAATCCAGGGTGATCGTGCGGTCATACCAGAGCTTCGTCTTCTCGGAATAGGTCGCCACAGGCAGCGGCCTGTCCAGGGACGGCACCTCCATCACATAGGTGTATGCGCCCTGCGCATCCGGCACAGCCGCAATCCAGCCCGCCTCATCCGCGCGCGCGTCGCTGGCCAGCCCCGCATAGAGGTACGCAAAGCTGTTCTTCTGCGCGGTCAGCACGGCGGTCATCCGCCCGTCCCTGACATCAAGCACGCAGCCGGAGAAGCGCAGCAGGCCCGAATCCGTCGTGACCGACACCGCATACACACCATCCGGGGCGACGACGTCCGCCGTTTCCTCCTGTGCGGGCTCCGCCGCCGGCGCGTCATAGGGTATCATCGTGTCCGACTGGAAGACCAGCGTCCGGTCATACCAGCGCTCGTACTTGATGGAGTAGGCGGCCACCGCCAGCTCCTCGTCCAGCGCGGAAACCGGCAGGACAAACGTATGCCTGCCCTCGCTGTCCTCGCCATAGGGAATCCACGTCTCCCTCGGCGCGGCCGCGGCCTCTTCTGCAGTACCCGGATACAGATAGCCGTAGCCCTGCCCGCTGAGCGTCAGCACGGCCTGAAGCCCGCCGTCCCTGACGTCGAGCACGCATTTGACCACGCGGAACATCGACGCATTGGAGGACACGCCGACCGTATAGCTCCCCTCTGTGGGGAGGGTCTGTGCAAGCGCGCCCGCAGCCGTCAGAAGCGCCGCTATCAGCAGCAGCGCCGCGCACCTCATGCTTCCCTTCATCCTGCTTTCCTCCTGTCTGTCAAGGCAAAGAGGGCCGTGCGCCCGCACGGCCCCGGTCCTTCTCAAAGGCTGCCGCCCTCGAGCGCCTGCTGAACATGCTCGACGTAGATCGCCTGAATCGCCTCGTTCTGGCCCAGGCCCTCCAGCACGCATTCCACCTCGAAGCCCGCCTCCGTGAACACGGTCTTCCAGGAATCCTCCTCATCGCCCGCCATGTCGTTGTTGGCGTGATCGCCGGCGACGACCATCAGCGGCGCGAGGATCACCTTTTTCGCGCCATAGGCCTGAACCTTGGCGAGCACCTGCTCCACGCGCGGATAGCCCTCCACCGTGCCGACAAACGCATTTTCATAGCCCTCGCTGTGCATCATGCTCTCCAGCTGGCTGTAGGTCGCATTGGCGTAGTGCTCCGTGCCGTGGCCCATGTACACCAGCGCCACTTCGTCAGAGCCGGCGTCCTCATGCTGCGAAAGCAGTGCGGCAATGACCTTCTCATAATCAGACTCACGGGTCAGCAGCGGCTGGCCCATCGCGAGCATCTCAAACTGTCCGGCGTAGGCGCTGACCTCCCGAACCACGTCGTCGTATTCAAAGCCGTTCATTACGTGCGTGGGCTGCACGACGACCTTCTTCACGCCGTCGGCGATCAGGCGCTCCATGGCCTGCTCCACGTTGTCGATCTCAAGGCCGTCGCGCTCCCTGAGGATGTCGATGACAGTCTGCGCGGTAAACGCGCGGCGAACCTCGTAATCCGGATAAGCAGCCTGCACAGCCGCCTCCACTGCGCCGATGGTCACATCTCGGCTGTCGTTATAGCTGGTACCGAAGCTGACCATGAGGATCACGGGCTTTTGCTCCTGCGCGCCAGCCAAGCCGGCACAGCCGGCCATCAGCACGAGGGCAAGCAGAAACACAAGCATCTTTTTCATAGGGGTCGATCCTTTCTTTTTTGGGCGCTGCCCATATCTATGAAAGCGCATTCTCCGTTTCACGGCCGGAGCCCGCGCTCCACAGTCCTTTCCGCCGGCAGCCGCCCTTTCTGCACACAAAAAGGCGTCTGCCTTTCAAAAAAAGCAGACGCCGGACATACGCAAACAAAGCCATCACTGGCTTTCCCTGGCGACCCGCTTTCTTCGGAAGCTGTGCACCGGATGGTCTCAGCAGGTTTCCTGACTCGCGGATTATCGATTGGCTGCGCCTTCTCATGCCTTTGGCACAATGGACTATGCAGCCGCTCTCCCCGCTCACAGTGACCGGATCGTTCAGGTCTCG
This sequence comes from Candidatus Ventricola sp., assembly GCA_051883735.1. GTDB lineage: Bacteria > Bacillota > Clostridia > Christensenellales > Aristaeellaceae > Ventricola. The sequence continues at coordinate 2,908 of JBJEUH010000034.1, forward strand.
CACCTGATTCCCTTTTACCCAGACAGCGTTGCCCTACCGACATTGAACCTGCCTGGCACTGAGTATCCTTGTTATTCAATTTCGCGTATAGTGTAGCCGATTTAGAGGAAGAAGTCAATCCGCTGCGAAAAAAATGTGCCTGTAAATCACTCGAAGCCTCCCTTTGTGAAAGAATGCCCTTCTCCTACGCAGTTTCTGCAGGTTTGCGCTTTTGGACAGAGAGCCTGCTTTGTCATCAGCAGGCTCTCCATTCATGGACTTTTGATCGTGATATGTCTTTGGACAATATCGACGACAATCTCTTTTACACTTTCTACAGTACAAGGGAAAGTTGATCATAAGCGTGTCTTCAAACACTTTCGTTCGCGTTTTTGCTCCGCATATCGGGCAGCACAACCATTTCGATGTCTGCTGAGACATGACACCTCACCCCAGGCTATAGATTCTTTACTGGTCAGCGCTTTCATACATGACCGAGGTCTCACCAACCGAATCAGCCAACGGTTCGCCATTCAGCGAGACATCCGCCTCACAGCTTTCAATGACACTATTGGCTAAACGACCAACGACCGCACCGGGCGTGACAGCTCCGGTGATTTCGCCTGAAACAGAGCAATTGCTGATAGAAAATGCCGTCTCCTCGCCATAGTAATACAATCCAGTGCCAACCAAACCGCCAACATGGGTCGCGCCGGGGATATTCATCTTCACGATGATATGGCAATTGTCAATCACTGCGGGGTATTCAGTCGTTACGATGCCCTCCGTCTCGGCAACGATATTGCCGTCGGAGTGGGTACCGCTGTATCCGCACAGACCGCCGATAGCATGACCACCCTGTTCAGAAACAATCTCCACCTCTGCAGAGCAGTTGGTAATGCGATCCATCATTTCCAGGCATCCTGCAACTCCGCCGAGACCTACTGGCTCATTTCCTTCCGCAACGACCGTGCCTTTTGCCGTGCAGTGATCAATACTTCCGCCGAAGCTGCCACCAATAATCAAACCGCCGCATTCAGCAACGTCAACCTGAATGATGCGGCCGGAGGAGAAATCGTTATCGCCCAGCACATGGATGGTGGTTCCCTCCACCGCACAGTTCAGAACTGCGCCCATCGATCCGCCTGCGATGCCGCCTATACAGTTGACACCTGCAATGTCATTTTCGCCGGTCAGGATCACGCCGTCAATTGTACCCATGTTGTAGCCCACTGCGCCGCCAATCGCCATGGAAAAGGTATCCGTGCAGCGCACATCGACGTTTTCCACCACCAGATTGCGGACTTCACCCAGATTGATACCAAATACACCTGCGCCGCAGATAGCCGTGTCCGTGGTAAAGCGCACATTGGAGATTCTATGTCCCTGTCCGTCAAAGGTTCCGGCAAACATAATGGACATGTCGCTCATGTTTTCCAGATCCATCCGGCCAATGGGCTGCCAGTCCATCTCCGCCGCGTCGATGTCAGTGGTCAGGACGATGCTCTGTCCAGCGTATCCGTCTGCGCTGCCGTCATTGACGCTGGCAGCGAAGGCCATAAGCTGTTCGACTGTTGCAATTTGGTAGGGGGTTTCTGCCGTACCGTTACCGCCTTCAAAGACGGATGGTTCCGCAACTGCTGCAATACCCAGCGTCAGCATCAGCACCAGAGTAGTAAGTGTCAAGATAAGTTTCTTCATGAGTATTCCTCCTTACGAATTGGTTTTGCATCGAATTTCCGAGTATAACACCATGCCAAAATAGCTTCAGCTTACTTTTCCCTCCTGACGACACAGTGCAGCCTGAATCCCTTTCTGACTTCATAGGATTCCAGCCTGAGGCCGCTTGCTTTGCATAGACGCTCAATATCTTCCCTTGAATACACATGAACGTCCCCTTTGCGAAGGACCTTGTTGATGAACGGAATTTCAATATGGTTGAAAAACCACATCATCAGGGCACTGCTTGATGCCATATCCCGCAGAATGAACCTGCCTCCCGGACGGAGTACCCTGCGCAGGCTATGGAAGAATCTCTCAGGATTCGGATAATGGTGAAAGCTCATGGAGCAGGTAACCACATCAAAGCTGTTTGCCGCAAATGGCAGGTTTTCGCAGTCGCCCACCACAAAGCGTACCCCAATAAGCTTCTTTTTCCTGGCGGCCTCGATCATTTTTTCCGACAGGTCAAAACCGGTATAATGCTGATCAGGGCAATCCCTTTGGAGCATACTGAGCATCGCCCCCGTTCCGCAGCCTGCATCCAACAGATCAGCAAACGGTTCCTTCCTCACTTCAGCCAGTACGTCGGGATAGTCCTTACGGCACATGTTATAGACGCTCGGGTCGTTATCGTCAAATTTCTCTGCCGCCTTGTCGAATTCCCTCAGCGACAGCTTTTTGTATTGCTCGCCGGTCATCGTTTCCATACTCCCTTTCTCGCGCTGTCCATTGAAGCTTGCTTGCCGCCCTCTCCAAGCATGCGCATATAGCAATGAGCCTGCATAACACATCAGGCTCATTGCTGTTCACGATCTCTTTTTCATTTCCAGCACAGTCCGGCTTATGCGCCAAGCGCCGCTCCCAGCGCACGGCACTGCTCCAGCACGTCATCATCCGGCGTCTCATGCGCCATCACGCTCTCCGCGGCCAGCGTGATTCCTGCGCCTGCACAGCGCTCCTCCCAGGTGCGCATCCATTCACCGTCGCCCCATCCATAGGAGCCAAACAGTACGATGCGCTTACCGCCCAGCATGGGCTCACAGGCGGCAAACATCGGCTCGAATTCGCTTTCCTCGAGCGCTTCGGCACCCATCGCCGGGCAGCCAAAGGCAATCGCGTCGAAATTCGTCGCCTTGCCCTCGTCAAACTCACCGCTGGTGAAAAGCGACACCTCCGCACCCGCATTCTTCGCGCCATCGCAGACAGCGCCCGCCATGGCCTCCGTGTTGCCGGTACCGCTCCAGTAAACCACTGCAATCTTCATATCCGTATCCTTCTTTCTCTTTTTTATATTTCAAACGGCCACAGTCAGCCGCTCGATGCCTTTTCCCTGTGCGTATTGGCGCAGATAGATGCTGGTGCAATGCTCGTACTGCATAAACAGGCGTCGGGCACGCACTTCATCACCGTAGACCTTCCAGCAGCCCACGCACTTTGCTTTCTCCTGCTTACCCATGAAGCCCGCCACGTCCTCCGGCGGATACCCCAGAAACAAACCGATTTCGTGCGGGAACTCCTTCGATGTCCTGAGCCTTTCCCGCAGGCGCTTCAGACAGCCGCACGGATTCCCACCGGGATAATCAAGCTCTGCCAGAATGCTTCTGGCGTGTGCATCACTCAAATCCCGTGCCAGCTTTTCAGGCCTGTACACATACACCAGGCACTTTCCGTCCCTTCGCCGCAGCGGCAGCGCGCGCAATCCCTTGCCGCCCAGCCTTCGGTTCAGCTCGCGAACGCTTCGGAGCACCTCCTCGTCAGACTCGCACGGGCAGGAAAACAGGCTCCCTGTCTTGAGCGAGGCGAGCGTCGGCGCGCAGTGACGGATCACCATTTCATCAGGCACAGAATCACCCTTTCTATATGAAGTTAGATTTCTCTAACTATTGATGTTGAAGACCGCCGCTCTCCTGCGTCCTGAAGAGCGGCGGAGCTTTGCGGGAGGAGGTTAGATTTATCTAACCAACGACAATATAACATGGGAAGAAAATCCTGTCAAGAGGTTTTTTGTTTTTTTCGCAATCCGGCGTGTTCTCCCCGGAATCATCACCCCTGACAAACTCCGCGCAAGAGCACTGCCTCTGCGCTTTCATTCCAACGCTTGCTTTCCACCTGCACAAAATGAGGATAAGCGTCCACAAAAACGCTTATCCTCATGTGATATGATCGGATGCGATTTGAACCTGTCATTTCCTGCCAGATCACAGAACCAGCGAGGGCGCAGAGTACACACGCGCAGCCAGCTCGCTGTTGAGCATGTAGAGGCTTCTCGCGTCGTTGCCGAAGAGCTCCATCTTCGTGATCAGATCGCCCGAGTTCTTCTCTTCCTCACCCTGCTCCTTGATGAACCAGTCGAGGAACTGGGTCGTCCGGTAATCATTGACCTTCTGCGCCTGCGCATAGATCGCATTGATCAGCGAGGTCACATATTTCTCATGCTCCAGCCCGGCCTTGAGCGGATCCATCAGCGTCTCAAAGGTCTTGTCCGGTTTGGCAATCGCCTCGAGCGTGACCTTCTCGCCGTTGTTGTGGAGATACTGGTACATCAGCATCGCATGATCCTGTTCTTCCCTTGCCTGAATCTCATACCAGTTGGCAAAGCCGTCAAGGCCTTTCTGGGAATAGAAATTCGCCATGTCCAGATACAGATAAGCGGAATAGAATTCCTTATTGATCTGGTCGTTCAGAAGCGCCGAAACCTGCTTATCCATGCTTAACTCCTCCATATGTCAGATTTCAGTTAAACCGTTAGATCTTCCTTACAGTCGATTATACCACTCTTCTGCTGTAAATCAAGACCTGTTATCATTTTTTGCAGCAGGTTTTCCCATGGATGTCTCCCATGCGCTTCTTTTTGCGCAGCAGCGGCAGATAGTATCCTATCCCGGTTCGTTGGTTTGCAGCTGCCTGCACATGGCTTCAAACGATGCGGCAGAAAGATCGTGCTCCATCTTGCAGGCATCCGCTCGCGCAGTTTCTTCATCTACCCCCAGCTTCATCAGATACTGCGTCAGAATCTTATGCCGCGTGTAGATGCGCTGCGCAATCTCCATACCGGATTCTGTCAATGTGATCAGGTTATCCTCATCCATTCGGATATAGCCGTTTTCCCGCAGCTTCTTCATCGCAAAGCTCACGGAGGGCTTCGTCACGCCCATTTCCATCGCAATATCGATGGATCTGACCGTTCCTTTCGCCTCGTAGAGCATGAGAATTCTCTCAAGATAATCCTCCGATGATTCATGTATGTTCATTCAATCACCTCATTTCTTGTCGATATTCTATCATTTTCTTTTTCTTTTTTCAAGAAACCACTATTCCTTTAATCCTATTGACATTTCCTGTTAGACGTGCTAAACTCACAGCCAGTCAGGCGAAAGCGCTGACTATATTCCAGCCCATCAGTTAGGTCACACTAATTTGAAAGGAGCGAGTACTGATGATGCCACTGGGCATGGCAAATGTGGGCGATGTAAACGTGATCGAGAA
>JBJEUH010000035.1:0-7932 GCA_051883735.1 Candidatus Ventricola sp.
ACGAGTACCGCTTCATCGACCTGGAGAGCGAGATGGACGTGCTGCGCGACATGCTGAAATCCGACGGCCTGATCGACGAGACGCAGGACGACGACCCGTTCGCCCAGGTGCTGGGCGGGCACTGACACGCCCGCTCATCCAGGCGCGAAGCGAAGAAGGGAGTCTGAGGGACTGGTCCCTCAGGCAGGTTTTAGGGCGGCAGCCCTAACGTCTCCATATTATAAAGAAAAATGCAGTTTCAGAGCAGGCTGCGCAGCAGCCTACGATTGAAACAGGGACAAAGCGCGCGGTTTGAGTTCTCACCGCCAATCCGATCGCATCCCTGATCAAATGCAAAAGTGCGATATGCTTTCACATACCGCACTTTTTTGTTGCATGATTTTAGCTGTCCATGACGCTCTGATTTCAAATACCCGCTTTGCGGATCAAACCCGTCTCAATCGTAGGATGCTGCGCATCCTGCTCTGAGACTGCGCTTTTTTCATAGGATGGGATACGTTGGGCTGCCGCCCAAACCTGCCTGAGGGATTTCATCCCTCAGACTCCCTTCTTCGCTTCGCGCGCCCGACAGCATTTTTGGCGGGGACAGGATTACAGCTCGATATTGAACGAGAACGCCATATCCGTTTCGGCGCTGAGGTGATACGCTTCTTCCACGTCCGCGCCCCAGCTGTTGATGCCGCCCACGCCGCGCACGGCGCCGTAGACGCACAGCACGGTGCGCCGGGCCGGCGGCAGTTCCTCGTGATGGGTCGCGCTTTCCAGCTCCTCAGCCGTGTAGGGCAGGCAGGAGAACGCAAACGGCTTTTCGTCCATGCTGATTCTGAGGGCGCTCTCGGGGGGATTCGCGGTGTTCGCCAGCTGCGTATCGCGGCGGATCTCCACCCACTTCGTCTCCATGTGCATGCCGCAGTCCTGCGGCACCATGTACGGCGTCACCGGCAGGCCCTTCACCTCGTACACGCCCGGCACGCCGCCGGCCATGCGGTCGGGGTACGTCTCGCCGGACAGGCCCTCGTAGGTAAAACCGGTCGCCATCGTCGGCATCACCATGCGCAGGCCGAAGACCGGCATCTGCGGCAGGCCCTTCTGGCCGAAGTACCGGCAGGCCACGTTGATGCGCCCGTCCGCCGTCACGGTGTAGGTCACGTTCACCTTCGCCGCCGGAACCGTCAGCGTCTCAAACGAGAAGGTGATCGCCACGCGCTCCGCGGTCTCCTCCGGGGTGTAGCGGTTGTTCTCCGGCGGAATCGGCAGCGCGATCGCCCGGCCGTCCACCGCCACCGACGCGCCGGTCACGCGGATGAAGGTATCCGCCGCCAGCCAGCAGCCGGACGCGAGGTGGAACTGGCTGCCGCGGTCGTTGTCCGTCAGCGCGCGCCAGAAGGTCGGCTGCGGCGCGCGGTACATCCACTCGCGCCCGCCGCTCACCAGGGACTCGATGCCCCCGCGCATATAGTTGAAGATCACATGCCAGGCGCCGCCCTTCACGCCCAGCGTCAGATCTCCGAAAACGAGCTTCAGCTTATTTGTGCAGGCCATAGTAATACTTCACCTCCTGAATCGCAGGCTTCTCGGTTCTGTCCGCAAAGACGATGCCGTTGCCGGAGAACTCATAGTCGGACGGACGGTCGTCAAAGTCGCCGCCGTAGCGGAGCACCTCGCGGCCGGTCACCTCGTCGCGCACCATGACGGCCTGATCGATGTAGTCCCAGATGAAGCCGCCCTGCATCATCGGGAACTCGTCCACCAGATCGTGATAGGACTTCATGCCGCCCAGCGAGTTGCCCATGTCGTGCATGTACTCGCACAGGATGAACGGCTTGGGCGGATCGCTCTCCAGGTACTCCCTGACCTTGTCCGGCGCGGTGTACATGTGGCTCTCCATGTCGGAGATGCGGTCCTTGTACGCCGGGCAGTTGAACACGCCCTCGTAGTGCACCAGGCGGCTCGGGTCGGTCTCCTTGAAGTAGCGGTTCATCTTCACCAGCACCTCGCCCGCGTAGGACTCGTTGCCCAGGGACCAGAACAGGATGGAGACGTGGTTCTTGAAGGTCTCAAAGTTGTTCCTGGCGCGGTCGAGCACGGCGGCCTCCCAGGCCTCGTTGCTGCCCGGCACGTTCCAGCTCGGCTCGATGCCGCCGCCCTTCTGCCAGGAGCCGTGGCTCTCCAGGTTCGTCTCGCTCATCATGTAGATGCCGGCCTCGTCGCAACGGCGGTAGAAGGACAGGCGGTCCGGATAATGGCAGGTGCGCACAGCGTTGATGTTGTTGCGCTGCATGCACGCGATATCCCAGATCTCGTCCTCGTCGGTGATGCAGCGACCGCTGCGGCAGTTCCACTCGTGGCGGTTCACGCCGTTGATGACGAGGCGCTCGCCGTTGAGCAGCATGATCCTGTTCACCATCTCGATGGTCCTGAAGCCGATGCTCTGGGGCACGACCTCCACGACCCCGCCGTTCTGGTCGAGCAGCAGGATCTCGAGGGTGTACAGGTTCGGGTGATGGTTGTGCCACAGCTTCACCTGCCCCGGCATGTCGAGGGTCAGGGTGAGCCTGTCGTCCGCGTCGGCCTCGGCGGAGGCGAGCACGGCGTCGCCCTCCAGCACGCGGGCCTGCACCTTCACGGCGTTGCCGCTGAGCCTGAGGTCCACGTTCACCTTGCCCGCGAGGGTCCTCAGGTTCACCTGGGGCCTGGCCCAGAGGTCCTCCACGTGCGCAGCGGGCCTGGCCAGCAGGCTGACGCTCCTGAAGATGCCAAAGAAGCGGAAGAAGTCCTGATCCTCCAGGTACGCGGCGGTGGAGCGCTTGTGCACCTCCACGCAGAGCGTGTTGCCCGTCTCGCGGATGGCCTCGGTCAGGTCGAACTCGGACGGGGTAAACGTGTCCTCCGCGTAGCCGATGAACACGCCGTTGAGCCAGACGTACATCGCCTGCTCCACGCCCTCAAAGCGCACCGCCACGCGCTTGCCGCGCAGCGCCTCGTTCAGGTCGAATTGGCACACATAGGAGCCGACCGGGTTGTATTCCGCCTCGGAGAACTGGCCCTCCATGCGCTCGCCCGGCATGCCGGAGAACGCCGGACGGCGGTACTCATGGCCCTCCCAGGGATAGAGGGTATTGATGTAGTGCACCTTGTCATAGCCGGCCATCTCGATATGGCCCGGCACGACGATGTCGTCAAAGGAAGAGAAGTCGTAGCCTTCCTCATGGAAGCCTGCCGGGCGGGTCTTGGCGTTCACGGAATACGCGAACTTCCACACGCCGTCGAGCGACTGGCACAGCGTCTGCCGGCCGGCCTTGGCGTCCGCCTCGCTCTCATAGTAGAGATGATCGCTGTGCGCGTCGATCTGACCGACGCGGAACACGCGCGGATCGTCGAGCCACTTGATATTGGGCTGCATGCCGGGAAACCTCCTCGTTCTGTACAGATTGCATGATGCGAACTTGCCATCATTACCCATTATACCCAATCCAACCGCCGCTGTAAAGGGCGAACGCGCTTTATGCCCCGCCGGACAGCACGCCCACCGCCAGCGAGAGCACGCCGCACAGCAGCATGACGGCGATCGGACTCGTTTTGCGCCTGCGCAGCAGGAAAAGCGCCAGGAGAAACAGGCCCGCGCCCAGCAGCCGGATGCTCTGCGGCGCAATCTCATGCCCGCCAAAGAGCACCAGCAGCAGCACGTCCAGCCCCGCTGAGGCGATCAGCGCGACGACCGCCGGCCGCAGAAAGCCCAGCACGCCCTGGATCACCGAGAGGCTGCGGTAGCGCCTGTACAGGTACGCCAGCAGGGACACCAGCACGAGCGACGGCGTCACCACGCCCAGCGAAGCGCACAGCGCGCCGGGAAAGCCCGCCACGCGCATGCCCGCGAACGTCGCCGCGTTGAGCTGGATCGGTCCGGGCGTCATCTCCGCGATGGTCAGCAGGTCGGCGAACTCGCTCATCGTCATCCAGCCGCGCGCCTGCACGACCTGGCTGCGGATCATCGGCATCGCCGCATACCCGCCGCCGATGGAGAACAGCGCGATCTCAAAAAACGTCGCGTACAGCTGAAGCAGGATCATGCGCCCGCCTCCTTCCGCGCGGTCAGCTGGAGCAGCGCGCCCAGCAGGGCTGCGCTCGCGATGACCACCGCCACGCTGACGTCCGCGACGTACACCGCCAGAAACGCCGCGACCATGACGGCGTTCTTGATCGCCGAGCGCTGCGAGAGCACGCCGCGCCCCATGCTCAGCACCACGTCGCACAGCACCGCCGCCACGCCCGCCTGCATGCCGGACAGCAGCATCGCCACATAGGGATTTCCGGCAAACGCGCTGTAAAACATCGTGACCACCGCGAGGATGCCCAGCGGCGGCAGCACCGTGCCCAGCACCGCGGCGAGCATGCCCGCCGCGCCGCCCACGCGCCAGCCCACCAGGATCGCCGCGTTGACCGCGATCGCGCCCGGGCAGGACTGCGAGAGCGCCGTGTAATCGAGCATCTCCGATTCGCTCAGCCAGCCGTATTCATCCACAAATTTCTTCTTCATCAGCGACACGATCACAAACCCGCCGCCGAACGTGCACGCGCTGATGACGAGCATCGAGCCAAACAGCCGCAGCAGCTTTTCGCCCTCCTGCGTTCTCTTTTCCATGCCTTCACGCCTCCCGGGGGAAAGCATAGCATGTTTGAAAGGAGAAGTAAATCCTCTTTTTGCCGGTCAGTCGATTTGCCGGTTTTTGGATTGACAGTCTCTTCCATCTCCTCTATAATAAAAACATAAAAACAAAATCGTTTTTACGTTTTTACCCGGCATTTCAAGGAGGCATTCCCGTGGGATATATCACATTTGAAAACGTCTGCAAGCATTACCAGACCGGCGATTCCGTCGTGAAGGCGGTCGACAACGTCAGCTTCTCGATCGAGAAGGGCGAGTTCTGCGTGGTGCTCGGCCCCTCCGGCGCGGGCAAGACGACGATCCTCAACCTGCTGGGCGGCATGGACAAGGCCACCAGCGGCAAAATCACCGTGGATGGCAAGGAGATCACCGGCATGCGCGGCCCGCAGCTGACCGAGTACCGCCGTCACGACGTGGGCTTCGTCTTCCAGTTCTACAACCTGATGCCCAACCTCACGGCGCTGGAGAACGTGGAGCTGGCGCGCCAGGTCTGCCGCAGCCGCGCGCTGGACCCGAAGACCGTCATGGAGCAGGTAGGCCTGGGCGAGCGCCTTGCCAATTTCCCGGCGCAGCTCTCCGGCGGCGAGCAGCAGCGCGTGTCCATCGCCCGCGCGCTGTGCAAGAATCCCGCGCTGCTTTTGTGCGACGAGCCGACCGGCGCGCTGGATTCCAAGACCGGCGTGCAGGTGCTCGCCCTGCTCAAGGACGTGTGCAAAACCTACGGTGCAACGGTCGTCATCATCACGCACAACGCGATGATCGCCCCGCTGGGCAGCCGCGTCATCCGCGTCAAGAACGGCGGCATCGAATCCATCGAGCTCAGCGAGCATCCCGCGGACGTGAGCGACATCGCCTGGTAACGCGGGGCGCCCTGTCGGAGGAATCAGCATGACAAAAACCAAGAATACACTGCGCAAAAAGCTCTACCGCGACATGCGCCGCGCGGGAATGCAGTTCCTGTCGATCATCCTGCTGTGCGCACTGGGCACGTTCGCGTTCGCGGCGCTCGACGGCATGGCGCGCATGACGCGCACCACGTTTGACACCTACTTCGAGGAAAACAACCTGGCCGACTTCTGGGTCACGCTCCCCGCGGGCGTCGACCGCGCGGCGCTTGACAAGCTCGAGGGCATCGGCGGCGTCGATCAGGTGATCGCCCGCTCGGTTACGGACCTGGAGACCACGCTGGGCACCGACGTGACCGTCAACGTGAACGTCACCGCCTACGACGGCGAGATGAGCGTCAACACGCCGCTGCTGCGCGAGGGCGAGCTGCTCGATCCGTCGGACGTGCGCGGCTGCCTGATCCAGGAGCGCTTCGCCAGGGCGCAGGCGCTCACCGTGGGCGACCGCATCACCGTGAAGCTCGGCGGACAGGAGCACACCTTCGTGATCCGCGGCGTGGTGGTCAGCCCGGAGTACGTGGCGCTCTCCCGCGGCGTTTCCGCCAACCCGGATGAATACGGCTTCATCCTCATCAACGCGCGCGCCCTGCCGCAGCTTGCGCTGACGCAGGCGATCGTCACCCTGGAGGACGGCGCGGACGAGGACGCCGTGCAAGCCGCCATCGAGGACGCCCTGCCCGACGCGCTCGTGCTCAATCGCGGCGCGCACACCAGCACCGCGCGCTGCGACAACGACGCGCAGATGTTTGAAAACCTGACCTACGTCTTCCCGCTGCTCGCCTACGCCGTCGCCGCGCTGATCGTCATGACGACGCTCTCGCGCATGATCGACAACCAGCGCCTGCAGATGGGCACGCTCAAGGCGCTGGGCTTTTCGGGCCGGCAGATCCGAAACCACTACCTCTCCTATGCGGTCGTGCCCTCGCTCATCGGCGCGCTGATGGGCACGCTGATCGGCCACTACACGCTGCCCTATGTCCTGTGGGACGCGCTGCTATCCCAGAGCGAGATGCCCTACCGGCTGGAGCCGCCGGTGTCCGTCCCGGCCTGGTGCATGGTCTTCCTCACCATGGTGATGAGCGTGGCCATCTGCTATTTCACCTACCGCCGCTCCGCGCGGGAGACCACGGCGGCGCTGCTGCGGCCCAAGCCGCCCAAGGACGGCAAGCGCATCCTCCTGGAGCGCATCACGCCGCTATGGTCGCGCCTGACCTTCAATGCGAAGATGATCGTGCGCAACCTGATGCGCAACAAGATGCGCACGTTCATGTCGTTCGTCGGCCTCCTGTGCTGCACGATGCTCATCATCACCTCGCTGGGCCTGCAGGACTCCGTCACGAGCCTGGCCAACAACTACTACACCGGCACGCTGCGCTACGACGTGCGCGCCAACCTGACCGGCGAGACCGGCACGGCGGAGAGCTATGAGCGCCGCATCGACGCGCAGCAGGTCGAATGCCTGATGGAGCAGTCCGTCTCCCTGCGCGCCGCCGGCGGCACGCGCACCACGATGCTCACCGTGCTGGGCGACGATCAGCAGATGCAGTACCTGGGCAAGGACGAGACATTCGTGCAGCTTGAGACCGGCTTCATCGCCGTGACGTACAAGCTGAGCCGGACGCTCGACATCCACGTCGAGGACACGGTTCGCCTGCTGCTGCCCGGCGACGACGAGGCGATCTCCATGGTCGTGGGCCAGATCGTGCACAACAACACCGTGCAGGGCGTGTACATGAACCGCACCACCTGGGAGGCGCAGCGCAAGGGCGACTTCGTGCCCACGGCCATCCAGCTGCGCGGCGCGGACGAGGACTGCATCGCCCGGCTCCTGGATATGGACGAGGTCGATACGCTGGACTATCCGACCGAGCAGATCGGCGACATGCTGGATATGCTCGACGCGCTCTCCTCCGTCTTCTCCATGATCACCTTCATCGCGCTGGCGCTGGCCTTCGTCATCTGCTACAACATGGGTCTGATGAACTTCGTGGAGCGCATCCGCGAATACGCGACGCTCAAGGTGCTGGGCTACCATCAGAAGGAGATCCGCAGCCTCATCATCAACGAGAACCTCATCATCTCCGTGCTGGGCGTGCTGTGCGGCATCGTGCCGGGCTATCTGCTCACCGACGTGGTCATGCACACCTGCGAGCCGGAATCCGCGTTTTACCCCGGCGTGCCGACGGTGCAGTCCGTCGTCATCGCGTGCGTCATCACGTTCTGCTTCTCCGTGTTCATCCAGCTGCTGCTCACCCGTAAGGTGCGCTCGATCGACATGGTCGAGGCGCTCAAGTCGGTGGAATAAGTGCGAAGCAAAGAAGGGAGTCTGAGGGACTTTGTCCCTCAGGCAGGTCTTAGGGC
>JBJEUH010000036.1:0-7929 GCA_051883735.1 Candidatus Ventricola sp.
GTGCGACAGCTCAGTTAGTATACTACCTCATTCTCTTTCTGTCAATACCTTTTTTGAAGTTTCATGGACATTTTTTGAAAGTTTCACCTGTACGTTGACACCCGAAACAAAAGAGAGCCGGAAACCCGACTCTCTGAAAGAGCGTATGAACTTAGGCGTTCTTGGCGATCTCCACGAGCTTGGCGAAAGCCGCCGCGTCGTTGACCGCGATGTCGGCCAGCACCTTGCGGTTGAGGTCGACGCCGGCCTTCTTCAGGCCGCAGATGAACTTGGAGTAGGACATGCCGTTGATGCGGGCCGCCGCGTTGATGCGGGTGATCCACAGGGAACGGAAGTCGCGCTTGCGCAGCTTGCGGCCGATGTAGGCGTAGCGCAGGGAGCGGGCGACCTGCTCCTTGGCAGCGCGGTACTGCTTGGACTTCGAGCCGTAGTAGCCCTTCGCCAGCTTCATGATCTTTCTGCGCTTCTTATGGGCATTGACTGCCGCTTTGATTCTTGCCATGATTGATTGAACCTCCTTGCTGGCTGGTGCTTACTTGTACGGGATGAGCTTCTTGACGGTGCCGGCGTAGCTCTCGGAGACGTACGCGGCGCGGCGCAGGTTGCGCTTGGTCTTGCGGGTCTTCTTGTTGAGGATGTGACGCTTGTAGGCCTTCGCGCGCTTAACAAGACCACGCTTGGTCAGATTGAAACGCTTGGCAGCGCCGCGATGAGTTTTCTGCTTAGGCATAAGGGGAATCCTCCTCTCAGGATCTTTATTGTTTCGGAGCCTGTTTGGCTTCTTTGCTGGGGTCCTTCGGCGCAAGGATCATGATCATGTGGCGGCCCTCCGTTGCCGGCTTCTTCTCCACATTGGCCACGTCCTTCACGCGGGTGACGAAATCCTGCATGACCGCAAGGCCGATCTCCTGATGGGTGATCTGGCGGCCGCGGAAGCGGATCGAAACCTTGACCTTGTCTCCGCCCTGGAGGAACTTGATAGCTGCCTTCGCCTTGGTCTGGATGTCATTTTCCTCGATCGTGGCGGAGAGCTGCACCTCCTTGATGGAGACGACCTTCTGATTCTTGCGGATCTCGCGTTCCTTCTTGGCCTGCTCGTAACGGTACTTGTCGTAATCCATCAGCTTGCAGACAGGCGGCTTGGCGCCGGGCACGATCTTCACCAGATCGAGTCCTGCCTCCTCGGCCAGTTCGAGCGCTTTGCGGGTCGGCATAACGCCCTGCTGTTCACCGTTCTGGTCGATCACACGCACCTCGCGGTCGCGGATTTCCTCGTTCATCATCAGATCTACTGCCATATGGTTTGCGATACACCTCCAATTAGTCTTTGCGCCTCACAGCACAAAAAAGAGCGAGTAAGCATACCCGCTCCTCAAGCATTGCAAAAAGGATGCCATGTGCCGCGGTCACGCAATTATGCCGGGCGAGAAGCGGGCGGCTTCTACTTCGTACCCGATTATGATACGTCAAAGCCGCCCGTTTGTCAAGCACAATTTAGCATTTATTTGTTTTTTCGTTCAGACGCGCTCGGCGATGTCATGGCTGAGCTTGGCGATCAGCTCGTCCATGGTCATGGTCGTGGTCTGATCGGTATCGCGGTCGCGGACGGACACCGTGCCGCTCTCCACTTCCTTCTCGCCGATGATCAGCATGTACGGCACGCGGTCCACCTGGCGCGCCTCGCGGATCTTGTAGCCGATCTTCTCGTTGCGGGTATCCAGCTCCGCGCGGACCTTCGCGGCGCGCAGCTGCTCATACACCGCCTTCGCATAGTCCATGCTCTTGTCGGAGACCGGCAGCACCTTCACCTGCAGCGGTGCCAGCCACAGCGGGAACTTGCCGGCGAAGTGCTCGGTGATGATGCCGATGAAGCGCTCGATGGAGCCGTAGCACACGCGGTGGATCATGATCGGGCGCTTGCGGCTGCCATCCTCGGCGACGTACTCCAGGCCGAAGTTCAGCGGCATCTGGAAGTCGAGCTGGATGGTGCCGCACTGCCAGGTGCGGCCCAGGCAGTCGCGCAGGTGGAAGTCGATCTTCGGGCCGTAGAACGCGCCGTCGCCCTCGTTGAGGATGTAGGGCATGTTCAGGCGCTCCAGCGCGGTCTTGAGGCCGTTGGTTGCGGCCTCCCAGTCCTCATCGGAGCCCATGGAGTCCTCCGGACGGGTGGACAGCTCGACGAAGTACTCGAAGCCGAACTTGGTGTACACCTGGTTGATCAGCTTCACCACGCCGGCGATCTCGTCCGGGATCTGCTCCGGGGTCATGAAGATGTGTGCGTCGTCCTGGGTGAAGCAGCGCACGCGGAACAGGCCGTGCAGCGCGCCCTTGAGCTCATGGCGGTGCACCAGGCCCAGCTCGCCGCAGCGCAGCGGCAGGTCGCGGTAGCTGTGCGGCTGGTTCTTGTACACCAGCACGCCGCCCGGGCAGTTCATGGGCTTGATGCAGAAGTCCTCGTCGTCGATCTTGGTGGCGTACATGTTGTCCTTGTAGTGATCCCAGTGGCCGCTGGTCTCCCACAGGCGGCGGTTCATCATCATCGGGGTCTGAACCTCGACGTAGCCCGCCTCATAGTGGATGTCGCGCCAGTAGTCAATCAGCGCGTTCTTGAGCAGCATGCCCTTGGGCAGGAAGAACGGGAAGCCCGGGCCCTCCTCGGAGAACATGAACAGGCCCATCTCCTTGCCGATCTTGCGGTGATCGCGCTTCTCGGCCTCCTCCATCAGCTTGAGATACTCCTTCATCTCGTCCTGATTGCGGAACGCGATGCCGTTGATGCGGGTGAGCATCTTGTTGTTCTTGTCGTTCTTCCAGTACGCGCCGGACAGGGCGGTCAGCTTGAACGCCTTGAGCGCCTTGGTGTAGCACAGGTGCGGGCCGACGCACATGTCGATGTAGTCGCCCTGCTGATAGAAGCTGAGGATCTCGCCCTCATCGAGATCGCCGATGTGCTCGACCTTGTAGATTTCGCCGCGCTCCTGCATCAGCTTGATCGCCTCGTCGCGGGAGAGCACGAACGGCTTGATCGGCAGGTTCTGCTTGACGATCTTCTGCATCTCGGCTTCGATCTTGGGCAGGTCCTCGTCGGAGAGCTTCGTCTCGCCCAGATCGACGTCGTAGTAGAAGCCCTTCTCCGTCGCCGGGCCGTAGGCAAAGTGCGCGTGCGGATACAGATTCTTGACCGCCTGCGCGAGAATGTGCGCGGCGCTGTGGCGCAGAACGTGAAGCTCCTCGTCCTGCGGGCATTCGGCAACGGTGCCGTCCTTGTAGATGATCTTCATGAATGATTCCTTCCTTTCTTACCCATTTGCGCTGGGACGAAAAAACGCTCGTCCCTTCGATGATGTTCGAGGGACGAGCGGAAAAAATCTGCCCGTGGTTCCACCCTGATTGGTGCTCTTTGCCGCTGTATCGCGCGCCTCGCGATCCGATCGGAAGGTGGTCTTCGCCCTGCTCCTGCCTGGCGCGCTCTCAGCCGCGGCGCGCCTCTCTTTAAAGCCGTCCTGCAAGGGTACTCTTCTTCGTCATTTCAGATAGTGACAGTATAGCCGTGCCCGATGAAAAAGTCAAGAGATATTCTTCTCCTGTTTGCTCAGCTGCGTGGTATACAGCTCATGGTACGCGCCGCCCCGGGCGAGCAGCTCCTCGTGCGTGCCGCGCTCCACGATTTCGCCGTGCTCGATCACCAGGATCATGTCCGCCTGACGGACCGTTGAGAGCCTGTGGGCGATGACAAACGAGGTCGTGTTCTCCATCAGCGTCCTGGTCGCCTGCTGGATCAGCCGCTCCGTCTCGGTGTCCACGGAGCTCGTCGCCTCGTCGAGCACGAAGATCGCGGGCCTGGCGATGATCGCGCGCGCAAAGGAGATCAGCTGCTTTTCGCCGGTAGAGAGCTTGTCGCCGCACTCGCCCACGTCCGTGTCGTAGCCTCGGGGCAGCTTCGCCGCGATCCTGTCGGCGTTCACCGCGCGGGCCGCCGCCTCCACCTCCGCGTCCGTCGCCTCCGGCCTGCCGTAGCGGATGTTTTCGCGGATCGTGCCGGAGAACAGGTGCGGCTCCTGGAGCACATAGCCGATGTGGCTGTGCAGCCAGAGCTGGCTGCGCTCCTGCACGTCGCGCCCGTCGATCAGCACGCGGCCGCCCGTCGGCTCAAAGAAGCGGCACACCAGATTCACCATCGTGCTCTTTCCCGCGCCCGTCTCGCCGACCAGGGCCACCGTGCCGCCCGCCGGCACATGCACGCTGACGTGCGAGAGCACCTCCTCGCCGCCCTCGGTGTAGTGGAAGGACACGTCGTCAAATTCGACCTCGCCGCGCATGTCCTCCCAGTTTTCCCGCTTCGGCGCAAAGCAGTCGCCGTATTTTTCAAGCACCTCCGGCCTGTCCACAACCGTCGGCTGCCGGGTCATCAGCTCGGCCACGCGCTCCACATTCGCCTGCAGGGAAACCATGCCCGAAATGAACGTCGCCGTCTGCCTGAAGAGCTGGAACAGGCTCAGCGCATACGTCATGAATGCGCTCAGCACGCCCAGGCTCAGCCTGCCGCCCAGCACCAGGTTTCCGCCCAGGCCCAGCGTGACGCTGGCCGCCAGCGTGCCGCACAGCACGATCAGCGGCACATAGACGGCGCGCATCCGCCCGTGCGCGATGCCCGCCCTCGCCGATTTGGCCGTGATCTCCTCGAATTCGCGGGAGAGCTTGTCCTCCAGCGCCAGCGTCTTGCTCGTCTTCGCGCCCATGATGCCCTCGTTGTAGCCGCTCGTGATGCGCGAATGCTGTGCGCGCACCTCGCGGTTCAGCGCGATCAGCCGCCTTTGGAAATACACCGTAAAGGCCGCGACGGGCGGCGCCAGCACGAGCATCGTCAGCGCCAGCCGCGCGTCGAGCATCAGCAGCACGGCGTACACGCCGGGGATGTACGCCAGCGCCCAGAGGATGTTCGGGAATGTCCAGGCCGTCGCCTCCGCGATCTTCGACGTGTCGCTCATCACGCGCGACAGGCTGTGGCCCGCGCTGGTCACGTTGTAGTAATCGAGGCTCAGCTTCTGCAGATTGACGAAGCACGCCTCCTTGAGGTCGCGTCCCGCGCACATCTCCACATACATGCAGCTTCTGAAATACGCCACCAGCAGCACAAGCTCCGCCACCAGCAGCACGCCGTACTGCCCGAGGAACCCGCCAAAGCCTGCAAGCGATCCCTGCATGATGAAGTCGTCCACCGCGCGGCTCTGCAGCAGCGGGAACAGCAGGTCGATGACCGCCAGCAGGATGTTGCTCACGATGATCACGACCAGCGGCCATTTGTAGCGCAGCACGATAGGGAGCAGCTGCTTCCAGGGGACCAGGGAAAACGACGCCTTCTTCTGCTCGCTCATGCCTGCGCCTCCTCTCCCATGGCCGCCTGCATCGCAGCCGCCCGCGCAAACGCGCCGCCCTGCGCGAGCAGCGCCTGCGGCGTGCCCGCCTCGGCGATCCGTCCGTCCTCCAGCACGATGATGTGATCCGCCTGCATCAGCGTCGCCACGCGGTGCGCGATCAGGATCAGCGTCGCGCCGCCCGCCGCTTCCCGCAGCCGGGTGCGGATCGCCTCGTCCGTCTTCGCGTCCACCGCGGAGAGCGCGTCGTCAAACACCATCACCGGCGCGCCGGACAGGAGCGTGCGCGCGATCGCCGTGCGCTGCTTCTGTCCGCCGGAGAGCGTCACGCCGCGCTCGCCCACGATCGTCTCATAGCCGTTCACAAACTCGCCCACCGAGGCGTCCAGACACGCGTCCCTCGCCGCACGCTCCACGTCCTCGCGGGAGGCGTCCTCCCGCGTGATGGCGATGTTCTCCGCCAGCGTGCGCGAAAACAGGAACGGCTCCTGCAGCACCACGCCCACGCCGCGCCGCAGCGCGCCCAGGTCCATCTGCTTCGTGTCCACGCCGCCGATGGTGATTTTGCCCTCGTCCGGATCGTAGAGCCGCGCCAGCAGCAGCGCGATGGTGCTCTTGCCGCTGCCCGTCCCGCCGAACACGCCCAGCGTCTTCCCGCCGGGAATGGAAAAGCTCACGTCGCGCAGCACCTGCTTCTCCTCGTAGGCAAAGCTGACGTGCTCAAAGCGGATTTCGCCGTGCAGGTCGGCCTGCGCCGGGTTTTCCGTCGTGCGCTCCTCCTCGGATTCGAGGATGTAGAGCAGGCGGTCGATCGACACGTTGGCCTTGCTCATCTCCGAGATCGTGCGGCCGAGCCTGCGCACCGGCAGTGTCAGGTCCCGCGTGTAGCTCACAAACGCCAGATACACGCCCAGGGAGACCTCCCCGCCCACGCACATGTGCACGCCCAGCACGACGATGGAGAACACCTGCAGGATGCTCATCATGTCGCCCAGCGTGTAGAACGCGGACATCCAGTCGCCGAGCCTGAGCCATAGATCGGTGTAGCGGTTGTTCTTCTCGCGGAATTTCTGAAGCTCCGCCCTCTCCCGGCCGAACGCGCGCACCACGCGCACGCCCGTCAGGTTCTCCTGCACGACAGCGGACAGCGCGCCCTCCGCCTCGTCCGCCTGAACATACTTGCCGGAGACAAAGTGGAAAAACAGGATCGAATAGCCGACGATCACCGGCACAAACGCCGTCGCCAGCAGCGCCATCTTCACGTTCATCGTGAACATGATGACCACGCAGGTTGCAATCATGAACAGCGTGCTCAGCAGCTCCAGCAGCTGATCCATCACAAACGCGCGCACGACCTCCACGTCGGAGATGCAGCGCTGGATGATGTCGCCGGTCGCATGCTGCACATGCCAGCTGTACGGCAGGCGCTGAATGCGGCTGTACAGCGCGTCGCGCAGCGACTTGACAAACCGCTCCGAGCCCATCGGCAGGCGGCTGTCCTGAATGTAGCTCACGCCGAATTGCAGCAGCGCAATCGCCGCTGCCAGCGCGCACGCCGCGGCGAGCTGCGTTCCCGGCGCAAGTTCCGCCGCAAACGGCGGCAGGCCGCTCGTGTCGCCGAGCAGCACGCCGTCCACCGTGAAGCGGATCACCTGCGTAAACGCCATGCGCAGGAGCGTCAGCAGCAGCGACGCGCCCATGCCCAGCAAAAGGGCGGACGCCGCCGGGCGCAGATGCTGCGCAAGCAGCCGCGTCTTCTTCCAGTTTCTTCTTTTCATAATTCCCCGTTTATCTCGTCACGCCCTCGCGGGACACCGCCGCGTAGATGAGCGGCGGCAGCTCGGGCTTCTCCTTGGCAATCGTGATCGCCTGCTGCATCCTGGCCACAGCCTCGTTCGCCAGCTCAGGCTTGTTGAGGTAGAGCGTCGCCAGGCTGTCGCCCGCCTTCACCTCGTCGCCCAGGCGAACATCCATGACCAGGCCCACCGCCGGATCGATCACATCGGTCTTCTTCTGCCTGCCCGCGCCCAGCGCCTGCGCGCAGCGGCCGATGGCCGCCGTGTCCATCCTCGCCACGAAGCCGGAGGCCGGCGCCGGCACGCGGATCTTGTACGCCGCGTGCGGCAGGTAATCCACATCGTCACAGACGCGCCCCTCGCCGCCCTGCGCGATGATCATTTCCTTCAGCTTGGCCAGGCCCGCGCCGCTCTCAAGCGCCTGCATCATCCTCGCCTTGCCGTCCTCCACGTCTTTAGCAATGCCGGAGGCGATCAGCATCCGGCTGCCCAGCTCCAGGGAGACCGTCAGCAGGTCGCCCCCCGCGCGGCCTGCGAGGATGTCGATGGCCTCCTTGACCTCCAGCGCGTTGCCCACGTGCGTGCCCAGCGGCTGGTCCATGCCGGTCACCAGCGCCAGGATGGGCTTGCCCGCCTGCGCGCCGATCTCCACCATCGCCTTCGCCAGAGCGATGGACTCCTCCACCGTCTGCATCAGCGCGCCGCTGCCGGTCTTCACGTCCAGCACGATCGCGCCCGCGCCGCTGGCCAGCTTCTTG
>JBJEUH010000037.1:0-7596 GCA_051883735.1 Candidatus Ventricola sp.
GAAACAGCCCCAAATGGAGAAAAGCCTTGGCCCATCCCCGCACGACATGACAAAGCCCATGCTTTGACCGAAAAGCATGGGCTTTTCCATGACGAAAAGGGGCCTTGGATCGCTCCAAAGCCCCCTGTATTCGGATGTCTTAGTCCTCGTCGTCCGCGAGATCGGCCTTGTGCGCCTCGATGATCTTCGCAGCGATCACCTGCGGCACTTCCTCATAGCGCTCGAAGGTCATCTTGTAGAAGCCCCTCGCCTGCGTCATGGAGCGCAGATCGGTCGCGTACTTGAACATCTCCGCCTGCGGCACCTCCGCGACGATGAGCTGCTTGCCGTCGGTCTGCTCCATGCCCAGGATGCGGCCGCGGCGCTTGTTCATATCGCCCATGACGTCGCCCATGTACTCGTCCGGCACGGTGACCTCGACGTGCATGATCGGCTCAAGCAGCACCGGAGACGCGTTGATGCACTGCTTGTACGCGATGCGCGCAGCGGTCTTGAACGCCATTTCGGAGGAATCGACCGGGTGATAGGAGCCGTCGTAGAGCTTCGCGCGCAGGCCCGTCATCGGGAAGCCGGCGAGCACGCCCTTGACCAGGTTGTCGCGCAGGCCCTTTTCAACCGACGGGATGAAGTTGCGCGGCACGGCGCCGCCGACGACGGCGTCCACGAACTCGAAGTCAACGCCCGGCTCGGCCGGAGAGAACTCGATCCACACGTCGCCGAACTGGCCATGGCCGCCGGACTGCTTCTTGTGGCGGCCCTGCACCTTGATGGTCTTGCGGATGGACTCGCGATAGGCGATCTTGGGATCCTTGAACACGGCGTCCGCGCCGAACTTGGTCAGCAGCTTCTGGCGGATGATCTCCAGCTCCAGCTCGCCCTGGCCGCTGATGAGCGTCTCGGTGGTCATCGGGTCCTTCGCCACGACGACGTCCGGCATCTCCTCCACCAGGCGCGCCAGGCCGGAGAAGACCTTGTCTTCCTCGCCCGCCTTCTTGGCGTACACGGCCATGGAAATCTGCGGGGCCGGGAAGTCGATGCTGTCGTACTGGACAACCTTGCCGATCTCGCACAGGCTGTCGCCGGTGGAGGTGTACTGCAGCTTGGAGAGCGCGCCGATGTCGCCCGCGCACAGCATGCCGACCGGAATCTGCTTCTTGCCGCGGATCATGAACAGGCCGGCCGCCTTCTCCGGCTTGTCGGCGTTCGCGTTGAACAGCGCGGTCGCCGGGGTCAGCACGCCGGAGATGACCTTGATGAAGGACAGCTTGCCGACGAACGGGTCGGCGATGGTCTTGAAGACCTGCGCGGTGAAGCTCTCGGACATGTCCGCATGGCGGATGTGCATGGACTTGGTCTTCGGGTTGATGCCGTGATAGGTGTGCTCCATCGGGGAGGGCATGTACATCGCCAGCTCGTAGAGCAACGGACGCACGCCGATGCCGTTGAGCGAGGAGACCGGCACGACCGGCACGATGCTGCCCTCGTAGATGCCGGCGGACAGGCCGCGCAGCATATCCACCTCGGAGAGGGTGCCCTCGTCAAAGAACTTCTCCATCAGCTCCTCGCTGGTGGACGCAGCCGCCTCGTGGCAGGCCTCGATGGCCTCGTCCACGCTCGCCTGCATGTCGGCCGGGATCGGGACCTCCTTGCGGTCCTTGCCCGCGCCCATGAAGGCCTTGCCGGTCAGCACGTCCACGACGCCCTTGAAGCCGGTGCCCTCGCCAATGGGCAGGACGGTCGGGATGATGCAGTGGCCGTAGGTGGCGCGCAGCTCGTCGAGCACCTTGCGGTAGTTGATGTGCTCGCGGTCAACCTGCGTGACGACGATCATGCGGGCGACGCCGCGCTTGCCGGTCGCGTTCCATGCCTTCTCAAAGCCGGTGGACAGGCCGGTGGCCGCGCTCATGACGAGCACAGCGCCCTCCACGGCATGCAGCGGGCCAGGCATCTCGCCCGCGAAATCGAAGTAGCCGGGAACGTCGATGATGTTGAGCTTCTTGCCGTGGATTTCAATGGGCGCCACGGACGCACTGATGGAAATATGACGCTTGATCTCTTCCGGATCCCAGTCGCTGACAGTATTGCCATCTTCGACACGGCCCTGGCGGTCGGTGACGCCGGCTGCGTAGAGCATCGACTCGACCAAGGTGGTCTTGCCCTCAGAGCCGTGTCCCAATACCGCGATGTTGCGGATATCCTTTACCATGTAGTCCTTCATAAGTTGCGCCTCCTCGTATGCCGCTTGAGCGCGGCGTGATTGTGATTGATTTGGCAGCGGTCTGCTCGCACTCCGCTCCCACCTGAAATCCATTATACCAGATTGCCTGAAAATTGAAAAGCGGTTTTGTCGATTTTTCTTCCAGGTCAGGCGTGAATCTGCACAGGATTCACCGGCGACCCGCAGCAAATCCGTCTTTTTCCCGGAAAATCCGCCGTTCTTCGGGCCGGCGCCTTCATTTTCCTGCAAACGCAAAAGGCCCTCTCCCGACGAGAAGAGGGCCAGATCGTATGCGGTTTACCGTTCAAACGGGAACGTGAGGCCGTTCTGTGCGCGCACCTGATCCATGATCTCCATCACGGCAATCGTCTGCTCAGGCGTGATGATGCCGCTGTGCGCTTTGCCCGCCGCGACGCAGGCCATCGCCTCGCGGATCTCGTACTCAAAGCCGTTCACCTCAAACGGACTTGAAAGCGTGTACGGCGCTTCGCCGTCGATGTACACCGTCGCGGACTGCGGGTTTTTGAACTCCAGAATCTCGATGCGGCCTTTGCTGCCATACACCGCGCCCGTCGTCGGCATGCGCGTGCCGATCGCGCAGGTCAGGCTGGCGACCGCGCCGCCCTTTCGCAGGATGATCGCGTCAATCGCGTCGGTGCCCGCGCTGTTCATCACCAGATTGCTCTGCACGCTGTCGAATTCATAGCCCAGCATCATGCAGGCGAAGCCGATCGCGTAGACGCCGATGTCCAGCAGCGTGCCGCCCGCCATCTGCGGGTCAAACTTGCGCGCCTCGCGGGCGGTGGTGTAGCCGTACTGCGCCGTCACCGCGCGGATCTCGCCGATCGCGCCAGAGGCGAGCACGCGTTCCACCTCGCGGTACAGCGGGCAGAGCTTCGTCCAGAACGCTTCCATCACAAAGACGTTTTTCTCCCTGGCCAGCGCAAGGACTTCCCTCGCCTCCCGCGCGTTGGCGGTGAAGCTCTTCTCGCACAGCACCGGCTTGCCGTTTTCGATCATCAGCCGCATGCCCTCGGCATGCGCGCTGTGCGGCGTGCCGATGTACACAATGTCCACGTTGGGATCCCTGGCCAGCGCCTCGGCGCTCGCATAGCGCACGGGTATGCCGTACTGATCCGCAAAGGCGTCCGCGCTCTCCTGACTGCGGGAGGCGACGGCATAGAGCGTCGCCTCGTCCCCCATCCTGCGCACGGTCTCGGCAAAGTTTCTGGCGATCCCGCCGGTGGATAGAATGCCCCAGTTCATCGCGTCTCTCCTCCCACCTGCCGCATCGTCTCCTCACGGCGCTTCTTGCGCTGGTGCTCGCGCCAGGTTTCCCGCCACAGCGGCGGATACAGCAGCATCAGCATCGGGAAGACCTCCAGGCGGCCCGCCAGCATGTCAAAGATCAGCACGACCTTGGACAGATTGCTCAGGAAGCCGAAGTTGCAGGTCGGGCCCACCAGGTTGAGGCCCGGGCCGATGTTGTTGAACGTCGCGGCGACGGCGGTAAACGTGCTGACCAGATCCATGTCCTCCAGCGCCAGCACGAGCATGGACGCGACAAAGATGAAGAACACGCCCATGAAGTACACGAAGATGGCGTGCAGCGTGCCGTCCTCCACGTCCTTCTCCTCAAAGCGCACCCGGCGCACGCCGCGCGGATGCAGGAACGAGCCGACGTAGCTGCCCATCGCCTTGGCGCTCATCACCCAGCGGGAGACCTTGAGGCCGCCGCCCGTGCTGCCCGCGCACGCGCCGATGAACATCAGCAGCACGAGAATCGCCTTGGAGAACGTGGGCCAAAGGTCGAAATTCGTCGTGGCAAAGCCCGTCGTCGTGATGACCGTCGCCACCTGGAAGGTCGCGATGCGCAGATTGTTTTCCGCCGTCAGGCTCGTGTCATAGATGTTCAGGAAGATGAGCAGCGTCGCGCCGGCGATGATCGCCAGATACCAGCGCATCTCCTCGCAGGAAAACGCCTGCTTGAACTTCCTCATGAAGATGAGGAAGTATACGTTGAAATTGACGCCGAAGATGATCATGAAGGCCGCGACGACCCACTGAATATACGGCGAGAAGCTGGCAAACGAGTCGTTGTAAAAGCCGAAGCCGCCGGTGCCCGCCGTGCCGAACGCCGTGCACAGCGCCTCAAAGGGGATCATGCCGCCGAGCATGAGCAGCAGGAACTCCAGCGCGGTGAGCACGATGTAGAGCATGTACAGGATGCGCGCGGTATAGCGCACCTTGGGCACCAGCTTGCCCACCACGGGGCCCGGGCTCTCCGCCTTCATCAGGTGCATGTTGGTGCCGCCCACCATCGGCAGCACCGCCAGCAGGAACACCAGCACGCCCATGCCGCCGATCCAGTGCGTAAAGCAGCGCCAGAGCATGCAGCAGTGGCTCATGCCCTCCACATCGGAGAGGATGCTCGCGCCTGTGGTCGTAAAGCCGGACACCGTCTCAAACAGCGCGTCGATAAACCGCGGGATCTCGCCGCTCAGATAAAACGGCAGACAGCCGAACACGGACATGACAATCCAGCTCAGCGCCGTGGCGACAAAGCCCTCCTTGGCGTAAAAGTGCGGGCTCGTGACGCGCTTGTGCGTCAGCAGAAAGCCGACGAGCGCGCACAGCACCATCGTGGCGGCAAACGCAAGCCCCTGCTTCTCCCCGTAGATCACCGAGGTGACGAGCGGCAGGCCCATCAGCGCCGCCTCCACATTGAGAATCCAGCCGAGAATATAGCTGACTGACTTCATATTCATTGCGGCACCTCTCAGGCCAGAATATCGCTGATATCGCCGAAGCCGGAATGCGTGGTGACGACGATCACCGTGTCGCCCGCCTGGATCGCGTCCTGGCCGCGCGGGAAGATCACCTTGCCGCCGCGCCCGATGCAGGCGATGAGCAGGTTATCCTTCTTCTTGAGCTTCATCAGCGGCACGCCGACCACCGGCGCGTCCTTGTCCACATGGAACTCCAGCGCCTCCGCCTTCGAATCGAAGAGATGATACAGCGTCTCCACGTTGCTGCCGATGGTGTTCTGCTTGGCGCGGACATAGGCCGTGATGGTCTCGGAGGTGACGTACTTCGGATAGACGACGCTGCCCAGGTTCAGGCCGTCGATGACGTCCTTGAACGTGATCCGGTTGATCTTGGTGATCGTCTTGAGGCCCGGCATCCGCTTGGCATAGAGGGTCAGCAGGATGTTCTCCTCGTCAAGGCCCGTCAGCGGCACGAACGCCTCCACCGAGTCGATGCCCTCCTCCCTGAGCAGCTCCTCGTCGCCGCCGTCGCCGCAGATCACCGTCGCCTCCGGCAGCAGCGCGGAGAGCTCCTCGCAGCGCGCACGGTTCTGCTCGATGATCTTGACCTCCATGCGCTGCGCCAGCAGCTGCTTGGCCAGATAGTAGGAGGACTTGCCGCCGCCGATGATCAGGCAGCTGCCCACCGCGTGGCTCTCCATGCCCAGCGCCTCGAACACCCGATGGCCGTCCCGGGTGTTCGTCAGGATCGTGATGTCGTCGCCCTCGTGCAGCATATACGCGCCGCCCGGGATGGTCACCTTGCCGTCCCGCTCCACCGCGCAGACCAGATAGCCGAACTCAAAAATCCCGTCCAGCTGCATGATGCTGCGGCCGGCGAGAATGCTGCCCGAGGGAATCTTGAAGCTCAAGAGCTCCGCATGGCCCTTGGCAAAGGAGCTGACCGTCAGCGCCTGCGGCCTGGAGAGGATGTGCGCGATCTGCCTGGCCGCCTCCAGCTCCGGATTGATGATCATCGACAGGCCAAGCTGCTGGCGCAGATAGGCCAGCTCCTCGGCATAGTCGGGATTGCGGACGCGCGCGATGGCGGAGATATCCCCGCACGCCTTTTTGGCGATCGTGCAGCACAGCAGGTTCAGCTCGTCCGAGCCC
The DNA here is from genome assembly GCA_051883735.1 of Candidatus Ventricola sp. Lineage (GTDB taxonomy): Bacteria > Bacillota > Clostridia > Christensenellales > Aristaeellaceae > Ventricola. The sequence goes on from JBJEUH010000037.1 coordinate 6,139, forward strand.
GTGACGGCGATGATCATATCCGCCAGCTCGATGCCGGCCTCGCCGAGCACGCTCAGGCTGGCGCCGTTGCCGCGGATGCCCATCACGTCGTAGACCTCCGTCGTGTTGCGGATCACGCGCTCGTTCGTGTCCACAATGGTGATGTCATGTCCCTCGCGTACCAGCTGTTCCGTGAGCGTATGGCCCACCTTGCCGCAGCCCACGATGATGATGCGCAGCGAGTCCTGTTTTTTCTTTGCAGCTCTTCCCTGCATGATGATATCCTCCAGCCATGGCGCGCAGTCTTGCGCGGTATATATATAGAAGCCGGTCCATGATACAAGAGCGGCGGCGCTTTCAGGTGGCTGCCTGAGGCTGTATCATGAGCTGCTTTCTCCGACATTCAATATCTTAACATTCTTTTCCTTGTTGGTCAATTATTTTGCTTGAACCCGGCACTTTTCGCTGGTATGATAGGAAGAGAGGAATTGGAGATTCTATGAACGCTGCATTCATCCTGACAGGAAGAAAGGAAGGATCGATATGAAATACGCCAAAAAACCCGCGTCTGCCTTCAGGGAGCTGCATCTGAGCTTCTCCCTCGCCGCCGTCGTCTATCTTCTGCTGGGCCTGCTCATGATCGTCGCGCCGAATACCAGCCGCAGGCTGCTGTGCACGCTGGTCGGTGTGGGCATCATGGTATACGGCCTGCTGAGCATCGTGCCCTTTTTGATGAGCAAGGGCGAAAAGCGCTTCACCTTTGACCTGCTCATCGGCATCTGCGCGCTGGCCTTCGGCCTGTTCTCGCTGATCAACCGGACATTCCTGATGGATTTCCTGTTTACTGCGCTGGGCGTGGTCGTCTGCGTCACCAGCGTGTGCGGCGTCAGCCGCGCGCTGAACCTGCGCTACTACGGCTTTGCGCGCTGGTGGGCGCCTCTGTGTGCGAACCTCGCGACCCTCGTGCTCGCGCTGTGCGTGATCTTCTTCCCCGGCTTCTTCGGCAACATGCTGATGGTGGCCATGGGCGTCATCCTCGTCGTGGAGGCCGTCAGCGATCTGATCTCCATCCACTATCTCGGCCGCTTTGCCAAGCGCGTGTCAGCCTCCTACAACGTCGGGGATTGAGCGCGCTTTCACCATCCCGCTTCCAACAACAGACCCATCGGAATCCCCCGGCAGGGCCGGGGGATTCCTTCTTCCGGGCATGCCGCTGCGCCGCGCATCATGATGCGCTAACACGGCGTCGGCGCGGGATTTATCCCCGGCCCGGCGCCGGTGGACAGGCAGCCCGGAATTTATCGCGCACATTTTTTGCAAAAAAGGCTTGCGTTTTCCATCGCATCGTGCTATACTGAATATCGTTCTGAAACAAGTTCATCCTATGGGGCATTAGCACAGTTGGTAGAACGGAGTTCTCCGATGTACGCCCCACACCCAAGGCAGTTAATGGTGAATCTGCACAAAATTCGCCGGGAA
>JBJEUH010000038.1:0-7558 GCA_051883735.1 Candidatus Ventricola sp.
GCAGCCCGCCCTGCGCGTCGAGCGTCCAGCCCGAGAGCGCGTCCGTCTGCGCAGCGTCCGCCTCGTCAGGGCCGCCGTCCTGCGCAGGCTCCCCCGTAGGTTCTTCATCGGGCAGCGCGGCCGTCTCCAACGCGCTGTCCGGCAGAGGCCGTTCAGTCATCTCCGTCACGGCCGGTTCGGCGGTGCTCTCCGCCTGCTCCGTCGCGCCGCGCAGCTGCGCCCAATATACCGTCCTGCCCTCGCCGTCCGTCACGGAGGAAACGGGCGCGCCGTCCTCGACGGGCCAGGGAATCGGATCGCCCTGCGCGTCAAGCGGCCAATCGAGCGGGTTCCCCTGTTCGTCCGCCATCACAAGCGTCTGCGGCGCCGCCTCCTCCTGCGGCATGGCGGTCATCATCTGGCTGAGCGCCGCAGCGGCATCGGCGTCCGCCTGCTTCTGCTCGCGGATATTCTGCAGCGTCAAAAGAAGGGCAGCTGCAATCAGCAGCAGCCCCATGGTCATCTGAAAACCGCCCTTGCGTTTATGGCTCTTCGTCCTCATCTCTTCTCCTCCGCAGCCAGCCGATCGCAAACAGCGCCATGCCGCCGCCCGCCAGCAGCGGCACAGGCCACCAGAGCAGCCCCGTCTGCGGCAGCTTGCCGCTGGGCGGCTTGGGCGTCACCGGCGTGCTTTTCCTGTTCACGATGGTGATGAGCTTGCCCAGCCCGCCGCATTTGGTGAAATAGGAGCCGGTGTAATCGATGCTGTGCCGGTAGCCGGTGGGAACCGGGCTTTCCGTCACCTTGAACACCGCAGGCTGCCTGACGTTGCTGACGTTCCAGGTGAAGCGCCAGTTGTTCGCCGCGCACAGCGTCGCCGTGCCGTAAAGCTTCCCGTTGACATAGAGCCGCACGGTGATCTGCTTCGGACGCGTCGCGCTCTTGTTGTCGCTCCAGACCTTCTGCACCCGGATCTCGTCATAGCGCTCCACCGTCTCGGGCTTCGGCTCGACGGTCACCTGGTACATCCAGACGTCCTTTGCGTCGCGCGAGGGCAGCGCGACGAGCGTCGGCTGCACCTGATAGACCTTGCCGTTCTTCTCGTACGGCGTGCCCAGCACGAGATACAGCCCGACGCGCAGGCCGGTAAAGCGCGCCTTGCCGTCCGCGCCGATCTTCTGCGTGCGATACCACTGTCCGTCGCCGCCGGCATAGCCCGAGAGCGTGCCCGCCAGGGCGCTCCAGCCCGCGCTGTCCAGGTCGGTCAGCTCGTCGGCGCTGACCACATCGTCAAAGCCCGCCGACGGCGTAAACTCGCCAAAGCCCGTCATCTCCGCGACGCGGTAGATCGTGAACGCCATGCCCTTCGCATCGAAATCGATGGTCAGCGACGTTTCGCGCCCCGTATCGATGGGATCGATGGCCCGCGCAGCCGGGGCGGCGCCCAGCAGCGCCAGCGCAAGCAGCCCCAGCGCGAGCAGCCTCCCGCCTATCCTGCGCATGAATCCGCCATTTCCTGGCACAGCAATTCACCTCTTTGTTGTTTCTCAGCATGCTTCAAGTCAAGGCCCTGCCTCATCCCCTGCGTCGGGGCAGAAGCAGCGCCGCGAGCACAAACGCCAGCATCAGCGGCGCCGCCACGGCTATGGCCACCTTCCAGCCCTCCACGCGCACCGCGTCCGCCGCGACGACGACGGGCGCCTTCTCCTGCACGGTCTCGATGCGGTGACCGCGCACGAGCAGCCGGTGGGAGTTGATGCCGTAGGGCGTGCAGGTCACCAGCGTGCACAGATCCGCCTGCGGATCGATGTTAAGCGCGCTCACGTCCTGCGGCTCCACGATCAGAATCTGATCGACCTCATAGGTCAGCGTCTCGTCGAGCACATGGAGCATGAAGGGATCGCCGATCTCCATCCTGTCCAGGCTGGTGAACAGCTTCGCCGAGGGCAGGCCCCTGTGGCCCGAGAGCACGCAATGCGTTCCCAGCCCGCCCGTGGGCAGCGAGCTGCCCTCGATATGCCCGACGGCAATCTGCAGGACGCCCTCGCTCGTGCCGTGGTAGATGGGCAGGCTGCAGCCGATCCGCGGGATCTCGATATAGCCCATGATGCCCGTGCCGGAGACGTCCAGCACGCGCTCATAGACGGCGCGCTCCTCGTCGGTCAGCACGAAGCGGCCCGGGCGGTTGGTCAGCGTCTCGTTATACGCCTGCGCCTGCGCCAGCAGCTCCTCATACCGGGCATTCTCCATCCCAGAGACGGTCTGGCTGTAGGTCGCGATGGCGCGGGATTGATGCGCTTTGTTCCAGCGGTCGCTGACGGTGGGATACAGCATCAGGGAGAGCCCTACCAGGAGCACCAGAACCAGCGCGATTGTCGAAAGATGCTTTTTCATAGGGTTCTCCTTGATGTTGCGGGAAATCCCGGGGAGGGGAGCTCCCTCCCCGGGTCCATGGGTTCGTCTGTCTTACTCCCTCGAGCGGCGCTTGGCGATCAGCAGCACAATCGCCAGCAGGACCAGCACGCCGCCGCCAACGTAGAAGACGGTGGTGCCGATGCCACCGGTGGAGGGCAGCTCAGTACCGGACTGGTTGAGCACCTTGACCTCATCCACGCCCTGCGGCGCTTCGGTCGTGCCATTGACCACGCCGTTCTCGCCGATGACGACGGTGACCGGGCCGGCAAGCTTGTTGTAGCCCGCAGGCGCTGCGGTCTCGGTCAGGTAGTAGGTGTCCGCGTCCAGGCCCTTGATGGTGAACTTGCCAGTCGCGTCGGTCGTGATCTCCGTCACGGTGCCGGTTTCTCCGGTCTTGGCGACGCGGTAAACGTTATTGCCCTCAGAAACCAGCGCGATGGGGTTGGAGCCGTCGGCATTCTTGCTCAGCGTGAAGGTCGCGCCTGCCAGCGCCGTTTCCGTCTCACCATTCATGGTGTACTTGAACACATCCACGTCCCAGGTGTAGGTCTTGGTCTGGCTGTCCGGGGTGTACTTGGTGTTGCTGCTGTCGCCGTAGCTGACCTTGCTCGTGTTGGGGTTACCCTCTCCCGCGATCACAGCGTTCTCGTTCAGCGTAGCGGTATAGCTGATGACGATCTGGTCATTGGCCTTGAGCGTGTCGCAGAATGCCTGGGTGAAGCGAACCTCAAACGTACAGCCGTCCGTCAGTCTCTCGTTCACGACCGTGTAGTTGGACGCATCGACAGCCGTGCCGTTGAGGGTGATGCCAGTCACGTTGGTGTAGGTCAGACCGGCGGACATGGTATCGTGGAATACATAGTTCTCCGCGCCGGCCTGCGCCGTGATGGTGCTCTTGAAGTTCACGGTCTGGCCGATGTCCGCGTCGTTCTTCTCCCCGTAATTGCCGGTGGAATCCTCCTCGACGGTCTTGACGTTCGTGGGCACCTCGTTCTTTTCCTCCATGACCACATCCGGGTTGGTGGTGTCCAGGGAGCACAGCGTGCCCAGCGTGCTGTCGACCAGATAGTAGCCCAGATCAAGGCCGGTGAAGGAGACCGTGGTGGTGGTTGCCGTCACGCTGCCCTGATTGGCGATGCTGTTATCCTTCGCATACTTCTGAGCAGCCTTCGCAAACGCCGCAGCATCTGCGCCATCCTTCCACGTCACATAGCCCTGCGCATCAACTTCCACATAGGTACCCTTGATGGCATCGCTGTTGATGAAGGCATTCCATGCGGTCGTCGCCTTGTATGCGTACGCATTGGCGCTTGCATTGTAGCTTTCCAGATCGAGAATCTGATAAATCGTGTAGGTCTGTCCCACAACCGCATCATTGATGGTAATGCTGCCGGTTTCTCCCTCAGCCATCGCCGTGCTCATGGCAAAAAACATGACCAGAGCCAGCAGGAGGCTGACAAGTTTTTTGGTGCTTCTCATAGTTGGTTTTCCTTTCCTTGCATCTCTCGAATGAGCATTTGAGCATTGTAAACATGTGTTGGTTTTGCAGATCAGGAGGACGATCTATCCTCCCTTCTGCGTCTTGCCTGATGATACAGCAGGAGTGCGCCTGCCGCCGTCAGCAGCATTCCTCCCGCAACATACAGGAGAATACCGGTTCCGCCGGTTTCCGGAAGCTCGAATCCGCGCCCGTTGGGGAACTTTCCATCCCAAGCCACCTGCTTGCCGTCGGCATCCCTGACGGTGACAGTGATCTTATCGTAAGCCACGGTCACCGTATAGGTATTGTTGTTGGGGAGGTATCCGTCCGGCACCTTCGTCTCCTCCAGCGTGTAGGTATGGCCGGAGGGGATATTTGTGAAGGATACGCTGCCGTCCTGTCCGGAGGTCTGCGTCTGATCCGCGACCGTGACGCTTGTTCCGTCGCCGCGGCAGATGTCGCATGTCGATGTGTCATGGCTCAGCAGGAATTCCGCGCCAGGCACAATGCCGCCCTGCGTGTCCACCTTCGTAAAGCGCAGCTCCGACAGGTAGCCCTTTACCGATGGGATGAGGAAGTCGACCGTCTGCGGATCGGAGACCGTCAGATTGCCGTCCGTGCCCTGGATCGTCCGGTACTGCAGGGTCGTCCTGTCGTTGGTCGGATAGACCGCTCCCTCGACGAAGACGCCGTTCTCGTTCTTCAGACGCACCCGGTAGACCAGCTGATAGGTGTAGGTGGTTGTCCCGTCGATAGTGCTTGTCTGATAGCCGGAATGCTTCAGATCCCAGCTGATCGCTGCCTTTTCGCCGACATACGACGCGGTGTTTTCGCCGCCCTCCTCATAGCTGCCCGTCAGATTGCTGAAAACCAGTTCAGGCGTCTTATCGTAGAAGCCGATAAACTCGACCGTCTCTGCCGACTCAGCAAACGACGGCAGGGGATCGTTGGCCACCCAGTCTGCCACGGAGCCCTCTTGCACCTGATGCTTGATCTCCGCAAAGATTTCATTGAATGCAGCAGTCAGGCCGTCGGAATCCGTGCTGTCGTAGTAGTAGCCCGAGCCGATGCTGGTTTTCAGCCAGTTCTTGTAAGCACCCGGATCCTTGTCTGAACCGATTTCCCACTGTTTCTCAAGGTTGTAGGTTACCTTGCCCCTTATTTCATAACTCCAGGTACCTTCGAACGGATACTCAATAACCGAGAAATCATCACCGATAGGAACACCGTTACCATCATAACGCGGTGTTCCATCACTATAATCAAAATTGCCATCGATATACTTCTGTATGGTTTGTCCCCCTACATCGACGCCAATCGAGAAAATGGTCGTTCCATTTCCGCGGATGGTTTCGGCCATTTCTCTCGCGCGAATTGCAGCGGTCTCACTGTAGCTGGTTCCATATGTACAGTACTTATTTCTCACATGATCATAGAATACGCCGTCGCTTCCTATGGTACCAGAGCCAGTATATGGATCATAACCGGAAAAGCCGCTGCTGATATAGGTAGTCGGGAAACCGTCGCTCAGAAAGATGATGAACTTGTTCTTGTTATTCGTTCCATTCAGCATATCCGAAGCTCGTTTCAAGCCCGCTTCCACGTTGGTAAAACGGTTGTGCGTACTATTATAGTTGCTTGCATTGATGATAGGGCCGGTCTTTTGGCGCATGATGTTCTTCAGCGCATCAGCCTGTCCTTGATTTGAGCATTCCTGCATTCCAAATATCTCATGCGCATCCGTATTGAACGCCACAAAACCTACCTTGCTGATGCCCAGCGAATTACTCTCCGCAAACTGGTCAAGGAAATTATCCGCCGCGGTCATCGCTGCCGCATAGCGGGTGACACCACCAAAGTTATCATTCATCGTGTTGGAAATGTCCATCACAATGACAACACCCATGTCTGGTTCCTCATAGACCTCGGAGATTTTCTGCGTCGTCGTCACCTTAAGGGTAATGTCAAATACGTTCTCCAGGTCCGTTCCGGCAATGGTCTTGCTGACTGATACGCGCTTATCATCCGTCGGGCTTTCTCCACCGGGGTTAACCACCTGGCTTTGCGATCCATCCTCTGCGGACAATGCCGCCGCGCGGGCCCGCATGACCGCCGCGCGCTCCGGCAGCGCCTTGGGCGCGACGTCCTTCAGCGCCGTGTAGACGGCTCCGCTGTACTTTCTGAACCAGCCGCTGTCGCGCAGGGCCATCCAGTTGGTGCCGTACGCAGGCTCCGCATTGGCTTCCTGCTCGCCATAGATCAGGATGTATACGCGAATATACAGATCCTGAAACTCGTCCATCGTCAGAATTTCGCTCTCATAAGCAGCCGAGATGGCTTCAAGAAGCGCTTCCGCCTTGGCATAGGCCTCGTCGTCCCAGATGTCCAGCGCTTCCAGCGCTTCAACCTGAGCCAGAAGCGATTCATAGCTGAGCGGCTGATTGGCAACCACCGTGAAGCGCTCCGTCTGCACCGAGCGCTTTTCCTCCGTCAGGTGCGTCGGGCACGTTCCATCCCATGCGCTGTGCTCCATGGCCGCGCTGAGGGTCACCGAAACCTGCTCGCCCTGCTCCATGCCGAGCACGCTGACGGTCACATGTCCCGCGAACGCACCCGGGATGACTTGCTCCTCCAGCGTGCTGCCGCACAGCAGCCGGTAACCGGTCAGAACCTGGCAAGCAACATTCTCGCCGTCAACCTGTCGGATTTGCGTCGCCACGACCGGTGCATAACCCGCGGTCTGATCCAGCCAGGCCATGTCCTCCAGGTCAAAGACCGCTTTCTCCTGCGCAAGCGGCAGGATGAATTCCAGCCGGATGCGTCCCTCTCCGTACGCCGTGTCTGTATAGGATTCGGTGCGGATGTCAAAACCATAGCGGATGCTCTCACCGATGCGTACAGTTTTGGACTGCGCTTCTTCCAGAGCAGGCTCTTCGGCAGACTCGTTCTTCGATTCCGCCAGAATCTCGGATTCAGTCGCCACAAGCTCGCTGACATATGCACCGTCGTCTGACAAAGCAGGCGCAACGGAGGCGATCAGCGCGTCGAGCAGCGTTTTCGCAGCCCGGAGTCCGTCGATATCCGTCACATAGCTCTTGAGCGAATCCGCAAGCGCGTCATAGGCTGCAAGCGCTTCATCTACCTGCGCAGCGATCTCACGGAGCCATATCAGAAGCCCTGCTCGGTCTCCAGCCTCACGATACGCAGCCATCTGCGTCTCCAACGCATCCAACGAAGGAATTGCCTGCATCAACGCGGCAACTGCATCCACCTGAGCCTGCTCCTGCCCGGACAGCATTCCGACGCAGCAACTTTCATCATGCAGGTGTTCCTCTAGTGCACAGATCAGTACGCCGCTTTCGTCATAGCATTCTGTTGTGTGGACGTGCTCTTCCTTGCCGCAGATATACACCGTTTCAGGTGCCTCCTCCGGCTCGGTCTCCTCCGCCTCGCCCGGCGTGGCTTCCTCCGGCTCGGTCTCCTCCGGTTCATCTGGCGTGACTTCGTCCGGCTCGGTCTCCTCCGCCTCGCCCGGCGTCGCCTCCCCCGGCTCAGTCTCCTCCGGTTCACCCGGCGTGGCCTCCTCCGGCTCAGTCTCCTCCGGTTCATCCGGCGTGACTTCGTCCGGTTCGGTCTCCTCCGCCTCGCCCGGCGTGGCTTCCTCCGGCTCGGTCTCCTCCGGTT
>JBJEUH010000039.1:0-7556 GCA_051883735.1 Candidatus Ventricola sp.
GCGCTGGGCATGTGCATGTGCCTGCTGCCCGAGTGGGGCATGGCGACGCAGGGCGTCGTCTGCGGCGTGATCGGTCTGGCCGTGCTGCTGTGCACGGTGCTGATCTGGCGAAAGATGGAGAACAAGGCCCCGATCAAGCTGGACGGCAAGACCGTCGGCGCCGTGCTTGTGGGCCTGATCGGCGCGCTGCTGCTGGGCGTGGGCATGTGCCTGAGCATGGTCTTCGCCAAGATGGTGCTGGGCATCGTGGTGGGCCTGATCGGTATCGTGGTTCTGCTAATGCTGATCCCGCTGACCAAGGGGCTGAAGTGACGGCATAACAAAAAAGGCGCTGCCCTGCATGGCTGAATGCAGCTATGCCGGGGCAGCGCCTTTTTGGTTCTCTTATAGAAATCGCGCAAGGATCCGTACAGCGGGCGCCCAATGACTGGATTGTGCAAAGCTGTTCGGAAGTGGGAGCGGGCACGGCCCGCCAATTTGCTGACATAAAAAGGGCGCATACGCCGGGAAACGCAAAAGCGGCCTGGACGTATGCGCCTTTTATTGGCCGGCATCCGAGGCCTGTTTTGTCTCTGTCCCTTCGGGAAAAAGCATGGTCAGCACAAACTCCTGCCCTTCGAGACGGCAGCTGACCTCGCCGCCGTATTTCTTCGCCACATACCGGATGCTCCTGAGCCCAAAGCCGTGGTTTTCCTTGTCCGGCTTGATGCTGACCGGCCGCCCGTCCCGAATCTGCGGTTCCACGCCGAAGGTGTTGCGCAGCACGAGAACGACATAGCCGCCCCTGCGGTTGGTCTTGATGCTGATTTGCCGGTTCTCCGCCTCGGGAATCGTCCTGCAGCTCTCGATCGCATTGTCAAGCGCGTTGCCCAGGAGCGTGCACACGTCAAGCGGGCTGATGAAGGCCAGCAGCGCGCCGTCCACATAGGGCACGCAGCAGATGTCCTCCTGCTGGCAGAGCCTGAGCTTCTCGCTGAGGATGATGTTCACGGCCTCGTTTCCCGTGGCGATCAGCGCTTCAAAGGGCTTCACGTCCTCCATCAGCTGCCTGACCTGCGTGGTCTCACCCTTTCCGTTCTCCAGGTAAATCAGCAGATTCTTCATGTCGTGATACTTGCGGTTGACCGCCTCGATGCTCTGGATTTTCATATCGAACTGCTGCTGCTGGGCCTGAAGCACGCGCTGCATCTGAAGCTGTGCAAAGCGTTCGCGCTCGGCGGACTCCCTTCCGACATAGCTCACCAGAAGCACGAGCTGGCTGAGAAAGCACACCGTGATGACAAACTGAAACGTCTTGGTGTGCTGAGCCGGAAGCTGGCTGGAAAACCAGCGGACCGTGAGAAACGGAATCGCCGCGAGCACGATGAGCAGAAGCGTCTGGTTGGAGAGAAACAGGCATCCCCTGCGCGGCAGATACCGCTTCACCAGCATGAGGATGGAAAGCTCCACCGCCCAGAGCGCCAGCACGGCCAGCAGGCGCTGCGCGGGCGCGCCGGTATAGAGGAAGTTTTCGTTCCAGAGGATTCTGCTGACGCTGTTGATGAGCGACCACGCGCTGTTGTCCGCCGCAAGAAAGATGAGCCCGATGAACAGGCTCTCCTTCCAGGTGCCCCGGGAGAACAGATGCACGAAGAGCGCATAGATGCCCAGCGACATCATCAGATAGGTCAGGATGGGCGCCAGCGGGTTTTCGGAAATGGAGACGCGCAGGAAGGTCTGAATGGCCGTATTCATCGCCAGCAGCCCCAGGGCGAGCGCGGCGCGCAGCCCGATGCTCACCGCGCAATCCTCATCCCGATCATGCAGGAAGAAGAGCACAACGAGCATCTGTCCCACCGCCATCAGCAGCGGAGAAATGGCAAAGCTCAGAATCCTCATACGCTGTCCCCCAGATAGGCCGTCCACGCATCCAGAAGCTCCCGGCGGCGGTAGCGGCTGATGGGCAGCAGCGTGCCCTCGATCTCCAGCTCGCTGCCCTGAAGCCTGTCCACATAATGGAAGTTGACCAGGTAGGACGTATGGCAGCGGAAAAAGGGCTGGCTCGTCAGCTGCGCCTCGATCTGCTTCATGGACATGTCTGTCAGCAGCTGGGTTTCCCCGGTGTGAATGATGATCTTATGGCTGTACGTCTCGATGTAGCGGATGTCGCTCACGCTGACCTGGTGCACGCCGTCCGCCGTGCGCACCTCCAGGCGCAGGGGCCTGCTCTGCTTGAGGCGCGCGAGCGCCCGGTTCAGCCGCAGCTTCAGCCCCATGTAGCTGACCGGCTTGATGATAAAGTCCATCGCATCCACGCTGTACCCCTGTACGGCATACTGCACCATGGACGTCACAAAGATGATGATCACCTGCTTGTCCTGCCTGCGGATGCGCCGGGCGGCCGTCATCCCGTCCACACGGGGCATGGCGACGTCCAGCAGCAGAATATCAAAGCCGCTGCCGTAATCCTTGAGCAGCTCCTCGCCGTTCTCAAACACGGTGCAGGAGAAGCGCTCCTCATGCTCCTGCTCATAGCGTCTGATCCCATTGAGCAGCGCATTGCGCTCGAACTCCACATCCTCTGCAATGGCAATCCGTATCATAGTCTCCCTCCGCTCAGGTCCTGATACAATTATATCATTCAGCTGAGCCTGCCTGCAAGCCGTTTTTGACGGCGCGCCTGCGACCAAAGGGCAGCTTTATCCGACCAAATCGCCGAAGAAGGCACACATGCTGCCAGTTGGTCCCCGATTTCTGCCACTTGGTGCCGCATCGTTTCGGAGCGGGCGGGCGCATGATATACTTTTGACAGAAATTCCCGCGGACTGCGGGGAAATATACGATCAAGGGAGAGTGTGTCATGGATACCAACAAGAAACACACGCCGGGAGAGGGCATATCCCGCCGTTCGTTCCTCAAGGCGAGCATGGTCGGCGTCGGCCTGAGCGCCATGCCGGCCATCAGTCTGGTTCTGCCCGCGTGCGCGGAGGAGAACGAAACGCCTGAGCAGGCGGCGCAGCGCGTCACCGGCGAGCTGCCCATCCCCGAGGCCGCCGCGCCGGAAAAGACGGAGTACGTCTGCGACGTGCTGGTCATCGGCGGCGGCTTTGCCGGCCTGAATGCCGCGGCGGCTGCGGCGGACGCGGGCCTGAACGTCGTGATGATCGACAAGGGCCATCCGGGCTATTCCGGCCTGAGCCCGTGGCCGAGCTCCCACCGCTGGGCCGACCCCGAGATGGGCGACGATCTGGATGCCCTGCGCACCTGCATCAACCATGGCAGCGAATACATCGGCAACATGGACTGGTATGAGGTCTGGCTCAAGGAATCCAAGGGCACCTATGAGCGCCTGCGCGACTGGGGCATTCTTGACCAGTACGACCGCGCGACGGAGACGGGCTATTATGAGCGCAACGACTTCGCCGGCTATCGCGAGGCGTACGCCCAGCACGACCGGCGCACGAAGTTCGAGGCCGTGCTCAAGGAGAAGAACATCGAGTATGCCGACTACACGATGGTGACCAACGTCATCGTGGAGAACAACAAGGTCTGCGGCGCGGTGGGCTTCCATGTGCCCAGCGGCACGATCATCACCTGCCATGCCAAGGCGGTCGTCATGTGCATGGGCGGTGGCTGCTACAAGCCCACGGGCTTCCCGACCGGCGGCGTGACCTTCGACGGAGAATACATCGCCTACAACCTCGGCCTGCCCATCGCCGGCAAGGAGTTCGACGACTTCCACATGACCCTCTCCTGGGCGCCGGGCAACGCCTTCCTGAACAACAACTGGACGTACCTTGACAACTGCTGGCTCTGCGGCGGCGACATCACGCCGGAGACCGCCGTCTCCTACGCCACGAGCAAGGCGAAGGTCATGGTGCTCGACCGCGTCACCAAGGCGGTGACCGGCCTGAGCCTCAACGACGGCTCCGCGATGGAGGACATGTCCTCTCAGAGCATCACGCGCCGCGGCGGCTCGGAGTCGCTCAATCCCGCCGAGGTGCGCACCGGCAAGAACAACGACACCATGTTCAAGGGCGACGTCTACGGCGCGGCTGTCGGCTTCGGCGCGCACCTGACCAACGGCGTGTTCTGCGGCCTCGACGACCTCGAGGGCAAGACCTCCATCGAGGGCCTCTGGGTGGCCGGCGACGGCATGAACGCCTGCGGCCCGACCGGATCCGCCTATCCCTGCGGCGTGGGCTTCACCTCCAACTTCGTCTCCCTGCAGGGCAACCGCGCGGGCGAGGCTGCGGCCAAGTACGCATCCGGCGCTGTGCTCACGCCGGTGCCCGCCGAGCGCGTGGCCCAGGAGACCGAGGCCATCCAGGCACCGCTGAACGTCACCGCCGGCTTTGATCCCAACTGGGCGCGCGACCAGCTCATGAACATCATGTCCCCGTACTGGGTCTACATCACCAAGAGCGAGGACACGCTCAAGGCCGCGCTCACGCAGGTCGAAATCCTCCGCGACAAGGTGATGCCCAAGCTGCAGGCCGCCAACTACCACGACGTGCGCCTGTGCCTTGAAATGCGCCACAAGATCCTCAACGCCGAGCTGTCCCTGCGCGCCAGCCTCGAGCGCAAGGAGACGCGCGGCCTGCACTACCGCACGGACTATCCGTTCCGCGATGACAAGAACTTCCTGTGCATCATCACGCTGACGAAGAACGCCGAGGGCGGCGTCGATGTGGCGCGCGTGCCCGTCAAGGACTCCTGGAAGGGCGATCTGAACGCCGATTACAAGACGCGCTATACCTATTATTTCCCCAATGAGCTGGAGACGCTCGGCCTGCCCGCCGAGGAAGCCTCCGGCGGCTGGGGCAAGTGATGAACCGGAGAGGAGCTGTTACCATGAGCGTTGCCAGATATGATCTCAACAAGTGCATCGGCTGCCGTCAGTGCGTGAAGGTCTGCCCGATGGACGTCTTCCGCTTTGACGAGGTGAACAAGAAATCCGTCATCGCGTATCCCGAAAACTGCCAGAGCTGCGGGCAGTGCTTCGTCAACTGCTATGGCCGCTCGCTAACCATCGTCAACGATATGTACGGCTATGCGCAGACGGCCTACCGCGCCGCGACCACCGTGCCGCTCAACCGCTTTGAGCAGCCGGTCGTTGAAAAGGGCTGACGACCATGACCATGAGCCGGAGCAGGCTGAGGCTTTTGTGCCCGCCTGATCCGGCTCTTCTTTTTTGTCCCAAAGTACAACCACCGGCTCAGCCGGTGGAGGTTAAGGATTTCGCCATACACAGCACTCCTCCGATCCGGGGCGATTTCCGTGGTTGAGAAACAGACGCAGGACGGGCAGAGGGAGAGGCAGGGACGCTCAGGCACGTGACGGAAGGGAGAAAAATCAGAATATAAATCTTTAATGTCTATTGAAATCATAGATTAAATGGAGTATAATCGCCTCATTCCAGGAGAAGGAGGCGCCTGCTCGCGCGCATCGGCGTGGCGGATCAGGTGAGCAAGCTGCCTGCGCAGCTCTCCGACGGCCAACAGCAGCGTGCGGCCATCGCCCGGGTGCTCGCCATGCATCCCAAGGCCATCCTGTTTGACGAGCCGGAGGCGTTTTTCGCGCAGCCGGGAACAGAACGCGCGAGGGCTTTCCTGAATACCGTTCAGAGTTACTGACAAGGAGGAAAACGATGAAAAAGAAATGGATTCTGCCCGCAGCCGCTGTGGCTGTGGCGGCAGCGGCCCTGCTGGTGGTCGCGCTTGTCCCCGGAAAGAAGGCGGACTCCGGCGCCCAGCAGCAAAAGGACGGGAAGCTCATCATTCAGGAGAGCAGCCTGTCTTCTGACCAGGTCTCCTTCATCCGGGTCGGTGGGGACAGCAGGATTGAGCTGCTGGCCCGCATCGGCGATGACGGGCACATCAAGGTGGCCTTGGGCACCTGTCAATCCTGCAAGGGCTCGCCGTGGGCTTACTATACCCAGAAGGACAATCTGCTCATGTGCAACAACTGCGGGCTGACGTTCCCTCTCTCCGTGCTGGACGCGCCGGGCGGAGCCTGCCATCCCATGACGCTGGATGCCTCGATCATTGAGGAAGGGGAGGGGCAGGTTGAGATCAGCCTGGACGCGCTTCTTTCGTACGAATACCTGTTTGAAAAGGTGGAGTCGCATTGAGCAGGAAAGCAACCGGAAGCCAGACGCTCCGCATCCGGGGAATGTTCTGCCCACACTGTGAGGAGACGATCCAAAAGGCGCTGATGTCGGTGCCCGGCGTGCTGAGCGCCGAGGTTTCCTGGGAAGAGGAACGGGCCGTTGTCTGCTATGACCCGGAAAAGGCGGATGCGTCTGTCCTGGAGACATGCATTGAAGAGGCGGGCTATGAGGTCGCCTCCTCCGGCGAGACGAAGCTGCAGATCGCATCGGTGCTCGTCCTGCTGCTTGCGCTGACCGTCATCGCCCATCGCCTGGGCCTCGCGCAGGTGTTTTCGTTCTTTCCCAGAGCGGAAGCGTCGCTGGGCATCGGGGCGCTGTTTGTGACGGGCCTGCTGACCAGCGTGCACTGCATCGCCATGTGCGGGGGCATCAATCTGACGCAGAGCGTCGCAGCGGCCTCCGGCAGAAGAAGCATCCTGCGCGCCAACGCGCTGTATCAGTGCGGCCGCGTGCTCTCCTATACGCTCGTCGGCGCGGCGGCGGGCAGCATCGGCCGCGTGCTTTCCTTCGGCGGCGCGATGAAGGGCGCCGTCGCTGTGGTGGCCGGTCTGGCCATGCTGGTGATGGCGCTGAACATGCTGGGCGTTTTTCGCATATTGAGAAAGCTCCGTCTCCCTGCGGCCTTGCGGCCCAACCTGCTGAAGCGCGCCGGAGGCGGCTCCTCCTTCGTCATCGGGCTGCTGAACGGCCTGATGCCCTGCGGACCGCTTCAGGCCATGCAGATCTATGCTTTGTCCACAGGCAGCGCTGTGCGCGGCGCGCTTTCCATGCTTTCCTTCAGTCTGGGAACGGTGCCGCTCATGCTCGGCTTCGGCCTGATTTCAGGCAAGCTCAATCGGAAATACCGCCGCGTCATGCTGACGGTGTCCGCCATGCTGATCTTTGTCATGGGTCTGAACATGGCAGGAAACGGATTGGCGCTCTGCGGCGTTTCCATGCCGCAGAGAAGCGAAGGGTCTGTCGTCACCGCTATGCAGGAAGGGGACAGGCAGACGCTGCGCACCGAGATCGACTATGGCAGCTATCCGTCCGTTCGCGTCAGGGCGGGGGTTCCCGTGGACTGGACCATCATCGTGCCGGAGGGAAAGCTCAACGGCTGCAACGGCGAGCTGCGCCTTCCCGCGTATGATCTGGATATTGTCCTGAAGGAAGGGGAGAACCGCGTTTCCTTCCTGCCGGAGGAAGCCGGGCGCTTTCCATACAGCTGCTGGATGGGCATGATTCAGGGGACGATTGAGGTGACGGACGAATGACAAAGGCCTGCGGCCTTCGTCGTCACAAAAGCCGCTGCGCCCTCTGTTCTTTTTCTGACGTCCAGGATGCAGGGGCATCCTGCACACGCCATATCTCCGGTTTGTCGCGCTGGCTCTTGATTTCTCCGGCATAAAACGCTATAATTGATCGA
>JBJEUH010000040.1:0-34434 GCA_051883735.1 Candidatus Ventricola sp.
GGCGCTCCCTTGTTTGCCTTTACCCGCTTGTAAGCCCTGTTCAGGTTATCTCTGTGCAGGATTGCTTCAAGCAGCTTTTGGCTTCTGCCTGCCGTTTCATCGTTTTCCGGTCGAACGACATTCTGCGCTCCCGCATACCCTTCGCATTCCGTGCTGTCTCTTTGCGGGCAGCTTCTGACGTTTTCTGCGTTCTTCATGCCGTCCCTAGGTACACCATCACAATTCTCTTTTATGTTGTAACCATGCACTCAGGTGAACCCACGAGGCTACAATGCCACAAAGCTCTAGAGGGGGGTAAAAAAGAACGGGCGCAGGATAGCCTCTCAGCTTCCCGCACCCGTTCGCATATCTGTAATGAAGGTTTCCACAAAAATGATTTGGCGAAACGAGTGGAAAAACCTTTGAACCCAAACGCTTTTGTATCACAGGGGGGGTAAAAAGAAACATCCGACAGGATTGTATCAAATCCTATCGGATGTTATGGTGGAGGTGAGGGGAATCGAACCCCTGTCCGAAAAAGCGACTGCCAGGTTTTCTCCGAGCGCAGTCTGCGTTTTAACATTCCCTCTCCCAGGCGCCCGCAGACGGGCTCAAGGGTTCAGTAGCTTCATGATGTGGCCATGCGGCAAAGCTTAGGCATGGTCATGGCCCGCTAAATTGACGCCGGGAACCGGAGCAGCGGGGGCTCCGGGCCGACGCGCAGCCTAATCAGGCCGCGAGGCAATAATCGTTATTGTCAGTTCATTTTTAATTTCCCGGTTTTAGCGTTGCCCGGGGCAACGGCTCGCTTACCCGACCGCCCACGATCCCGTCGAAACCAGTACACCCCCATAATTGGGGCCTGCATCCTGACGATGCCCGATGCGGCCGTCTGCGGATCACTCTCCGCGGTTGTTTGTGCGCAGCGCGCGCTGAATCTCGCGCTTGGTGTCGCGCTCCGCCATGCTCTCGCGCTTGTCATGGAGCTTTTTGCCCTTGCACACGCCCAGCTCCATCTTGAAGCGCCCATCCTTCAGATACACCTGCAGCGGGATGAGCGAATAGCCCATCTTGCCGGCCTCCTGCGCCAGATGCCGGATCTCGCTCTTGTGGAGCAGCAGCCGCTTCTGGCGCAGCGGATCGGTGTTGAAGATGTTGCCCTGCTCGTAAGGGCTGATGTGCATGCCGCAGACCAGCACCTCGCCGTCCTTGACGATGGCGAAGCTCTCCTTGAGGTTCATGCGCCCCTGGCGCATGCTCTTGACCTCCGTGCCGTGCAGCTCCATGCCGCACTCGATGCGCTCCTCGATGAAGTAATCGTGGAACGCCTTTTTGTTCTGGGCCATGGGCTTGATGCCCTTCGCGCGCGCCATGCGATTGCCTCCTTCCGATTTGCTGCGTCACATAGTATAGCACAAAGGCAGGAGGAATTGCAAGACGGCATGCAAATTGACCGTCCCGTTTTCCCTTCGCGGAAAAATTTGAGAAACATGCGAAATATCCCCTTTAAAAATCGTTGAATCTGCATTATAATTGAATTGGGTTTGCAGATGTCCGCACGTTCCGGCGGCGGGCATGCGATGAAAATTCTGAAGAATGTTACGGAGGATTGATCACCATGACCTATCGTGAGCAGTATGAAGCCTGGCTGCGCGACTTCGCAGACGACGCCGCCACTGTCGCGGAGCTCAAGGCGCTTGAGGGCGACGAAAAGGAGATTGAAGACCGCTTCTATACCGAGCTGTCCTTCGGCACCGCCGGCATGCGCGGCGTGCTCGGCGCGGGCACCAACCGCATGAACCTCTACAACGTCCGCAGGGCGACCAAGGGCTTTGCCGACTACATCAACAGCCAGGATCCCGACTACGCCAAGCGCGGCGTCGTCATCGCGTACGACTCCCGCCGCATGAGCCCGGAGTTCGCCAAGGCTGCCGCGCTCGTGCTGTGCAACGAGGGCATCAACGTCTGCCTGTTTGACGAGCTGCGTCCGGTGCCGGTCCTCTCCTACGCCGTGCGCCATCTGCACGCCATCGCCGGCATCGTCATCACCGCCAGCCACAACCCGCCGCAGTACAACGGCTACAAGGTCTACTGGGAGGACGGCGCGCAGATGCCGCCGGAGTACGCCGACCAGGTGCTCAAGATGATCCGCGCCTGCAGGTATCAGGACGCCGTGGAGATGGACGAGGACAAGGCGCTCGCCTCCGGCCTGCTCAAGATCATCGGCAAGAAGGAAATCGACGACGACTACATCGCCGATGTCAAGACCCTGTCCGTCCAGCCGGAGCTGATGCGCACCGCCGGCAAGGAGCTCAAGATCGTCTATACCCCGCTGCACGGCTCCGGCAACAAGCCGGTCCGCCGCATCCTCGCGGAGATCGGCATCGAGAACGTGTACATCGTCAAGGAGCAGGAGCTCCCGGACCCGAACTTCTCCACCATCAAGGTCCCGAACCCGGAGGACCCGGCTGCGTTCGCCATGGCCATGAAGCTGGCTGACGAGGTCGGCGCGGACTGCATCTTCGGCACCGATCCGGACTGCGACCGCGTGGGCATCGCCGTCAAGGACAACGAGGGCAAGTACTACCTGATGAGCGGCAACCAGATCGGCTGCGTGCTGCTGTACTACATCCTCAAGAGCCGCCAGGCGCTGGGCACCATCCCGGCCGACGGCGCGGTGGTCAAGTCCGTCGTCTCCACCGAGCTGGCGCGCAAGATTGCCGCGGGCTTCGGTCTGACCTGCTTTGACACGCTGACCGGCTTCAAGTGGATCGCCGAGAAGATTCAGCAGTTCCAGGACAAGGGCGATCACACCTTTGTCTTCGGCTTTGAGGAGAGCTACGGCTTCCTGTCCTCCACCTTCGTGCGCGACAAGGACGGCGTCAACGCCTCCCTGCTCATCGCCGAGGCCGCTGCCTGGGCCAAGACCCAGGGCAAGACCCTCTACGACATCCTGCAGGAGATCTATCAGACCTTCGGCTACTATGTCGAGAAGGTCGTCTCCGTCACCCTGCCGGGCAAGGACGGCGTCGCGAAGATGCAGGCCATCATGAAGAACCTGCGCGCCGACGCCCCGAAGGAGCTGGCGGGCCTCAAGGTGCTCGCCGTGCGCGACTATCTCGCCGGCACCCGCACCGATCTGGCCACCGGCGCTGTGACCCCGGCCGGCCTGCCCAAGTCCGACGTGCTCTACTTCGAGCTGGAGAACGACGCGTGGGTCTGCATCCGCCCGTCCGGCACCGAGCCGAAGATCAAGCTCTACGTCAACACGAACGCGAAGTCCCATGCGGAGTCCGCGGCGCTCAACGAGGCGCTGGTTGAGGCCTGCAAGGCGATCATGGCGTAATCCCATCAATCAAATCAAAGGCGCTGCGAGGCATGTCCTTGCAGCGCCTTTTTCTTCATGAAGGAGTGGGCTATACTGGTTTTATACTACTCTCAAATAAAATCGACTATGCGATAACCGGCCGTCAGGTAACGCTTCGCTCCCTGACTGCTTCTTCAAATCGCTTCGCGATATGGAAGCGTTGGGGGATTTCATCCCCCAAACCCCTAGCCTGGGGACCAGTCCCCAGCCCCCTTCTTCGCTTCGCGCGGCCAAAATCAGCTGTTGGCCGTATACACGCCCAGGAGGATGACGGCCGCGCCCAGCAGCTGCATCGCGGAGAAGCGCTCCCCCAGCAGCAGCAGGCCGGCCAGAATCGAGACGACCGTGGAAACGCCGATGAACGACGACGTGCGGTTCACGCCGATCCTGGCGATCGCCACGTTCGACAGGAAGAAGGCCAGCACCGAGCAGCCGATGCCCTGGTACAGAATCGCCGCAAGGAAGCGGGGATCTCTGAGCGGCAGGCTCAGCAGCGATCCGAGGCCGTCCCCGGCGCACGCCTGCGCGACGGCCAGCGTGCCGAACACGGCGGCCCCGGCCATCAGCATCACGAACGTCACCTCTTCGCTGCTGTACCCGGCTGCCTTCTCCACAAACACGCTGTACAGCGCATAGGAAAGCACCGCGATCAGCAAAAACGCATAGCCCACCGGCGACAGGCTGGCCGTCGCCTCCACGGCCAGCACCGTGGCCAGCACGCCCAGCAGCGTCAGCAGAATGCCCAGCAGCTGCCGCCTGCCAGGCTTCTTCTTCAGAATCAGCGCGGAAGCCGCCAGCGAGACCACCGGAATGCACGCCAGAAACACGCCACTCTCCGAGGCCGTCGTATACCGGATGCCCACCGTCTCGCCGATGAAGTAGATCACCGGGCTGAGCAGCGCCACCCGCAGAAGCGGCGCTTTTTTCTTGCCCCGGAGCCGGATCTTCAGCAGCCCCAGCGCCGCACACAGCCCCATCGCCAGCGCGCCCACGAAGAAGCGCCAGCCCAGCAGCGCCAGCGCGCCGGCCTGCCCCACCGCCCATTTGGTGAACACATAGCTCAGGCCAAACAGCGTCTCGCAGCCCAGCGCGCACAGGCAGCCGGTCGTCAGATCGGTATTCCTCTTTGCCATTCCGGTACTCCCCTCGTTCAACATGCGTCCCTGTACATGGGCGCGTTCTTTGTCACAGGACACGCGCAAGCGCCTCCACCATCCGCGCGATGTCCCCGCCCACGCGCTCCGGATGCGCGAACAGGTCGCCATAAAGCCGGGCGATGTTTTCCTCGAAGTCCTGCGGCAGCACGGCGCACTGCGCCCTGCACAGGGCCACCAGCCGCTTCTCCCCCGGATGCGTCAGGCGGTTGAGCGCGAAGATCACGTCGAAATACGACTCCATGAACGCCGCCGTCCGGTGATTCACGCTCACCAGGTCGCCGCGGCGCACGGCCTTGGCGATCTGCGCGTCGTAGGACGGCAGGCTGCCGGAGAGCAGCCGCATGTTTCTCCCGATGATGTTTGCCCGCAGCGGCTCGGGATAGGGCACATCAAAGCGCCGCTTCGCCGCCGCCAGCCGACCGTCCCGGTCATACACGACTTTGCAGGTGCGCAGGTTGTGCCACATGCAGGTGGTGTAGCCGTTGCGCGCCTCAAATTCCTCCACGACGGCGGCGACGTCCCGCGTGAAATCGTCGAGGCTGCGGTACAGGATGTCGATGTCCACGCCGCCCCTGAGCGTGCAGTTGTCCTCGGCTTCCCAGAAGTGATTGCCGATCTCCATCCGGCCGCAGTATCTTGAAAGGATGTCCCGCCGCACCGCCTCCGGAACGGGCGCTGTGACGTACAGATAGACGTCGTAATCGGATTTCTCGTCGTAATGCTCCCCCGCGCGCGAGCCGCCCAGGGCGATCGCCTCGACGGCCTCCAGGCCCGCAAGCTCCTCAAAAAGCCGCTCGACCACATGCATCCCCGCCTTCCTGTCTTTTTCAGCATTATAGCACATTTTCTCACTGAATGCCGCGCATTTTTGCTTTACAGGCCGGCTGGCTTCCTGTACAATGTGCGTGTCACGAGCTTCCGCATTGTCCGATCAAAAACCGAACATTCAGGAGGATGAACGCTTTGAATATCCTGTTTACGCTCGACCGCAATTACCTGCCGCCGCTGCGCGTGATGCTCTTCTCGCTGATGATGAACAACCCCGGCGAGGACTTTCACATCTATCTGGCCGGAGACGGCCTCACGCAGGAGGACTGGGACGGCCTTGACGCGCTGTGCGCCCGCTTCGGCGCGGCGCTGCACCCCGTCGCCATCGACGAGCACTGGTTCGACGAGGCGCCGACGCTGCGCTATTACTCCCGCGCGATGTACTACCGCCTGCTGGCCGCGCAGATGCTGCCCGAGGAGCTGGACCGCATCCTCTATCTCGACCCGGACATGCTGGTCATCGGCTCCCTGCGCGCGCTCTACGACACAGATCTGGGCGATTGCCTCTACGCCGCAAGCATCCATCACGGCCTGGTCGATCTCTCCACGCCGGTCAACCGCATCCGCCTGTCCACGCAGGACGCGGAGGGCTATTTCAACTCCGGCATGCTGCTGATGAACCTGCCGGAAATCCGCAGGAGCGTGCGCCCGCAGGACATCTTTTCCTATGTGGAGCAGAACCGCGCGCTGCTCGTGCTGCCGGATCAGGACGTTTTGAACGGCCTGTACGGCGACCGGATTCTGGAGCTCGACGAGAAGATCTACAACTACGACGCGCGCAAGTACAACGAATACCTGCTGGCCAGCCAGGGCGAGGCCGACATGGACTATGTGCTTGCCAACACCCGCATCCTGCACTTCTGCGGCAAACGCAAGCCCTGGAACAAGGCGTACGTCGGCCGCTTCGGCGTGCTCTACAAGCACTACATGCAGCTGGCCGCCCGCTGCATAGGCTGATTTTCAAACGAAACCGCGCATCGCCTGCGCGGTTTTTGCGCGCATATCCGAAAGAAAAAAACAAACGTCCTTCGAATATTCGGTTATTTTGCCGATTGTCAATTATTCTGTGCGCCGGTATACTGTTCTTGAACTTTCCGCTCACCAACAGGCTGTGACAGCATGGGAGGTATTCTCTATGAAAAAAGTGGCCGTCATCATGGGCAGCGCAAGCGATCTGCCCGTCATCGAAAAGGCCATCCGCACCCTGAAGGACATGGACGTCCCGCATGAGGTGCACATTTATTCCGCGCACAGGACGCCCGGGGAGGCGCACGCGTTCTCCGCTTCCGCGCGCGAAAACGGCTTCGGCGTGATCATCGCCGCCGCGGGCATGGCCGCGCATCTGGCCGGCAGCCTCGCCGCCAACACCACCCTTCCGGTCATCGGCATTCCGATGAAGTCCACCGCGTTCGCCAACGGCATGGACGCGCTGCTCTCCACCGTGCAGATGCCCTCCGGCATCCCGGTCGCCACGGTCGCCGTGGACGGCGCCGTCAACGCCGCGCTGCTGGCCTGTGAAATTCTCGCCGTGAGCGACGACGCGCTCGCCGAGCGCCTCTCCGCCCGCCGCGCTGCGGACACGCAGAAGGTGCTCGCCGCCAACGCGGATTGCGAACGCCAGTACAACTGCTGACCCCGGCACTTCGCCTGCGCGGAGCGCCTTTCCATTCCAACATAGACAAAGGAGTTTACGAAAATGGAGAACCTCAAGCTCGTGTACACCGGCAAGACCAAGAACGTTTATGCGCTGGACAACGGCAACTATCTGCTCAAGTTCAAGGACGACTGCACCGGCAAGGACGGCGTGTTCGATCCGGGCGAGAACTCCGTCGGCCTGACCATCGAGGGCGTGGGCGACGTGAACCTGCGCATGTCCATCTACTTCTTTGAGAAGATCAACGCCGCCGGCATTCCGACCCACTTTGTGAGCGCGGACCTCACGAACACCACCATGGAGGTCGTGCCGTGCAAGCCGTTCGGCAAGGGCCTGGAGGTCATCTGCCGCCACAAGGCCGTGGGCTCCTTCTACCGCCGCTACAAGGACTACGTCGAAGAGGGCGCCGATCTGCCCGCCTATGTCGAGATGACCTTCAAGAACGACGCGCTGGGCGATCCGCTCGTCACCCGCGACGGCCTCATCACGCTGGGCGTGATGTCCGGCGAGCAGTACGACACCATCCGCGAGATGACCCAGAAGATCACGCAGATTGTCGCTGACGACCTGAAGGAGAAGGGCCTCGTCCTCTACGACATCAAGTTCGAATACGGCTACGACGCCAACGGCAAGGTGATCCTCATCGACGAGATCGCCTCCGGCAACATGCGCGTCTACAAGGACGGCCAGTACATCGATCCGATGACCCTCTCCAAGCTCTTCTTCGCCTAATTCCATCCGATCCCGGGACAGGTTTGCAATCTGCCCCGGTTTCCTACTCTTTACCTGAACAGGAGGACAACCGTATGGGCGGTTTTTTCGGGGTCACATCCCGCAGGAACTGTATTCTGGACGTCTTTTTCGGCACCGACTACCACTCCCACCTGGGCACGCGCCGCGGCGGCATGGCCGCCTATGATCCCGAAATCGGCCTGCAGCGCGAGATCCACAACATCGAGAACTCTCCCTTCCGCACGAAGTTCGAGCACATTCTCGACGAGATGACCGGCAACGCGGCCATCGGCTGCATCTCCGACAGCGATCCGCAGCCGCTGCTCATCCGCTCCAGCCTGGGCACCTACGCCATCGCCACCATCGGCGTCATCAACAATGCGGAAGCGCTGATCGATCAGTTCCTTTCCTTCAGCGGCGGCCACTTCGACGCGATGACCGGCGGGCGCGTGAACAGCAACGAGCTCATCGCGGCGCTCATCAACCAGAAGAGCAGCTTTGTGGAGGGCATCCGCTTCGCGCAGAGCGTCATCGACGGTACCGCGTCCATCCTGATCCTGCGCGACAACGGCCGCCTGATCGCCGCGCGCGACCGCATGGGCCGCCTTCCGGTGTCCATCGGCCGCGACGAGGACGGCCACTGCGTGAGCTTTGAGTCCTTCGCGGGCATGAAGCTGGGCTACGAGGCTGTGCGCGAGCTCGGCCCGGGCGAGGTCGTGGAGATCACCCCGGAAACGATCACCGTGCTGCAGGAGCCGGGCCAGGAGATGAAGATCTGCGCGTTCCTGTGGTCCTATTACGGCTATCCGACCTCCAGCTACGAGGGCCGCAACGTCGAGGTCATGCGCTGCCGCAACGGCGAGATCATGGCCAAGAACGACAAGGAGAAGGGCCTCGCGCAGGACATCGACTACGTCGCCGGCGTTCCGGATTCCGGCACGCCGCACGCCATCGGCTACGCCAACGCCTGCGGCATCCCGTTTGCGCGCCCGTTCATCAAGTACACGCCGACCTGGCCGCGCAGCTTCATGCCGGCCACCCAGCGCGAGCGCAACATGGTCGCCAAGATGAAGCAGATTCCGGTGCACGAGCTGATCCAGGACAAGAAGCTGCTGTTCGTGGACGACAGCATCGTGCGCGGCACGCAGCTGCGCGAGACGGTCGAGTTCCTCTACGAGAACGGCGCGAAGGAAGTGCACATCCGCTCCGCCTGCCCGCCGATCCTGTACAGCTGCAAGTACCTCAACTTCTCCCGCTCCACCTCCCCCATGGACCTGCTGGCGCGCGCCATCATCATGGAGCTGGAGGGCGAGGAGGGCTTTGAGCACCTGGACGAGTACTGCGACGGCGACAGCGAGCGCGGCCGCAGGATGCGCGACGCCATCTGCCAGAAGCTGCACTTCGCATCGCTGGAGTATCAGTCCCTGGAGGGCATCTACGAGGCCATCGGCCTGGAGCCCTGCAAGGTCTGCACCTACTGCTGGAACGGCAAGGGCTGACCGGCAGGCTGCGGCTACGCGCGCGAAGCGAAGAAGGGGTTTGGGGATGAAATCCCCAAGCAGGTTTAGGGACCGTAGCCTGCCGCCGCCAGTGGCGGAAACAGGCAGGCGAAGCGTCGGGAATCGCAAGGAGCGCCAAAGGGCGCGACTATGCGAGTTCCCCGGGTCGGCAGCCCAACGTTCCCTATCGCGAAGCGATCAGAAGAAAAGCAGTCAGGGAGCGAAGCGTGACCTGACGGGGAATCCCCTCAAACGCCAGAAGAATATGAAAGTGAGGACTAGCCTTATGGCCAAAGAGATTTCGCGCTCCGAATCCTACGCCGCCGCCGGCGTGGACATCACCGCGGGCTACCGCGCGGTGGAACTGATGAAAAAGCACGTCGCCCGCACCCGCAACGAGGGCTGCCTGGACGACGTGGGCGGCTTTGGCGGCTGCTTCGGCCTGCCCATCGCGGGCATGGAGGAGCCGGTGCTGGTCTCCGGCACCGACGGCTGCGGCACCAAGGTCAAGCTGGCCATCCTGATGGACAAGCACGACACCATCGGCATCGACGCGGTGGCCATGTGCGTCAACGACATCATCTGCGTGGGCGCGAAGCCGCTGTTCTTCCTCGATTACATCGCCTGCGGCAAGAACGTGCCGGAGAAGATCGCGCAGATCGTCGCCGGCGTGGCCGAGGGCTGCGTGCAGGCGGGCAGCGCGCTCATCGGCGGCGAGACCGCCGAGCATCCGGGCATGATGCCCAAGGAGGACTACGACCTGGCCGGCTTCGCCGTGGGCATCGTGGACAGGAAGAAGATTCTTAACAAGGACCGCATGGAGGCGGGCGACGTGGTCATCGCGCTGCCCTCCACCGGCATTCACAGCAACGGCTTCTCCCTGTGCCGCAAGGTCTTTGACATCGACAACAACAACCCCGAGCTCTACGTCCCGCGCGAGGAGCTGGGCGGCAAGACCATCGCCGAAACCCTGCTGACCCCGACCAAGATCTATGTGAAGCCCGTTCTGGCGCTGCTTGAGCAGGTTGACGTCAAGGGCATCAGCCACATCACCGGCGGCGGCTTCTACGAGAATATCCCGCGCTCCATCCCGGACGGCCTGTGCGCCCGCATCGACAAGCGCGCCGTGAAGGTCCTGCCGATCTTCGATCTGATCGCCAGCTGGGGCAATATCCCCGAGCGCGACATGTTCAATACCTACAACATGGGCGTGGGCATGAGCGTCGTGGTGCCCGCCGCGCAGGTGGAAACCGCGCTGCAGATCCTGAGGGACAACGGCGTGGACGCGTACGTCATGGGCGACATCATCGCCGGCGAGGAAAAGGTGGTTCTCGAATGAAGACCCGAATTGCCGTTCTCGTGTCCGGCGGCGGCACCAACCTGCAGGCGCTGATCGACGCGAACCTGCAGGCTGGCGAGATCGCGCTGGTGGTCTCCTCCCGCCCGGACGTGTACGCGCTGGAGCGCGCCTATCAGGCCGGTATTCCCTCCATCGTGATCGCCAAAAAGGGCAGCACGCAGGAGGCGTTTGAGGAAAAGCTCCGCGCAGCGCTCGAGGAATACCAGATCGACCTGATCGTCCTCGCGGGCTTCCTGACGATCCTCAGCGAGGACTTCACCCGCCGCTACCCGCGCCGCATCCTCAACATCCATCCCTCCCTCATCCCCGCGTTCTGCGGCGAGGGCTTCTACGGTCTGCGCGTGCACGAGGCCGCGCTCGAGCGCGGCGTGAAGCTGACCGGCGCGACCGTCCACTTTGTCAACGAGATTCCCGACGGCGGCGAGATCATCCTGCAGAAGGCCGTGGAGGTGAAGGACGGCGATACGCCGGAAATCCTTCAGCGCCGCGTGATGGAGCAGGCCGAGTGGAAGCTGCTTCCGCAGGCCGTCGAGCTGGTGTCCGAAGAAATCAGGAGGAGCAGATAAGATGAACATCTACGAGATCAAGACCCTTTCCGAGCGCCTTGAGGGCAACCGCTATCCGGGCCGCGGCATCGTCATCGGCAAGACGCCGGACGGCAAAAAGGCCGCCATCGCGTACTTCATCATGGGCCGCAGCGCCAACAGCCGCAACCGCATCTTCACCGAGAAAAATGGCGAGATCTTCACCGAGCCATTTGACGCCTCCAAGGTCGAGGACCCGTCCCTCATCATCTACGCCGCCGTGCGCAGCTACGGAAACAACCTGATCGTCACCAACGGCAACCAGACCGACACCATCTACGACGGCCTCGCCGCGGGCAAGAGCTTCTCCCAGGCGCTCACCAGCCGCGAGTTTGAGCCGGACGCGCCGAACCTCACCCCGCGCATCAGCGGCATGCTCACCTTTGCGGACAATGACTTCACCTACGAGATGAGCATCCTCAAGTCCGGCGACGCGCAGGGCACCTTCTGCAACCGCTACACCTTCTCCTACGGCGCCTGCGCGGGCCTCGGCCACTTCCTCCACACCTACGTCTGCGACGGCAACCCGATCCCGACCTTCCAGGGCGAGCCGGAGCGCGTCGCGATGGACGACGACATCGACGCGTTCACCACGGGCCTGTGGAACGCGCTGGATGCGGAGAACAAAATCTCCCTGTACGTCCGCTACACCGACCTTGAAACCGGCGAGACCCAGAGCCGCATGGTCAACAAGAACAAATAAAGGGGAACGATTGGGCTATCGCCCAAACCCATCTGGGGACATTGTCCCCAGACCCCTTCTTCGCTTCGCGGCTGTTTGAAGCAGCTATACAAGGCGGATTTCATCCGCCTGCATATCCCAGTGAACCGCTGTTGCTGAACAGAAGGAGATAAGACGATGAAAGAGTTTGAACTGAAGTACGGCTGCAATCCGAATCAGAAGCCGGCCAAAATCTATATGCAGGACGGCAGCGACCTGCCCATCACCATCCTCAACGGCCGTCCGGGCTACATCAACTTCCTGGACGCGCTCAACTCCTGGCAGCTGGTCAAGGAGCTCAAGGAGGCGACCGGCCTGTGCGCCGTGACCTCCTTCAAGCACGTCTCCCCCACCTCCGCCGCCATCGGCCGCGTGCTGCCGGAGGACCTCAAGAAGGCCTGCTTTGTGGACGATGTGCCCGGCCTTGATGCGTCCCCGCTGGCCTGCGCCTATGCCCGCGCCCGCGGCACGGACCGCATGTGCTCCTTCGGCGACTGGGTCGCGCTCTCCGACGTGTGCGACGTGACCACCGCGAAGCTGATCGCCCGCGAGGTCAGCGACGGCGTGATCGCCCCGGGCTATGAGCCGGAGGCGCTGGAAATCCTCAAGAAGAAGCGCAAGGGCGCCTACAACATCGTCGCCATCGACGAAAGCTACGTCCCGGCTGCGCAGGAGACCAAGCAGGTCTTCGGCGTGACCTTCGAGCAGGGCCGCAACAACTTCAAGATCGACGAGGCGCTGCTCTCCAACATCGTCACCGAGAACAAGGAGCTCCCGCAGGAGGCGAAGATCGACCTGATCGTCGCGCTGATCACCCTCAAGTACACGCAGTCCAACTCCGTCTGCTATGCCTACGACGGACAGGCCATCGGCGTGGGCGCGGGCCAGCAGTCCCGCATCCACTGCACCCGTCTGGCGGGCACCAAGGCGGACACCTGGTTCCTGCGCCAGCATCCCAAGACGCTCGCGCTGCCGTTCCGTCCGGGCATGGGCCGCGCCGACCGCGACAACGTGATCGACAGCTACATCAACGGCAACGAGGAGGACGTCTGCGCCGAGGGCATCTGGGAGAACTACTTCACGGAGCAGCCCGCTCCGCTGACGGCTGAGGAGAAGGAGGCCTTCCTGGCCGCGCAGGCGAACGTCGCGCTCGGCTCTGACGCGTTCTTCCCCTTCTCCGACAACATCAAGCGCGCGGCGAAGTCCGGCGTGAAGTACATCGCCGAGCCGGGCGGCTCCATCCGCGACGACGCGGTGATCGACGAGTGCAACAAGCGCGGCATGGTCATGGCCTTCACGGGCATGCGTCTGTTCCATCATTAACTGCCGGCGTTCCGCTGGCCCATGCTCCCACCGGGTCTGAATGCATATCATCCTTTCATTCGGGGCCGGAGGTTGCGTTGGGTTTGGCGAGTCAATAGGATAATATAACCCCGTATTTGAAGAAAATACGGGGTTGTCAGCAGAATCAAACCGTGGTATAATCGGCCACATTAAACCATTCACCATACAGGATAAAGACAGAAGAGAGAGAGGAAGGATTGTCATGGCTTACTATTTCTCTGAACCGTCCCATACGTTCAACGAGTACCTGCTCGTACCGGGCTATTCCTCCGCGGAGTGCATCCCGGATAACGTGAATCTGGAAACCCCGCTCGTCCGCTTCCGGAAGGGCGAACAGTCCGCCATCACCATGAAGATCCCGATGGTCTCCGCGATCATGCAGGCCGTCTCCGGCAAGGATCTGGCCATCGCGCTGGCGCAGGAGGGCGGCGTCTCCTTCATCTACGGCTCCCAGAGCATCGAGGACGAGGCCGCGATGGTCGCCGCCGTCAAGGGCTACAAGGCGGGCTTTGTGACCAGCAACTCCAACATCCGCCCGGATCAGACCCTCGCGGACATCCTCGCGCTGAAGGAAAAGACCGGTCACTCCACCGTCGCCGTCACCGAGGACGGCACCGCCAACGGCAAGCTGCTGGGCATCGTCACCAGCCGCGACTACCGCGTCAGCCGCATGGACCCCTCCGCGCTCGTCTCCTCCTTCATGACCCCGCTGGACAAGCTCATCACCGCGCCGGAGGGCATCACCCTGAAGGAAGCCAACGACATCATCTGGGATCACAAGCTGAACTCCCTGCCCATCGTCACCAAGGACGGCCGCCTCTCCTCCTTCGTCTTCCGCAAGGACTACGATTCCCACAAGAAGAACCCGATGGAGCTGCTGGACAGCCACAAGCGCTATGTCGTCGGCGCGGGCATCAACACGCGCGACTACGCCGAGCGCGTTCCGGCGCTGCTCGACGCCGGCGTGGACGTGCTGTGCATCGACTCCTCCGAGGGCTTCTCCGAGTGGCAGAAGCGCACCATCGCCTGGGTTCGCGAGAATTACGGCGAGAGCGTGAAGATCGGCGCGGGCAACGTCGTTGACCGCGAGGGCTTCCGCTTCCTGGCCGACTGCGGCGCGGACTTCATCAAGGTCGGCATCGGCGGCGGCTCCATCTGCATCACCCGCGAGACCAAGGGCATCGGCCGCGGCCAGGCGACCGCGCTCATCGAGGTCTGCAAGGCCCGCGACGAGTACTTTGAGGAGACCGGCATCTACGTCCCGGTCTGCTCCGACGGCGGCATCGTCCACGATCATCATCTGACCCTGGCGCTGGCCATGGGCGCGGACTTCGTGATGCTGGGCCGCTACTTCGCCCGCTTTGACGAGAGCCCGTCCGCAAAGGTCAACGTCAACGGCACGCTGATGAAGGAGTACTGGGGCGAGGGCTCCAACCGCGCGCGCAACTGGCAGCGCTACGACCTGGGCGGCGACAAGAAGCTCAAGTTCGAGGAGGGCGTGGACTCCTACGTCACCTACGCCGGCAAGCTCTCCGACAACGTGCACATCACGCTGGCGAAGGTTCGCTCCACCATGTGCAACTGCGGCGCGCTCTCCATTCCGGAGCTGCAGAAGAAGGCCCGCCTGACGCTCGTCTCCGCCGTCTCCATCGTCGAGGGCGGCGCGCACGACGTCGTGCTCAAGACCACGAACAAGGAAGTTTAATACTAATTCGCAATTAAAATGCTTAACAGAGCGCATTAGATTTTTCGCTCTGACAAAGCCGAGTGAAGTGAGGCGTACTGGAAGTACGTTGAACGGAACGAGGCAAAGTCAGAGCGGAAAAGATGGTGCGCGGATTAAGTCATTTTAATAAGAATTAGTATAACTCAATTCAAAGAGGTTGTCTCTTCCAGCATCCGCTGCTGGAGGAGGCAACCTCTTTTGTTGATTCAATTCATGGAGACGTTGGGCTGCCGCCCAAACCTGCCTGGGGATTTCATCCCCAGACCCCTTCTTCGCTTCGCGCTGACCAACGCTGCCTGGCAGGAAAAGAATTACTCTTCCTCTTCCTCCTCAAGCTCGTCCACGTCGTCAACCGGCGGCTTGAGGCCCTCGATGGTGAGGTTGTTCTTCTTGGCGTAGTCCCACAGCGCAGCGTTCACCGCCTGCTCGGCCAGCAGGGAGCAGTGCACCTTGACCGGCGGCAGGCCGTCCAGCGCCTCCATGACCGCCTTGTTGGTGACCTTGAGCGCGTCCTGCACGGTCTTGCCGATGATCAGCTCGGTCGCCATGGAGCTGGTCGCGATCGCCGCGCCGCAGCCGAAGGTCTTGAACTTCGCGTCGCGCACGACCTGGTTCTCGTCGATGTCCAGATAGATGCGCATGATGTCGCCGCACTTGGCGTTGCCCACCGTGCCCACGCCGCTGGCGTTCTCGATCTCGCCGACATTGCGCGGGTGCATGAAATGATCCATCACTTTTTCGGTATACATAACAGCTAGCCTCCGTTACGGGTTCTCATAGTATGGGAGACGCTGGGCTGCCGCCCAGACCTGCCTGAGGGACATTGTCCATCAGACTCCCTTTATCGCTTCGCGGCATATACCGCAGTTTAGACAGAATTAAGCCTGCTGACGGACGAAGTCCTCGTACAGCGGCGACATGCTGCGCAGCCTCGGGATGATCGTGAGCAGCGCATCGACCGCCTTGTCGGCCTCCTCCATCGTCGTCGCCTCGCTGAGGGTCATGCGCAGGGAGCCGTGCGCGATCTCGTGCGGCAGACCGATGGCCAGCAGCACATGGGACGGGTCCAGCGAGCCGCTCGTGCAGGCGCTGCCGCTGGAGGCGCAGATGCCGTTCGCGTCCAGCAGCATCAGCATGCCCTCGCCCTCGATGAAGCGGAAGCAGAAGTTGACGTTGCCCGGCAGGCGCTCGGTGCGGTGGCCGTTGAGGCGGCAGTACGGAATCTCCTTCTCGATGCGCGCGATCATGTGGTCGCGGATCGCGGAAACCTTCGCCATGGTGGCCTCCATGTTCTCCGCGGCCTCCTCCGCCGCCGCGCCCATGCCCACGATGCCGGCCACGTTGGTCGTGCCCGCGCGGCGCTTCTTCTCCTGCGCGCCGCCGTCCATGAACGGCGTGAGCTTCACGCCCTTGCGCACATACAGAAAGCCGACGCCCTTCGGGCCGTGGAACTTGTGGCCGCTGGCGCTGAGCAGGTCGATGTGCATCTCGTCCACGTTCAGCGGGATGTGCGCGAACGCCTGCACCGCGTCGGTATGGAAGAGCACGCCGTGCTTCTTGCAGACTTCGCCGATGGCCGCAAGCGGTTCAACGGTGCCGATCTCGTTGTTCGCCGCCATGATGGAGACGAGCACGGTGTCCGGACGGATCGCCGCCTCGATGGCCTCGGCGGAAACCCTGCCCGTCTCGTCCACCGGCATCACGGTCACGTCCCAGCCCTGCTTTTCAAGCGCCTGCGCGCTGTGCAGGATCGCGTGATGCTCGATGGCAGAGATGATGATGTGCTTGCCCTTGGCCGCATACGCCTGGGCCACGCCCTTGAGCGCCCAGTTGTCGCTCTCGGTGCCGCCGCAGGTGAAGAAGATCTCGGCAGGCTTTGCGCCGATGACCCGGGCGATTTGCTTGCGCGCAGTCTCCACCGCCTCCTTGCTCGCGTTGGCAAAGGAATAGGTGCCCGCCGCATTGGCGTACTGCTCCATGAAGAACGGGCGCATCGCCTCGAAGGCGCGCTCGCTCATCCGCGTGGTCGCGGCATTATCCATATAAATCATGAGAAAATCCTCTCTTCCCAAATTGAGATTGCGATATGAATCAGACGGTCCCGCATTCGGAGGCGCTGTTCTCCGGCATCAGCTCCAGCAGCGTCACGCCGTCGATGACCTCGTTGATCGCGCTGTACACCTTGGAAAACACCGCGCGGGACGGACATGCGCCGCGCCTGTCGCAGTGCTGCGCGCCGTCGAGCACGCATTCCGCCGGGGCCAAGTCGCCCTCCGTCGCCCGCAGGATCATGCCGACGGTGATCTCCCCGGGCGCGTAGGCCAGATGATAGCCGCCCTGCGCGCCGCGCACGCTGCGCAGCAGGCCCGCGCGGGTGAGCACGCTGATGATCTGCTCCATGTACTTGCCGGAGATGTCCTGCCGCTGGGCGATCGCGCGCACGCTGACGGGCTCTTCCCCGTCGTGCTGCGCCAGATCGACCATGATCCGCAGCGCGTACCGGCCTTTTGTGGAGATCATCATGGCGCGTTCCTCCTGTCGTTTTTTGTCACAGGTGACAGTATATCACCGAATTCATACCCCGTCAATAGGATTTGGATTATTTTCTACGGAGTCAGTAGGAATTATGCGCGCATCAGGGCTGCGGCAGCACGCTCTCCTCCTCGCCGCGCAGCTGTCTGGCCACGCCGGCGCTCGCCTCGCGCGCCGCCTCGCAGGCCGTCCTGCCCGCCAGCAGGCCGTCCATCAGCAGGCCGGTGAACAGATCGCCGGTGCCCCAACGATGCCCCGGCACGCGCTCAAACGGGAGGGCAAACGTCCTGCCCCCGGTACAGCCGATGACCGCGTCGCCGCCGTCCGCCGCCCTCGCGCTGGTCACCAGCACGCCGCAGCCGCTCTCAGCCAGCCGCTGCGCCAGCGCCTCGCCGCCGTCCTCGCGGTAGGCCTCGCCCGCCAGCAGGCATGCCTCCGTCAGGTTCGGCGTAATCAGATCGGCGTGATGCATCAGCAGCCTCATGCCCTTCACCTGGCCTTCGCTGACGGAATTGTACTTTCTTCCGCCGTCGCCCAGGATCGGATCGAGCACCACCGGCACGCCTTTGGCGCGCAGCCTGTCCGCCGCGTCGGCCAGCTTCTGTGCCTGCTCCATGCCCGTGATGTAGCCGATGTACGCCAGATCCATCGTCAGCCCCAGCGACTCCCACACGGCAAGGCTCTCCAGGAGATAGCCCGTCGTATCCAGCGCGGCGTGCCTGCCCAGGTTCAGCGTGTTGGAAATCAGCGCCGTCGGCAGCATCAGCACCTCGTGCCCGCGCGCCTCCAGCACGGTGCAGAGCATCCGCAGCGCCACGCGGCTGCGGCCTGTGAGATCGCCCAGCAGCAGTACCGTCTTCATGTCATTCCTCTTTTCTCCAAAAGCGCGCCATGCGCGCGCCCACCTCCGGACAGCCTTGCAGTATCCAGCAGTTCCGTGCCCGCTGTACCTTTTCCATCCCATGCTGCAAGAATACCCGCCTGATGAGGCGGGTACTCGCGAGCTTATTGTTCCAGCGTCGAAAAATACAGGATATCGCAGATCGAACGCATTTTCCGGGTGGCGCGCGCGTTGATCTTCTCGCCGCCCAGCATCATGGCGCTCGATCCGCCGCCGTCCAGGTTGTACGCCTGAATGGCGCCCAGATCCTTCATCAGCTGCGCAAACTCCGGGATCGTCAGGCCGTCGCTGCCCTTCTGCTCCGGGCCCTCGGTCGCCACGCAGATGTACTCCAGCGGGCCCATCTGGCCGATGCCCATGCGCTGCGTCTCCTTCTCCGGGCCCACACCCAGCCACTTGGTCGTATGGACGATCTCGCCGTCCTTGACCAGCGCCGGACCGAAGTTGAACGAATTGACGATCGTGCCCTCAAAGCCGTGCGTCTGCTCCGGGGTCGGGTCGATGAGGATGTGGAAGTCCGCATTCTCGTCGATGATCAGCACATCGAGGCCCTCGTTCGTCTTGTCGCGGTAGAGCTTGCCCTGGCGCACGAGGTAGCCGGTGGAGTTGAAGTTGAAGAAGTCGCCGTTGATCGCCAGCACGGCGTTCGCGCGCTGGGCAAGCCTGTCCGGCAGCACCGTGGTGGTGGTGCCGTAGCGGGCCGCCATCGCCGTGCGCAGCTGCGAAGGATCGGCAATCTTGACGCGCGCAACCAGGATGTTCGTCTCGTACTCGCGCATCGTCTCGATCTTCACGCTCAGGCTGCCGTCCTCATAGCCGCCCATGTCCGGCAGATAGCACTCTGCCTTGGGCGCACGGCCCGCTTCCGCCTCGATCGGGATCGGCTCGTACGCCGTCTGTGCCTTGGATTCTTCGCCCGTGACCAGCACCAGCACCAGCGCCAGCAGCGCAATCGCAAGCAACGCCCTTTTGTTGTTCAATCGATTCATCAATGTCGGTTCTCCAGTTACTTTTCTTCGACCTTTTCGGCCTTTTTCGCGGTCTTCCTCGCCGCGGGCTTCTCCGCCTTGATGCGCTCCACCTTCTGCAGCACCACCGCCGTGCGCGCCGGCAGATAGATGGAGAAGCCGTCGCCCAGCTGCGGATCGTGCGACCAGGTGTGGTAGACCGTCTCCTTGTCGATGCGCTCAAAGCCGCCGAACTGCTTGTCGTCGGAGGAGAGGATCACCTTGTAATCGCCATGCTCCGGCGCGTTCACGAACATGCCCGGCTGGGAATTGGTCGGGTGGAAGTTGAACAGGAAGATGCAGCCGCCGCGCTCAAAGGCGAGCAGCTGGTCGCTCTCGTGCTGACGCAGGCAGTTGGCCATGCCGGCGCCCATCACGTTGTAGTCCTTGACCAGCTTGATCATCGCCTTGTCGAAGTTGCCCAGCAGCTCATAGCGCAGGAAGCCGTTCTCCGCGAGGCTCCACTGGCGGCGGGCATACTTGAAGCTCCAGCCGTTGCCCTCGCGCGGGAAGTCGATCCACTCCGGATGGCCGAACTCGTTGCCCATGAAGTTGAGGTAGCCCTCGCCGCCCGCGCCGATGGTCACCAGGCGGATCATCTTGTGCAGCGCGACGGCGCGGTCGAGAATCATGCTCTGACTCGCGCGGTCCATGCCAGTGTACATTTCCTTGTCCGCTAGGCGGAACATGATGGTCTTGTCGCCCACCAGCGCCTGGTCGTGCGATTCCGCGTAGCCGATGACCTTCTCCTGATTGCGGCGGGCGATCAGCTCCCAGTACATCTTGCTGATCTCCCAATGGCCGTCCTGCTTCTCCTTGATCGTCTTGATGAAGAAGTCCGGCAAGCCCATGGACAGGCGGTAGTCAAAGCCGATGCCGCCGTCCTTGATCGGCAGGCACATGCCCGGCATCGCGCTCATGTCCTCCGCGATGGCGACAGCGCCCTTCTTGAAGCTGTGAATCAGGTCGCTGGCCAGCATCAGGTAGGTCACCGCGTCCACGTCGGTGTTCATGGAGAAGTACTGCGCGTTGCTGGAGAAGGCGGTGCCCAGGCCGTGATCCAGATAGAGCATGCTGGTCACGCCGTCGAAGCGGAAGCCGTCAAAGTGATATTCGTCCATCCAGAACTTGACGTTGGAGAGCAGGAAATGCAGCACGCCCGTGCGGCTGTAATCGAAGCACTTGCTGCCCCAGGCCGGGTGATCGCCCTTCCCGCCCGCGTGGAAGAACTGATACGTCGTGCCGTCGAAGCCGTTGATGCCCTCGGCGGTGTTCTTGACGGCGTGGGAGTGCACCAGATCCAGCAGCACGGTCAGGCCGAGGCGGTGCGCCTCGTTGATCAGCGCCTTGAGCTCGTCCGGCGTGCCGTACCAGGAGGACGCGGCGAAGAAGTTGCTGACCTGGTAGCCGAAGCTCGCGTAATACGGATGCTCCATGATCGCCATCAGCTGCACGGTGTTGTAGCCGTCCGCCTTGATGCGCGGCAGGATATCCCTCATGAACTCCAGATAGGTGCCGATGCGCTCCTCTTCCGTCGCCATGCCGACGTGGGATTCGTAGATGATGGGCGGAATATTCTTGGCGGGCTTGAACTTCTCGTCCGTCCACACGAACGTCTTGCGCGGGCTCCAGACCACGGCGTTGAAGCCCTTGCTCTCCTTGTCCTGCTTGACATAGCGGGCATAGAGCGGGATGCGGTCCTCGGTCACGCCGTCCTGATGGGTCACGGCCACCTTGTAGCGGGAGAGATGCTTGATGGTGTTCGCGCCCTTGATCTGCACCTCCCAGTTGCCGTCGCCCACTGGCGTCATCGGATGCGCCGTGCGGTCCCAGCCGTTGAAATCGCCGATCAGGTGCATCTCCTTCGCGGCCGGCGCCCACTCGCGGTACACCCAGCCGCCCTTGACCTTGTGCAGTCCGTAATACAGATATCCGCTGGCGAAATCGGACAGGGTCTGTCCCTTGCCAAGCAGCGCTTTCTTTCTGGCTTTATATCGGCTAACGCGGTCGTTAATGTCGCCTTCATATGCCTGAAGGCTCGGATCGAGCTCGAAAATCCTCAGCTTCTGCGGGGCTTTCTTCGTTTGACCGGGCATAAAACGGACACCTCTTCCCAATATAATTTTGATAATTTGATTGTACTCCATTTTGCACGCGTTTTCAACTCTTTTATTGACGCGATTCCTGCCGCGTTGTAAACTATACACGATGGAAGATTCTGATATACCCCTGTCCCTTTGACAGCACCCATACAAGGAGGAGATATCCCGATGCTCACCCGTACCTTCTTTGCCCGCGCGCCGCTGGCGCCCAGCCGCTTCGCTCCCCTGCCCGCCGGCGCGATTACCGCCCGTGGCGAGATGCGCGACCGCCTGATCGCCCTGCGCTCCGGCCTGCTCTCCCGCTGCGAATCCCTCTTTCCGCACACCGGCGCAGGAAGCGCCTGGTTCGGCGGCGATCTGGCCTCCGGCATGGACGCGGCCAATGTGCTGGAGGGCGCGCTGCTGACCAGCGCGCTGCTGGGCGACGAGGAGCTGCGCCGCGCCAGCCTGCGCCTTTGCGACGCTGTGCTTTCCGGCCAGCGCGAGGACGGCAGCTTCGGCGCGGAGGACGAATCCTTTGCCGCCCGCGGCCGCATGCTGCGCGCGCTCACTACGGCGTATTCCATGACCGGCGACAAGCGCATGCTCACCTTCATGCTGCGCTACATGAAGTTCCTGAGGGACGCGCTGGAGGAGACGCCGCTCTCCGCCGACGAGGCCATGCACGCCAGCGACACCATGGAGGCCGGCGTCTTCCTGTACAACGTGACCGGGCAGAAGGCGATCCTCTCCGTGCTGACCGCGCTCGTGTCCCAGGGTGCGGACTACACCTCGATCTTCAGCGCGTTCCCGTACCGCACGCCCATCTCCCGCTCGCTGGACGACGCTGAGCTGCGCCGCGCCCTGCGCGAGGAGAAGGACGACGGCTACGCGCATCATCTGCTGCGCACCGCCAACGCCGCCAACCTCTGCGAGGGCCTGCGCGCCAGCGCCCTGTGCGCCGTGCTCACCGGCTCGGGCAAGCACCTGGCCGCGCCGGAGAAGGGCTTGGCCCGCATGAACAAGTCGCACGGCGCGGTCTGCGGCGGCGTCACCGGCGATCCGCTGCTGGCGGGCGCGCATCCCAGCCGCGGCGTGACAGCCGCGTCCCTGTGCGAGCTGGCCGCGTCGCTGGAGCTGCTGCTCTCCTGCCCCGGCGGCGAGCACGCCGCCGACCAGCTCGATGCGCTCATGTACAACGGCGTCGCCGCCGCGTTCGCGCCGGACCTGCGCAGCGTGCAGCCCATCCAGCAGGCCAACCAGGTTCGCGTCTCCCGCGGCGCGCGCTTCCCGCTCTCGGGCGACACGGCCAATCTCTTCTCCCTGGAGGACAGCGGCACGCTCTGCGCGCTGCTCGCCGCGTGGCCGCGCTACGCCGCCAGCCAGTGGCTGCTCTCCCGCGACGACGGCCTCTGCGCCGCCAGCTATGCCCCCTGCCAGGTGCGCTACCGCCTCGCGGGCGCCGCGGTTCGCCTGAACGTCGAGAGCCGCTATCCCATGAGCGGCAGCGTCCGCATCACGGTGGGCCTGAGCCAGAGCGCCGCGTTCCCGCTGCATCTGCGCATCCCGGCCTGGGCCAAGGGCGCGACCGCCGCGATCGAGGGCGAGATCATCCCGGCGCAGGCCGGCACGATCCTCACCATCAACCGCCAGTGGAACGACGGCGACGAGCTGCTGCTCACCCTGCCGATGACCGCCGAGCTGCTGCCCGGCTTCCATCAGGCGGTGAGCGTCGCCCGCGGCCCGCTGCGCTTTGCCTGTGTGCCGGCCTATGACCAGAGCACCGGCGCGGACGGCGTGGTCAGCCTTGCCGCCCGCGAGGGCTTTGGCGTGGCGCTGTGCCGGGACGCCGAGCTTTCTGCCGAGGAAACGGAGGACGGCGTCGTGCTGCACGCCACGGGCATGACCGTGCCGAACTGGGGCATGCGCGGCGAGAGCTGCGATCAGCCGCCCATCACCGTCAGCGAGCAGGGCGAGCGCATCGACGTGACCCTCGTGCCCTACGCCGCCTCGCCGATCCGCCTTTCCCTGTTCCCCCTGGTGTAAACGGGAAACGATTCGGGCTGCCGCCCTGAGACCCGCTCGGGGACATGGTCCCCGAACCCCTTCTTCGCTTCGCGGTCACATG
This sequence comes from Candidatus Ventricola sp., assembly GCA_051883735.1. Classification (GTDB taxonomy): domain Bacteria; phylum Bacillota; class Clostridia; order Christensenellales; family Aristaeellaceae; genus Ventricola. The sequence goes on from JBJEUH010000040.1 coordinate 23,601, forward strand.
CAGAGTTTGGCCATAAATATGATAGAAATATCATTCTGCCTTCACAGTGCCGCCACATCCGGCGGCTATCATGGATGATAGAGGTGATCCGCCATGAACAAGCATCCCAAGATTCTCATCTGCGACGACGACCCGATCGTCCATCAGTCGCTTTCCCTGTATCTGGACAACGAGGACTTCGAGCACGACTCCGCCTACGACGGCAAGACCGCGCTGGAGATGACCCGCAAGGAGCACTATGACCTCATGCTTCTGGATCAGATGATGCCCGGCATGACGGGCATGGAGGTCTGCCAGAGCGTGCGCCGGGAGAGCCCGCTGCCCATCATCATGCTCACCGCCCGCGGCGAGGAGATCGACCGCATCCTGGGCCTGGAGATGGGCGCGGACGACTACATCGTCAAGCCCTTCTCCCCGCGCGAGGTCGTCTCCCGCATCAAGGCCGTGCTGCGCCGCACAAACGCAGTCGCGGGCGCGCCGCAGGAGGAGCAGCTGACCACGCTGCGCTACGGCACGCTGGAGATCCAGCCCGAGCGTTACAGCGTCCGCCTCGGCGGCCAGAGCATCGCCTGCACCCCGCGCGAGGTGGAGCTTCTGTATCTGCTCGCCTCCCATCCGGGCCGCGTATTCGATCGCGAGCAGATTCTCTCGCGCATCTGGGGCTACGATTTCTTCGGCGATACCCGCACCGTCGATACCCACATCAAGCGCCTGCGCCAGAAGCTCGCCTGCGAGGAGATGGGCAAGGACTGGGACATCATCACCGTCTACGGCGTGGGCTACAAGTTTGAGGCGGAAGCATGAGACACAGCGGCTTCTTCAAAAAGACGCTGGTGCTGGTGTACGGCACCGTCGCGCTCTTTGCCACGCTGGTTGTCGCCATCTACACCGCCATCTCCCCGCAGCTGTTCGCGCGCAACAAGATCGACGACCTGATTCCCAAGGGCCAGATCATCGCCAGCTACATCGAAAGCACGCTGCGCGGGGAAATCTCCACCGCCTATCTCGTTCCGCTCATCGGCCGCAGCACCGCGCAGTGGGAGGCAACCGTCTGGGTCGTGGACAGCGATGGCGACACCCTCATCCGCACCCAGCAGTCCGATGGCCGGCGCGTCGGCCGTCTGCCCGCCAGCCTGGCGGCCGCCATGCTGCCCACCGTGCTCACTGGCAACGTCGCCACGCACATCGGCGATCAGAAGGACCTGTCCACCGCCGAGTCGGACGCCTCCGGCTCGGAGCGAACCAGCCGCACCTCCAGCGTGCTCAGCGACATCGCCGGCCAGAGCGAGCAGAGCGCGCCCGCCACAGAGGAGGATCTCTCCGGCAGCATCGTCGCCGTCGCCGTGCCCATCACGTTCTTCGGCGAGGTCGTCGGCGCGGTGTTCATGGCCCAGTCCATGACCGAAATCATGAGCGGCATGCAGGCGCTGTCGGATACCATCACGTTCTCCGTGCTGCTCATCGCGCTGCTGCTGCTGCCGATGGTGCTCTTCTTCGCCTCGCGCATCTCCCGCCCCGTCGCGCAGATGCGCGCCGTGGCGCTCACCATGGCCGGCGGCGACCTCACCGTCCGCGCGGACGATCAGCGCAAGGACGAGTTCGGCGAGCTGGGCGGCGCGCTCAACTTCCTGAGCTCGGAGCTGGGCAGCACCATTTCCTCCCTGGAGCTGGAGCGCAACCGCCTGCAAAGCCTCATCAACGGCTTGTCCGAGGGCGTCATCGCGCTGGACGAGCAGGGCGCGACCACCGTCATCAACCCGGCCGTATGCAGCCTTCTGGGGCTGCCAGAGGGGACAACCGGCCTGCGCGACGCCGCGCCGGACGTGCTGGCCGTCTTTGACGAGGCGCTCGCCACCGGCGAATCCGCCCGCCGCACCCTCTGGCAGGGCAAGACGGCGCTGCATGTCTCCGTCTCGCCGCTCACGCGCACGGACGGCCAGCTGACCGGCTGCGTCGGCATCCTCTCGGACGTGACCAGCGCCGAGCGCCTGGAGCAGACCCGCCGCGACTATGTCGCCAACGTCTCCCACGAGCTGCGCACCCCGCTGACCGCCATGCGCGCGCTGATCGAGCCGCTGCGCGACGGCCTCATCAGGACCGAGGAGCAGCGCCAGCAGACCTATGACGTCGTCCTGCGCGAAACCATGCGCCTCACGCGCCTGGTCAGCGACATGCTCGAGCTCTCCCGTCTGCAAAGCGGAAAGGCCTCGCTGACCAAATCGGTCTTCTCCCCCGGCCCGCTGCTGGGCATCATCCGCGAGACGTACTCCGCCTATGCCGAGGACTATCAGCAGACGTTTGTCTACGACGTGCCGGACGCGCTGCCCAGCGTGCTGGGCAATCCGGACCGCACCCAGCAGGTGCTCATCGCGCTGCTGGACAACGCGTTCAAGTATTCCGACGAGGGCGGCACCGTCACCCTCAGCGCCGTCGTGGACGGCGGCGTGATCCGCGTGACCGTGCGCGACACGGGCATCGGCATCAGCCCGGAGGACCTGCCCCACGTCTTCGACCGCTTCTACAAGGCGGACAAGTCCCACGGCGGCAAGGGCACGGGCCTGGGCCTGGCCATCGCCTACGAGATCATGAAGCATCTGGGCGAGGAGATGAAGGTGGACAGCGTGCTGGGCGAGGGCAGCGCCTTCACCTTCACGCTGCACATCGCGCAGCAGAACAACTAAGCAACGAACAAGCAGGAGCGGCGCCCGGATGGGACGCCGCTCCTGCTTGTTTGCTGTATATCGTTTTGCTCAGGACGCCTGTCTGGCGAATCCAAGCCGCACCGGATGAAACCCGCGTTACGCCCGAAGCTCCTTGTACGTCCCGCGGATGAGGAGCGCTGCGATCACGAACGTCAGGATGTCGGAGACCGGCATGGAATAGAGCACGCCGTCAAGCCCGAAGAACCGGGGCAGCAGCAGCGCGAAGCCCACGCCGAAGACGACCTCGCGGATCATGGACAGGGCCGTGGAGGCCGCTGCCTTGCCCAGCGCCTGCAGGAAGATGAAGCACGCCTTGTTCACGCAGGCGAAGATCACCATGCACAGATACACGCGGAACGCGCGGACGGCAAACTCCGTATAATACACGCTCTCGTTCGCCGCGCCGAAGATGGAGATCAACTGGCGCGGGAAGACCTCCACCAGAATCAGCGCGACCAGGCCCACCAGCGTTTCCGCTGCCAGCAGCTTGGTGAACAGCTCGCGCACGCGATCCTTGTGGCCTGCGCCCATGTTGAAGCCGGCAATCGGAATGCAGCCCGCCGCCATGCCCACGACGATGGAGATGACGATCTGGAAGAACTTCATGACGATGCCGACGACGGCCATCGGAATCTGCGCGTACTGCTCCTGCGAGAAGATCGGGTCCACCGCGCCGTACTTGCGCAGCATGTTGTTCACCGCAGCCATGGCGGCCACCAGGCTGATCTGGGACAGGAAGCTCGTCATGCCGAGCATCAGCGTCCTCATGCAGATCTTGCCGTTGGGCCTGTAATCGCCCGCGGCAGGGCGGATGACCTTCATGCGCAGCAGGTACCACACCGAGAGGGCAGCCGTCGCCATCTGGCCGAGCACAGTCGCCACCGCCGCGCCCATCATGCCCCAGCGGAAGACGAAGATGAAGATGGGGTCCAGGATGATGTTGATGATCGCGCCCGTCAGCGTGGCCACCATGGCGAACTTCGGATCGCCGTCCGCGCGGATGATCGGGTTCATCGCCTGGCCGAACATGTAGAACGGAAGGCCCAGCGTGATGAAGAAGAAGTATTCCTTGGCACACGCGAACGTCTCCTCGTTCACCGTGCCGCCGAACATCGCGATGATCGTCTCAGAAAAGAGCAGGTAGACAGCCGTCAGGACGACGCTGCTCACGAGCGCCATCACCACGGAATTGCCCACGCTCTTCTTGGCCGACTCCGGCTGGCTGCGGCCGAGGCTGATGCTCACAAACGCACAGCAGCCGTCGCCGATCATCACGGCGATTGCCAGCGCGACGACGGTCAGCGGGAAAACGACCGTGTTTGCCGCGTTGCCGTAGGAGCCCAGATAGCTCGCGTTGGCGATGAAGATCTGATCGACGATGTTGTACAGCGCGCCGACCAGCAGCGAGATGATGCAGGGCACCGCGTACTGCTTCATCAGCCTGCCAACGCGCTCCGTTCCCAGAAACTGATTGGTCTGATTCATGTTTTTTTCCTCTGCTTTGCATAAATTAAAAACGAGCGGCGCTGTGCAACCGGAATTACGCACACATGCCACTCGTTGTGTTTCTATATTCTACTCAATCTTGGGGTACATTGCAAAGGCGTTTTTTCACAAAATGCCGCGCACGTCCTTGAGCTCCACCGCCAACCCGCCGTTTTTTCGCGAACGCTCCGCCGCGAAGGCGATGTAATGGCTCTCATTGGAAGCTTCCAGCGTCGTCATGCGCGGCGTGGGTTTGCCGGTCTCGCCGTGCATCCGCATCAGCTCCTCGATCATCCGGCCATCGCCGCCGCCGTGGCCCGCCAGGTCGCGCGAGAGCGCCGCCACGTCGATCCGCCGCTCCGGCTTGCCAAACGGGCGGATGCGCAGGATGTTGCTCTCCATGTCGCCCTCGATGCAGCCGCGCGTGCCCAGCACGCGGATCGTCCGCCCGCCGTGCTCGCAGAATGCCGTCATCATCAGCTGGCAGAGCACGCCGTTCTCCATCTCCATGTTCACGATCTGGCTGTCCACCACGTCGTTGTCACATGCATAGACGCATCGGCCATACGGGCCGTTCTCGATCGCCGCGCGGATCTTTTCCTCCGTCGGCTCCTGCGCGAGGATGTTGCACGGCCAGTCCGTGTTGCCGCAGAGAATGCCCGTCTTCTCATTCGTCAGGTAGATCTTCTCCGCGTCGTATGGGCAGTCCGCCTTCGCCCTGCAGCCCGCCGTGCAGCGCGCCGCCGCGCCCTCGGGCGCGCACTCCGGCCGGAAGTGGCGCAGGCTGCCGAAGGAGGACACCCGCGCGCACCGCTGCCCCGTCAGCCAGACGAGGTAATCCAGATCATGGCAGCACTTGGCCAGCAGCATGAACGTCGATTCCTCTTCCCTGCGCCAGTTGCCGCGCACGAAGCTGTGCGCCTGATGCCAGTAGCCCACGTTCTCCAGCGCCTGGATGCACATGACGTCGCCCACCTCGCCGCGCTCGATGGCCTCAAAGATCTGCGTGAAGAACGGCGCATAGCGCAGCACATGGCAGACGACCACGCTGCGGCCCGTCTCCCTCGCCGTCCGCTCGATCATGTCCACGTCGGCCTGCGACGTGGCGATCGGCTTTTCCAGCAGCAGGTGATAGCCCTTCTTCATCGCCGCCACCGCGTGGCGCACATGCATCGCGTCCTGTGTGCAGATGAACGCCACGTCCGCCAGCCGCTCGCGGGCAAACATCTCCTCGCCCGTCTCAAAGCACAGCGCCTCCGGGACATGGTAGCGCCTGCACACGTATTCGCGCTTTTCCTCAATCGGCTCGGCCACGGCAGCAATCTCCATCTGCCCGGAGAGCACCTCGCTCATCGGCGCGTAGGTATCCTTGCCGCGGCTGCCCAGGCCGCAAATCGCCACGCGCACGGGATAGCTCATTTTCATCCTTCATCCTCCGCGGCCAGCGGCCGCTTTCCCTTTGAAATCGCTTGCCAAAATCCTGTTTCCGGCGCCCGCTGCGCGCGAATGGCGCCATTCCCTGTAAGCAGTCAAAAATCCCCATGCCGTGTGGGCCACGGCACAGGGATTGATTCATGCAGATTACTTCGCGAGCTTCTTGAACTCGTCGTAGACGAACTGCACCTTCGGTCCAATGATGACCTGCACGCTGGTCTTGCCCGGGCGGATGACGCCGGCGCAGCCGGAGGACTTGATCTTGGCCTCGTTCACCAGCAGGCGATCCTTCACCTCCAGGCGCAGACGGGTGATGCAGTGATCGATGGAAGCCATGTTCTCCTTGCCGCCGCAGCCCTCGAGGATGATGGCCGCCATCGCGGTGTAGTCGTCATTCTTCAGCTCGATCTTGGTCTCCGCATCCTGGTCGTCCTCACGGCCCGGGGTCTTCAGATCCCACTTGGTGATGGCGAACTTGAACACGAGGTAGAACACCACGAAGGCAGCGATGCCCAGCGGCAGGATCAGCCAGGTGTTATTCGCAGCCGGCAGGGAGGCGGAGAAGATGAGGTCGGTCAGGCCCGCGGAGAAGCAGAAGCCGGCGCGGAAGCCCAGCGCGACGGTGATGGTGGTAAAGATGCCGTAGAGCGCGGCGTACACCACGTACAGCGGGAACGCGAGGAACATGAACGCGAACTCGAACGGCTCGGTCACACCGCACAGCATCGCGCAGACGGCAGCGGCGCCAACCAGGCCGACGGCGGCCTTGCGCTTGGCGGGCTTGGCGGTCTGGATCATCGCGACGGCAGCGCCGGCGATACCGAACATCATGCACGGGAAGAAGCCGGCCATGTACATGCCGACGGACCAGTCGATCACGGTGCCGTTGGCCATGGTGTCGCCCTGAACGAGCGCGCCCCAGTACGCGGTCAGATCGCCCAGGCCGATGGTGTCAAACCAGAACACGTTGTTCAGCGCGTGATGCAGGCCAGTCGGGATCAGCAGGCGGTTGAGGAACGCATAGATGCCAGCGCCCACAGCGCCCATGCCCTTGATGGCGTTGCCGATGGAAACCAGCACGCCGAAGATCACCGGCCAGACGAACAGCAGGATCGCGGAAACGACGATGGAAACCAGGCCGGTCACGATGGCAACGGAGCGCTTGCCGGAGAAGAAGGCCAGCACGTCCGGCAGCTTGGTGCCCTTGAACTTGTTGTAGCAGGTCGCGCCGATGATGCCGGCGAGGATGCCGGTGAACGGGTTGGCGATCTTGGCGAACGCGACAGCGTTGACCGGATCGGCGATCATACCCGGGGCGATGGTGCTCACGGAGCCGGTGGACAGCAGCGTGGTCATCATCAGCCAGGAAACCAGACCGGCCAGGCCGGCGGTGCCGTTGTTCTCCTCGGCCAGGCCCACGGCCACGCCGATGGCGAACAGAAGCGCCATGTTGTCAATCAGCGCCGCGCCGGCCTTCACGAGGAAGAAGCCCAGCACATAGGCGAAGCCTTCGGTCGCACCGGCCGCGCCCATGACGGCGGGCGCCAGCGCATAACCAATGCCCATCAGAATGCCGCAGATCGGCAGACAGGCAACCGGCAGCATCAGCGCGCTGCCCAGTTTCTGCAGTTTACGCATCATAAGTGAATTCCCTCCTGAATCTCTTCTTCTATCAAAAGCCATCGGCCCACGACGGCTTCCAATAAAACCCCTTCGTTTCCCGGCAGGCGGTTACTGCTTGCCGAGCCTGATGACGGTTTCGCCCTCCGCGACGGCCTTGCCCGTCACCGTTTCAAACGTCGCAAAGTCGTCGCTGTTGCAGACGACGACCGGCGTGACGGTGTCATAGCCCTCGGCGGCGATCGCGTCCTTGTCAAACTCGATGAGAAGCTGTCCCTTCTTCACCTTGTCGCCCGCCTTGCAGTGCACGGTGTAGTGCTTGCCCTGCAGGTTGACGGTGTCGATGCCCACGTGAATGAGCATCTCCACGCCGCCCTCGGTGGTCAGGCTGACGGCATGACCCGTCTCAAACATCATATCGACGGTCGCGTCGCACGGCGCGACCACGCGGCCCGCGGACGGGCGGATCGCCATGCCCTTGCCGAGCATCTCCTCGGCGAAGGTCGGGTCGTTCACCTCGCCGGAGGCGACAGCCTCGCCCGCCACCGGCGCGCCGATCTCGTCGAGCTTCTTGCCGAAGAGCTTATCAAACAGTCCCATGATCCTGCTCCTTTCTCCATCCATGTTATCCATATTCAGTACGCTTCACGAACATGCATGCTTACACATATTCTCTTAATCCGATCACAGTATAGCAAAATGTCCGACAAATGTCAAATCCATCGTCTCTTTTTATCCGCTTTCTTTTCACAAATTGTTCAAATTTCGTCTTCAAGCGCCCGCCGCGCCGCCGCGACCGCCTGCGCGTCGGTCACAAAGCGCTCAAATTCGCTCATCATCGGCAGGCCCATGGGCACGCCGGCCCGCCTGAACGCCATGCCGCTTGCAACCGTCCGCTTGGCCGAGAGATGGAACGCCCCCGCGCCGGTCTGCGCATGCAGCCGCGCGATGTTCGCCGCGCTCACGCCGCTGCCCGGCATGATCGTGAGACGCCCGTCCGCCTGGCGCACGAGCTGCGCCAGCAGCGCCGCGCCCTCCTCGGCCGTGGCCCGCTGCCCGGAGGTGAGGATCGTGTCAAAGCCCAGCGCCGCCGCCTGCTCAAGCGCCTCCGGCGCATCCCTGCACACGTCAAACGCGCGGTGCAGCGTGAGCGTCAGGCCCTTCGCCGCCTCCCGGCACGCCGAGAGGAATTCGCCGTCGAGCGTCCCGTCCGCGCGGAGCGCGCCGACCACCGCGCCGCTCGCGCCCAGCGCCTTCAGCTGCGCGATCTGTTCCAGCTGCTCCTGCTTCTCGTCCTGCGTGAACAGGAAGTCGCCAAAGCGCGGGCGGACCAGCACGTTCACCGGCACGCCCAGCTTCGCCGCCTCGCGGATGAGCGCCGGCGAGGGCGTGGTGCCGCCGATGATCAGATTCGCGCACAGCTCCAGCCTGTCCGCGCCGCCGCGCACGGCCTCCCGGGCGGACTCCATCGAGTCCACGCATACCTCGATCAGGGGTCTTTCCATAGCTTTCCTCCATGAGAATGAAAGGGGCTGCGCAGTAACAGCCCCTCCGATTCTGCCCGTCCCGGGCAGGCGCATTCAGCGCTTGATGTCGTAATTCATGTTCATCAGGTTCTTGATGCTCTGCACATCGTCCGTGATGTTCGCGTCGCCGTGGATGGTGTGCTTGATGACGCTCGAGGCGACCGCAAAGTTGACCATGTCCATCGGCTTGTAGTCGTGGAACATCGCATAGATCAGGCCGCTGGCAAACGCGTCGCCGCCGCCCACGCGATCCAGGATGTTGAAGGTGAACATGCGGCTTTCAAACGTGTGACCCTGATACCACATGAACGCCTTGAGGCTGTTCTCGGAGCCGGAATGCGCATAGCGCACATGGCGCGCGATGCACTGGAGGTTCGGATAGCGCGCGACGAACCTCTGGAAGATCTCGTCCTGCTGCTCGTAGGTCGGCTGCAGCGGCACGCCGTCCTTCCAGTCGCCCTTGCTGTGATCCTCCTCGTCCTTCCACAGGTGATACGGCTCGATGCCCAGCAGCACGTCGACGTACGGCAGGCACTGCGTGCAGTAATCGCGCGCCTCCTCCCAGGACCAGAGCTTGGAGCGGAAGTTGCCGTCGAAGGAGACCGTCAGGCCCATTTCCTTCGCGGTCTTGAGCATGTTCAGGATCAGCTCCGGGCAGTTGCCGCCGATGGCCGGGGTGATGCCGGACAGATGCAGCCAGTCAAAGCCCTCCAGCAGCGCGTGCAGGTCCACGCCGGAGAAGTCGTATTCGGTCAGCGCGCTGTGCTTGCGGTCGTAGATGACCTTGCTGGGGCGAATGCCGTAGCCGGTCTCCAGATAATAGGTGCCCAGGCGATGGCTCGGGGTCTCCTCCGGGGTGGAGAGGATCACCGGCGTGCAGTGCACGTCGTTGGAGCGCAGCATGCGGATGGCGCTCTTGCCGATGGAGTTGTTGGGCACGACGGAGAAAAACGTGGAATCGATGCCCAGGTTCGCCAGCGCCAGCGCGATGTTCGCCTCGGAGCCGCCATAGCTGGCCTCGAAGCTCGACGCCATGCGCAGCTTTTCATAATTCGGCGGGGTCAGGCGCAGCATGATTTCACCCATGGTGATGAATTTCTTGCCGGGCTTGTCGCTGATGAGCGGATTGCGATGAATCATGATTTCATCCCTTCCTTCCGGTTTGAGTGCGGCTTTCGCTTCATGTTTGAGAACAGTATACCATGTTTCCGTCTCCGGTTCAATGCAGTTCATACAAAATTCAGGCCGTTCTTTCCTTTTCCGCGCTTCTGTGCTACAATGCTGGGTATCTGGAAAGGAAGGGATTCCCATGGCCGAAGCCGTCAAGACCAACGTGATGCGCATCCTTGAAAAGGAGGGCGTTCCCCATACCGTTCATTTTTACGATCCGGAGCAGGGGATCGACGGCGTGTCCGTCGCCCGCCAGCTCATGCAGGACCCGCAAGCCGTCTTCAAGACGCTGGTCACCCAGGGCAAGAGCCGCCAGTTCTTCGTCTTCGTCATCCCGGTGAACGCGACGCTCAGCCTCAAGCGCGCCGCGCAGGCCTGCGGCGAAAAGTCCGTGGAGATGATCCCGCAGAAGCTCCTTTTGCCGACCACCGGCTACGTCCACGGAGGCTGCAGCCCCGTCGGCATGAAGAAGGCGTTCCCCACGTTCATCGACGAGACCGCCCAGCTCTTTGACACGATCTGCGTCTCCGCCGGCAGGATCGGCGCGCAGGCGGAGCTCCCACCGGACGAGCTGTGCCGCGTCACCGGCGCCAGGTACGCGCAGCTGACGGACTGATAAGCGCACCCGTTTCAATGACTGCATTGTACACGCGAAGCGAAGAAGGGAGTCTGAGGGATAATATCCCTCAGGCAGGTTTGGGCGGCAGCCCAACGTCCCTTGTATTTGAAGCATGAAAAAGCAAGAATCGCAGCGGAGCCGAAGGTGACAATTGTGATTCCGTTCACGCAGCTTGAAACAGCCCCAAATGGAGAAAAGCCTTGGCCCATCCCCGCACGACATGACAAAGGGGCTGTCAAGCCAAAAACTTGATGGCCCCTTTTCCATGCTTCAAATTG
>JBJEUH010000041.1:0-32323 GCA_051883735.1 Candidatus Ventricola sp.
GGCAGGTTCTTCTCGATGTAGTAGCAGGAGTTGCCGTTGGTGTTGACGGTGTCCATGATGGAGTCCATGGTCACGTTGCCGGTCTCAAAGAGCGGCTGGCCGTTCGCGTCGATGACCGCGTCGTAGGTGTGCACGGTGCCGTTGACGAACTCCTCCATGATGTAGAGTACGTCGGGCTCCTTGGTGGCGAAGAAGTAATTGAGCTGGTCGTCGTTCTTGAGCTTGTAGGTGCTGGAGGCGCCCACGCCGTTGTCCGGCTTGACGATGACCGGATAGCCGACCTCGGCGATGAAGTCCTTGCAGCCCTCATAGTCGTACACCAGATGATAGCGCGCGGTCTTGATGCCGGCCTTGGCGTAGTACGCCTTCATCTTGGACTTGTACTTGACAGCCTCCATGTCGCTGACCTGGAAGCCGGTGGTGATGTTGAACGCGGTGCGCAGGGCGGCGTCCTTCTCCAGCCAGTATTCGTTGTTGCTCTCCAGCCAGTCGATCTTGCCGTGCTTGTAGGTCAGGAACGCGACGGCGCGGAACACCTCATCGTAGTTCTCCAGCGAGGAGACCTTGTAGTACTCGTTCAGGGAGGCCTTGAGCTCCGGCATCAGCTGATCGTACGGGCAGTCGCCGATGCCCAGCACGTTCATGCCGTTGCGCTTGAGCTCAGCACAGAACTTCCAGTAGTTCGTCGGGAAGTTCGGGGAAATGAAAACGAAATTCTTCATGGGAAGCTCTCCTTTGCTTTTGTCTTGCAGGTTGAGATGTGTTCTGCCGCCCTGGCAGGGGAAAGGCGGAGCGCAGCGGCTGCAGGTCCTGCCCGCTTACGGGTTGCCGACGATCATCGGCAGGTAGTGCGCGGTCTGCTTGTACCACCACGGCCAGTCGTGGTTGACGTCGTAGCCCCAGAAGTTGACCGAGGCGTTGATGCCCTTCTGATACAGCACGCGGCCCAGCCAGGCGGTGCTCTCCTTGAGCACGTCCTCCCAGGCGCCCTGGCCGACGCAGATGATGATCTTGCGCTGGTTGTAGAGGCTGATGTACGGGTGATCCGCCGGCATGCCCGCGATGTAATCGCACGGGCTGTTGGCGTAGACCAGATCGTCCATGTAGCCGCCGAACGCGTCGCGGGAATCGTACACGCCCGACAGGGCCAGGCAGCTGTCAAACAGATCCGGGCGGCGGAAGATGAGGTTCGCGGCGTGCTGCGCGCCCATGGAGCAGCCGAAGGTCATGATCATCTCCTGATGCCAGTTGCGCTCGCCGGCGAGGTGATGAATCTGCGGCACGACCTCGTCCACGATGTAGTGGAACCAGGCCTCGTGGCGCTCGATGCGCCAGCGGTTGTCGCCGCCCTTGTTGGCCCAGGTCTCGCCGTCGATGGTGTCGATGGAGAAGACCATCACCTTGCCCGCGTCGATCCACGGACGGAAGACGTCGTCCATGTGGAAGACTTCAAAGTCCATGAAGCGGCCGGCCTGGCAGGGGATGAAGAGCACGGGCTTGCCGCGGTGGCCGTAGACCTTCATTTCCATGTCGCGGCCCAGGCAGTGCGAGTAGTTCTTGAAATAACGGATTTCCATTGGTATACTCCTTTAAAGAAGGTTTTAGATGAGGCCAAGGCACGCCATGAACACCGGAATCTGCTGCTCCCAGCACTCCTCGCTGTGCACGCCGTAGGGGACAATGCGCATCGTCACGTTGACGCCCTGGCTGTAAAGCGACTGGAACACGCTGGGCAGCATGTCGCCCGTCGCATTGTGGTTGCCGAGCTCCTGTGCGCCGTAATCCAGATACAGGATGGTATCCGGCGCGATGCGCGCGCGCCGGAGCATCCGCTTCACCTTGCCGGGATGAACCCAGACGCTGGGGGAGAGGCAGGCAAAGCGGGAGAAGACGTCGCTGTAGTGACAGGCCGCATACAGGCTCATCAGGCCGCCCATGGAGGAGCCGGCGATGGCCGTGTTCTCCCGCTCGGGGAGCGTGCGGTAGCTTTCATCGATCATCGGCTTGAATTCGTGCACCAGCCAGTCCATCGTGATGCGGCCGCGGCCTTCGATCACGCCCAGCTCGCCGTCGCGATGGGTGAAGGGCGAGTATTCGCACAGCCGGTTGGCGCCGATCGGGTTGGACTCGATCGCGGCCACGATCACCGGCGTGCCGGTTTCCTCCAGGTAGTCGAGCATCCGCCAGGAGCGTCCGAAGGACGCGTCGCTGTCCAGAAATACGTTCTGCCCGTCGAACATATACAGGACGGGGAAGCGCGCATCGGGGTCTTCGTCGTAGGCATCGGGCAGATACAGGTATGCGCGGCGCCTGAGATCTGCGGGTTCAAGCTGCGGGATCGTCAATTCCCAGGTATGAAGCATAAAGCGCCTCCAAATAACGGTCATGCGGTATAGCCCGGCACGCAAAAAACAGACCCTGTGCGCCAGGATATGAATGTAAGTATAAGACAGCGGAGCCGGTCTGTCAATTCAAATGAACCAAAAAATGGAGAAAAGCCCGTTTTTTATTGGATTTTTCCCAGTTATACGCGCCGAAATACAACAGATGGGCTATGGGCAGCGGTTGACAGATGGTAAAGCCATCCCCTATAATCAGATCAAAGGTCTGCCTGGAGACGAAAGGAGAAGCTATGGCGAACATCATCGACTATGTGCAGTGGCGGGGCGACATCCCGCTTGAGCAGGTGCCCTTCGGCGCGGTGGATGCGCTGGTGCTCAGCTATTTGTCGTATATGCCGTTTGAGGGCCTGGTATCCGATGCGTTTGGGCGCGAGGGTCCGCTTCTTTCGGAGGTGGCGGCGCATTTCCTGGAGCAGGGCCTGTCCGGCACCTGCGCGATTGACAACGGCCAGCTGGACTGCCGGCTGCTGGAGGCCATCCGGGATTCCGAGCGCTTCGGCACGATGCGCCTGACGGGCTGCGTCAGCCGCTTTGATAAGGAGACAGAGGAGCAGTTTTCCGCGATCACGTTCCTGCCGCCGCAGGAGCTGGCGCTGATCGCCTTCCGCGGCACGGACTCGAGCGTCGTCGGCTGGAAGGAAGACTTCAACATGAGCTTTTCCACCGAGGTGCCCGCCCAGGGCGCGTCGCTGGATTACGTCATGCGCGCGCTCGACGCGCTGCCCGCCCAGGCGATCCTCTGCGGTCATTCCAAGGGCGGCAACCTCGCCGCGTACGCGGGCATCTTTGCGCCGGAGAGCGTGCAGGAGCGCATCCGCTGCGTCTATAACTTCGACGGCCCGGGCTTCAACGAGGCGCTCCTGGCCACGCCCCAGTTCCGCAAGATGGACATGCGCATTCACACGTTTGTGCCGCAGACCTCCCTGGTCGGCATTCTGATGTGGCATGCGGAGCCGTTCATCGTCGTCAAGAGCGACGGCGTGGGCGTTCTGCAGCACAATCCGTACAGCTGGCAGGTGATGGGCGGGCGCTTTATCACGCTGCCGGAGCGCACGCGCGAGAGCCGCCTGGCGGAGGAGACGATCAAGAACTGGCTGGCGGAACTGTCGCCGGAGGAGCGCAAGCGCTTCATCGACGGCGTGTATTCCGTGCTCAGCGTGTCGGACGGACGCAACGTGGCCGATCTCTTCGAGGCGAAGAATGTCCGCGCGATCCTGCGCGCCGTCAGCTCCATGGACGAGGAGACGAAGAACGCGATTATCGACGCGTTCAGGCGCCTGGGCAGCTCGCTCAGGGAGACCCTGCCGGAATGGATGGAGAGCACCGCCGGCCAGTTCCGCACGATGATCGCGCAGCGGTCGGAAAAGGAAAGCGAATGAGCAGCGCCCCATGCGCCGAACCGGCGCATGGGGCGTTTTGATCTGGAATGTCAGATCACCCTGCACGCATCCGCAATCTTCACCAGCGACAGGCCGCCGGCGCGGTTGATGATCGCGACGGTCGAGGTGCTGCCCGAGGCGAACGGCAGCACATCCTCGATGTAGACGTAGCCGTCCTGCCCGGTCACGGTGATCGTCCGGTTGCCGGCAGGGACGCGCACATAGCCGGACGCCGTGCCGGAGCCGAGCAGGTTGACCACGCGCGTGCCGTCCACGAAGATGCGGAAGGCCGGATAGCCGTGCGTGGCGTTGAGAAAGCGGACCGCTGCATAGCGCGTGGGCACGGTGATGGTCGTGCCGGGCAGCGGCTGGATCGTGACACCGCCGCCTATGGAGGGTTGACTGGGGGTCGGGCGCACCGGGCCGCCCGCAGAGGGCTGGCTGGGGGTTGGACGCACTGTGCCGCCCGTGGAGGGCTGGCTGGCCGACGGGCGCTCCGCGCTGCCCTCTGCGGGCGGCGGAGCGGACGGCGTGCTTTCCCCGCCGGGGAAGACCGCGCCGCCCTCGCCGGGATTGGGCAGGGGGACGACCGGCGTGATGTCGTTTTCATCGCTGGGGCCGGGCAGGGGCGCGGCGGATACCGTGCCGTTTCGATTTTCCATATGCAGTCGGCGGAAGCGGCCCAAAAGCCCTTCCGCCTGCCTCCTTTCAGCGGGATACTCCATCGTATGCCGGAAGGAAGGGCATGTGCAAGGTCAATCCTGCGCCTCGATGAACCAGTACGGCTCGTCGTTGAACAGGTACAGCTGTTTGCCCTGTACCATGCAGGTATAGCGCACGCCCTGGCCGCCGGCCTTGAGCGACGGCGCCTCGCGCACGTCCAGCACCCGGTCGATCCGCAGCGCGGGACCGTCCTCGCTGCGCAGCATCAGCGGCCGCGTGCTGCCGTCGAGCAGGTGATCCGCCCGGACCTTGACAAAGATTTTCGCGGGGTTTTTCCGCAGAGAAGACATTGCTTTCGCCTCCCGAATTTACTCTGTAAATCCTCCTGCAAAGCTCCGGACTCGACTGCAAAGCAACAGGATTTACGTCACTTCGTCGGTGATGCAACCGGCATCATGCCGGTTAGCCGGTGAACATGTTCACGGGGTGCACCGTGTGCTCCTCCACCGGATTGATGTTCGCGTATCCGCTGTCCTGCAGCACCACGCCGCGCTGCACGATCTGGTGGCCGTAGCGGCTGCGCAGGCTGTCGATGGAGCGCTCGAGCTGCTCCATGTGGATGCGCTTCGTCTCATCGCCCATGAAATCGAGCTGGATCGGCTCGTCGTCCGGCGTGAGCATGCTGCAGCACAGGCCCACGCTGCGGTAGGGGAGCGTCCGCGCGAAGCGCTCCTCAAAGAGCGTCATCGCCGCATGGGCGATTTCGTCGGTCAGGTTGGTGGCGCGCTTGAAGGCGAGCTGGTGCGAGCGCGTCACCAGATCGGTCGTGCGCGCGGAGATCGACACGCAGCGCGTGCGGAAGCCGCCCTTGCGCAGTCGCGCGGCCACGGACTCCGCGAGCAGATAGTAGATGCAGCGCGCGTCGTCGCGGGTCGTCAGGTCGTGCGGCGGGGTGGTGCTGTTGCCGATGGATTTGACGCAGCGGCGGTGATCCAGTGGCATCACCGGCGAGCGATCCTGTCCGTTGGCAAAGGCCTTGAGCGTCGGGCCGCACTTGCCCAGCAGCCCCTGCAGCACGCCGTCGTCGCAGGCGGCGAGCTGGCCGATGGTGGTCACGCCCAGCCGCGCCAGCTTTTGCGCCGTGCGCGGGCCGACGAACAGGAGCTCCTGCACCGGCAGCCCCCAGATTTTCTCCCGGAAGCTGTCCGGCGGCAGCACCGTGACCGCGTCCGGTTTCTTCATGTCGCTGCCCAGCTTGGCGAGGATCTTGTTGTCCGCCACGCCGACCGACACCGTGATGCCCAGCTCCTCGCGGATCCGGCAGCGGATCTCGTCCGCGATGCGCGCGCCGTCGGCGAAGGACAGGCCCGGGTTCGTCAGGTCGATCCAGGCCTCGTCCAGCCCGAAGGACTCCACGCGGCACGAGTACTGCTCGTAAATCCGGCGCATCTTGCCGCTGAAACGGGTGTACAGCGGAAAATCCGGCGGCACGCAGACCAGATCCGGGCATTTCTCCTTCGCCTGCCAGATGGGCTCGCCTGTCTTCACGCCGCAGCGTTTGGCCAGCGTGTTCTTGGTCAGGATGATGCCGTGGCGCGCCTCCACGCTCCCGCCGACGGCGACGGGCTTTTGCCGGATTTCCGGCGTATACAGGCACTCGACCGACGCGTAGTAGCTGTTTGCGTCGCAGTGCAGAATCACCCTGTCCACGCTGTTCACCTCTTTTTACAAATGGGAACATTTGTTCCTATGAGTATTATTATACACCGGAGAGGCGCTTTGTCAACAGGAAAAAGCAGGAGCGAATATTTCTCGGGGTCGGAGCGTGAATCAACATGATCAATCACGAGAAAGCAAGCGACAAAAAAGCGGCTTTTCTGCGCTGATGCAACTTTTTTGGCTGGGCGAATCGAGAGCCGCTTGACAAAATGGACTCCAAAATGCGATAATTTCATCGCAAACTTCATAGCGCTCGCAAACGACACATGTAGTACATCCCTGTACATAAATCTGATTACGGAACGGGTACGTCCCATTTTCGGAAATGTCAGGGCACAGTGTGTGTTTTGCGGGCGCTTTTTTGTTTGCAGAAAGGAAGGAGATTTTATGCCTCAGACCCGCTTTCAACGGGCGATCTTCGCTCTGCTGACGGTCATCGTGACCGTGCATGCCTACGTGTTTTACAGCCTTTATGTCATCAATGGACAGGCGCTGATGGCCCTGCATCAGACGAACAGTGTGCTTGGCGCTATCCGCCGACAGGGAGGCGTCATGATGTTTGGTACCATGCTGCCGATTTGGGCGGTCATCCTCATTGAATTCTGCTTTGCCTATGGACTTGAGATGACTGCTGGCAGTCCATTCTCGTTTAAGCTGGCCAGTGCCTGCTTCAATCCGAAAACCACGCATCCGGTGCTGTTTGAGACCGCCATCATTTCCGCCACCGTCGGGCTGATGTGTCCGAGCATGAGCTTCATCGCGGCATGGCTGTACTATCCATACGTCACGGGATTCAACCTTGCAACACTCCTGGCGAATTGGCTGAAGCTGGTGTGCTTTAACTTTCCCTTCGCCTGGTTCACGCAGATATTTTTCATCCAGCCGTTGGTGCGAACCGTATTCAAGCTCCTCTTTTCCGGCAAACCGAGCCAGAAAGCCGCATAACGCCATCAACCTGCTCCCATCGAGATGGATGGGAGCAGGCGGTACCTGCGTCATCAGCACACAGATGCGGTGCAGTGCTCCGCTGCGGCGCAAAGCTGCATGATTCATAGGGCAGAAAGTTTTGAAAAATCGTTGACAACGCTGTTGTTACGTGCTATACTGTACAGGTGCTTAGGGGTATGGTGTAATGGTAACACGTGGGTCTCCAAAACCTTTGTTGAGGGTTCGAGTCCTTCTGCCCCTGCCAAACAAAGACGATCCGGTTTTTGCTGGGTCGTTTTTGTTTTCCTTCAAGGGGAAGAAGGACTCGAATGGGGCGGGAGTGAATGACGTGCCAGTGGCACGAAGCCGCCGCCCTGACCGAGGAGCGTCGAGCGAGGAGAATGAGTCCTTCTGCCATAACATCCGATAGGATTTGATACAATCCTGTCGGATGTTTCTTTTTACCATCGGTGTTTCAGAGTGTCGATGAATAATATCGAGGTTCTGATGGACGACCTAATCGAGAGTGATCATCCTATCTAAATCTTCCGCTAAATTTCTGCTGCCTACGAGTTTGGGCAAATCACAGTTGCGTTGCCTTGATACACAATGAGAGCGTTCACGTTTTAATCTTGGAACATTCGATATACTGTTCTGTTTCAGAAGCAGGATGTTCAAATATGTAGCAAAAAAATACTTTCAGAGCTCTTTCGGGTAGATCGTGAGAAATCAATACGCTATTGTAAAAGGATTGAAAAGCGCAATTCAACATGGTATGATGATGAAGTCATGGAGATCGATCGGGGGGCGAATCTGTGCAGGGCTCCGGGCGCCGGAAAGGGAGAAAAGGATGAAAACCAGACTTGGAATCAGGGAAAAGAAAATCGATTTGGCCCAGGCCATTCTTGCATTGGCTGTATGGATGGAAATCCTGCTGTGGGCACGGATGAATCTGAAGTATCAGTATATCTTTGATTATGATGCTTCAAAGCTGTTTTATCATGTCATTTGCATGTGGAAGGAGAAGACGCTGCTCATACCGGATTGGGTGTACATGACCACTGGGGAGTGGGATTGTGCGTCGCTTCCGGCGCTTCTGTTTTATGGCTTGACCGGCAAGATCAAGCTGTCCTTTGGCTTGGCAAATCTTTGCAACGTTTGCCTGTTCGCGCTGGTGGTGAGCAGGGTATTCAAGGCGATTCCTGCGGAGCATGGAAGGTACAAGGGCATGATGCTGGCCATCAGTTTGCTGCTGATGCCGTATTGCTGGGGAATGCTGGAATACTCCAATATGCTGTTCTATGGCGGCGCACAGTATATCTACAAGGTCCTTCTGCCTGTGTGGCTGATTTCCTTGTATGTGGGCATGCCGTCCAGGAAAATGCTGTCTGTGATCTGGACTGCGGCATTTCTCGTCCTCGTATTTGCAACCGCGTCGTCCAGCGGCCTGTATGTGTTCATCTGCGGTTTGTTTCCCGTCATATGCTGCAGGATTGTTCGCGCAATCGGAGCAAAACGCTTTGATCGACAGGGATTCCTCATTTCGGCACTGACGGTCATCGTATTCTTTGCTGGCTTTGCGTTTCAAAAAGCAGCCAATCTGACGACGAGAGCTGATGCCATGATGCTGCTCTCGATGCAGGATATCCTGCCCAATGCCATGCAGGCTGTGAAAGACTTTCTGTCTGTCACGATGATTGTCCCCAAGCGGGAGGCCCTGGAGATCTTCACATTTGAAGCCTTCATTTGCTATCTGAAGATCGGCATGCTTCTGGTGATGCTCGTGATGGGATTTGGGGAGCTGCTGCAATGCTTCATGATTCGAACAGGGCTTGCCGCACCCGAACAAATTGAGGACGGAGCATGCTTTGTCAAGGCAAGCCTTGCCTCGGTCTTCGTCTGGAATCTGCTCATTCTTGTCCTGACGGAGACGACGCCGCGGTATCATCTGATCGGCTTTGTTCCCTTCCTGATTCTGGCCTGCATTGCGCTAGCCCAGAAGCTGGAGACGTGTCCTCCGGGCCGGCTGAAGGACTTCCTGTGGACGGTCATTGCGGCGGCGGTCGTGCTGCTTGCTGTCATGCTGTTTGTGGATGCCCGCGAGCAGGTCACCAATGAAAAGGAGGAGCGCTGTCAGCTTGTCATTTCGGAGGCTGAACGGCTGGACGTGCAAACCGTGGTGATCCTGGATGATGGATGGTTGGCCGAGGAAATACGGCCGCTGGACCCTGAGCGGGACTATGTGACGTACTTCTCTTCAGAGCAAAAGTTGGTGAATTATGATGTGCCGTCGTCGTTCAACGATATGAGCATGCTCTCGGGAAGGCACATGCTCGTCACACAGGATGCGTATCCATTTGAAAGGCTTCCGGACAGCATGCAGCAGAGATATACCCTGCTGAAGGATGAATGGGCGGCACAGTACTATGTTGCGGAGGCCCTGATTGAAGGAGAGTAACAACAGAGGCTCCGGGATGAACGCTGACTGGACATAAATCTTTCTTTTGCGAGATATTTTGCTTGCAACTCCTGCGCAACAGTGATAGAATACAGCACGGAAAATGGTCGTCTGATCATTTTCCGTTCATTTTGTATTTTTGAAGAAAAGAAGGCGCAAACGCTATGGAAATTTATCTGATCGGCCTGGCCGTGGCGATGGTGGGCGGACTCATGCTCTCCCGACTGACCAAGCTGATTCATCTGCCGGCGGTCACCGCATATCTGGTTGCGGGCCTGCTGCTGGGCCCGTTCTGCCTGGGCGCGCTGCAGGTGCAGGGCCTGGGCTTCAATTCCCTTCATCAGGTGGAGACGATGAAGATCGTCAGCCAGACGGCGCTGGGCTTTATCGCGTTCTCGATGGGCAATGAGTTCCGCCTCAAGCAGCTCAAGGCCATGGGCAAGAGCGCGATCGTCATCGGCATCGTGCAGGCGGTGATCGCGACCATCGTGGTGGATATCGCCCTGATCGCGCTGCACCTGTGCTTCCCGACGATGATCTCCATCCCGTGCGCGATCACCCTGGGCGCGATCGCATCGGCGACGGCCCCGGCGGCCACGATGATGGTCGTGCGCCAGTACAAGGCGGACGGCCCGATGACCCGCCTGCTGATGCTGGTCGTCGCCATCGACGATGCGGTGGGCCTGCTGCTGTTCTCCGTGTCCTTCGGCATCGCCAATGCGCTGGCCAGCGGCGCGGTGAGCATCCTGGCCGTCGTCGTGGAGCCGATCGTGGAGATCGTGCTGTCCCTCGCGCTGGGCGCGGTGATGGGCTGGCTGCTTCACCGGGTGGAGAAGTTCTTCCACTCCCGAAGCAAGCGTATGACCATCTCCATCGCGTTTGTCATGCTGACCGTCGGCCTGTCCATGCTCGAGTTCAAGATCGGCCCGGTCAACTGCGGCTTCTCCCTGCTGCTGGTGTGCATGATGACCGGCACCATCTTCTGCAACGTCTGCCCGACGTCTGAGGAACTGATGGAGCGCGTGGAGAACTGGACGATGCCGCTCAATGTGCTGTTCTTCGTGCTCTCCGGCGCGGAGCTGGACCTCAACGTCCTGGCGCAGCCGGTGACGCTCATCGTCGGCGTGGTGTACATCATCGCGCGCTCTGCGGGCAAGTATTACGGCGCGGCGTTCAGCTGCGGCATGACCCATCAGCCGAAGCCGATCGTCAATCATCTGGGCATCACGCTGCTGCCGCAGGCGGGCGTGGCGCTGGGCATGGCAATGACGGCCGCGACGCTGGCGGACGGCGCGCTGGCGCGCAACGTCGTGCTGTTCTCCGTGCTGGTGTACGAGCTGGTTGGCCCGGCGCTGACTAAGCGCTCTCTGACGGCCGTGGGCGAAATCCGTCCGGAAGGCCGTACCAGCGCCCGAAAGCTCAACGCGGCCGGCTGAGTCCGATTTCCAGCCTCGAAAACGCAGCCTGAAAACGGCTGCGTTTTTTACCTCATAGGAAATTGCGTTAAAAAACCGTACAGCGGGCACCGAATGACTTGATTTTGCAAAGCTGTTCGGAAGTGGGAGCGGGCACAGCCCGCTTTTTATAGTTGCGAACCAAGAGAATTGTGATATACTCTTGGCAGAAGAAATGAAGCTGTGGTGAGCATGATGAAGAAAAAGCTGATGATCCTGTGCGTCGCCGGTCAGTCCAACGCCGTCGGCTACGACGAGTCGCCCGTGGCGGCGGAAACCCTGGCGCGCTTTGACCGGACGCGCATTGCGCAGCTCGGCATGTACGGAGAGGACAACCTGAGGGTTGTCCCGTTGGGCGCGTGCGCGCAGAATGTGCAGGACATGAGGCCCTACGGCCATCCGGCCAACCCCGGCGTGGGCACGAAGGGCATCCATCTGCCGCTGGCCCATCTGCTGCTTGATCTGATTCCGCAGGATGACGACCTCCTCGTGATCGCCTGCGCGCACGGCGGCACGGGCTTTACCGTGGGGGAATTCGGCGCGTATGACGAGGCGGCGATGCGCCCTGCGCCGGGCGCGTGGCGCTGGGGCGTTCAGTCGAATTACTACCGCTGCATGCGCGACCGCATCGCCTATGCGCTCGACCTGAATCCGGAGAACCGGTTTCTCGGCGTCGTCTGGTGCCAGGGCGAGCACGACAGCGGCGACGCGGCGGGGCAGAAGCGCGGCTTTGAGGCGATGACGGAGGACTTCTTCCGCTATTTCGGCGCGCGCTACCCGGGACGCGTGTACAAGGGAGACTGGAACCGGGGCATCTGGTATAACCATGAGACGGTGGCGTACTGGTATGACCTGCCGGGCTGCCGGACGATCTGGGAGAACTACCGCCGCTGGAGCCCGGAGACCTATGTGCCGATTCCGCGCGATACCGATTCCAATGAGGTGAACGGGACGGGCCTCACCGCGCGCGTGCGGGCCCAGCACTTCGGCAACGACGCCTTTGAGCGGGTCGTCGCGCCGCGGGTGGCGGAGGCGATGGGAAAGAGGCTGAAATAGAATACAAAAAGCGCCGGTTTCCTGGATGCAGGAGAACGGCGCTTTTTGTCATGCCTTTCGGCGGAGGAAGGCTCAAAAAGCCCCCTGCACAGATCTGTCCGTGCAAGGGGCTGTCAATCAGTTCGATCCCAGATACGCGGCCTTGACGTCCTCGTTGGTCAGCAGATCCTGGCCGGTGCCGGTCATGGTGATGCGACCGGTCTCCATGACGAAGCCGTAGTCCGCGCAGCGCAGCGCGGCGTTCGCGTTCTGCTCGATGAGCAGGATGGTGATGCCCTCGCTCTTGAGCTCGCGGATGATGGAGAAGATGTCCTTCACGACCAGCGGGGCCAGGCCCAAGGACGGTTCGTCCATCATCATCAGCTTCGGCTTGGCCATCATCGCGCGGCCGACGGCCAGCATCTGCTGCTCGCCGCCGGAGAGCGTGCCGGCCAGCTGCCACTCGCGCTCGCGCAGGCGCGGGAAGCGGCGGTAGATGTCCTTGATGCCCTCCTCAATCTCGTCCTTGTCCTTGCGCAGGTACGCGCCGATCTTGAGGTTTTCCTTGACGGTGAGGTTGGCAAACACGCGTCGGCCCTCCGGCACGAGCGCGATGCCCTCGGCGACGATCTTCTGCGAGTTGAGCGAGGTGATGTCCCGGCCCATGAAGTTGATGCTGCCCGCGCTGGGCTTGACCAGGCCGGAGATGGCGCGCAGCGTCGTGGATTTGCCCGCGCCGTTCGCGCCGATCAGGGAGACGATCTGGCCCTGGCGCACGTCGAAGCTGATGCCCTTGAGCGCCTCGATGCCGCCGTAATTGACTTTCAGGTCCGTGACCTTGAGCATAATCATTCTTCATCCACCCCCAGATACGCCGCGATGACGGCGGGATTGTCGCGCACTTCCTTGGGCGTGCCCTCCGCGATCTGCTTGCCGAAGTCGATGACGTAGATGCGGTCGGAGATGCCCATGACCAGGTTCATGTGGTGCTCGATCATGAAGACCGTCAGGCCAAATTTGTCCTTGATGTCCTTGATGAACGCGCCCAGCTCCTCGGTCTCCTGCGGGTTCATGCCGGCGGCCGGCTCATCCAGCAGAAGGAGCTTGGGGTGCGTCGCCAGCGCGCGCACGATCTCCAGACGGCGCTGCTGGCCATAGGGCAGGGAGGTGGCCAGCTCGCCCGCCACGCCGTCCAGACCCACGATCTTGAGCAGCTCCATCGCCTCCTGGCGCATGGCGTGCTCCTCCTTGAGATTCAGGCGGAAGGTGGCGGTGAAGACGTTGCTCGTACGGCGCATGTGCATGGCGATGAGCACGTTGTCAAACACGGTCTGGCTCTTGAACAGGCGGATGTTCTGGAATGTGCGCGCGATGCCCAGGGCGGTGATCTTGTCGGGCGTGCGCACGATCTGCTTCGTGTACAGGCCGGCGTTCTCGCCCGCGTAGGCGCGCTTCATCTTGCCGGTGGGGTAGTTTTCCACGATGGTCTTGCCCATGAAGTCCACGCGGCCGTTGGTCGGCTCGTAGACGCCGGTGATGCAGTTGAAGGCCGTGGTCTTGCCCGCGCCGTTGGGGCCGATCAGGGCGACGATCTCGCCCTCATGGATGTCCATGGAGAGGTTGTTCACCGCGACGACGCCGCCAAACTGCATCGTCACGTTCTCAACATGCAAGACGTTCTGGCTCATCGCTTGGCGCCTCCCTTCGCTTTCTTTGTGCGTTTTTCAACCAGGTCCCACAGCTCGTTTTCGCCCATGATGCCCCGGCGGAAGAACAGCACGATGACCATGATGACGACAGAGAAGACGACCATGCGGAAGCCGGAGCGCAGCAACGGCACCTTGAACGTTCCGCCGAAGAGGACCATCTCCGTGTCCAGGAAGCGCAGCCACCACTCGCTGGCGGCGATGAACAGGAAGCTGGCGATGACGCTGCCGCTGATGGAGCCCATGCCGCCGATGACGACGATGAGCAGGATCTCATAGGTCATGGAGGCCTTGAACGCGTTGGCCTGCAGGCTTCCCTGATACATGGCCAGCAGCGCGCCGCCGATGCCCGCGAAGAAGGAGGAGATGACGAAGGCCATCTGCTTGTGGTGGAAGAGATTGATGCCCATGGCCTCGGCGGCGATTTCGTCGTCGCGGATCGCCTTGAATGCGCGGCCGTAGGTCGAGTTGATCAACAGGACGATGATGCCGATGCAGATCGTCGCGGCGGCAAAGACCGGGATGACCGACTTGAACGTCGGATAGGTCTTGAGCAGGTTGGAGCCGTTGGTGATCGGGCCGAGGGTGTCCCACTGGATGATCGCGCGGATGATCTCCGCGAAGCCCAGCGTCGCGATGGCGAGGTAGTCGCTCTTCAGCCGCAGCACCGGCATGCCGATGAGCGCGGCGATGAGCGCGGCCAGCGCGCCCGCGGCGAGGATGCCCACGATGGTCGGCACGGTGAAGCCGATGATGCCGCCGTCATAGTACTGGTAGACCGCCGCGCGCTTGGCCATGGGGATGGTGAGCACGGCGTAGGTGTACGCGCCCACGAGCATGAAGCCCGCCTGGCCCAGGGAGAACAGACCCGTGAAGCCGTTGAGCAGGTTCATGGACACGGCGATGAGCGCGTAGATCGCGCCCTTCTTGAGCACGGTGATGAGCATTGAGCGGCGGCCGAACTGCAGCTCCAGCAGATACAGCGCGACGAACATCAGGGCGAGCAGCGCGATGTTGATGAGGTTTTTCGTGGATTTCTTCATACCGCTCACCTCAAACCTTCTCAGAAGTCTTTTCGCCGAACAGGCCGGTGGGCTTGAACAGCAGAATGACGATCAGCAGCGCGAAGGTGAAGGCGTCGGAGAACGTGGTGTAGCCCAGCGCCTTGATGATGTTCTCGCAGATGCCGATGATGAACGCGCCGATGACCGCGCCCGGGATGGAACCGATGCCGCCGAACACCGCCGCGACGAAGGCCTTGAGGCCCGGCATCGCGCCGACGGTCGGGGTGACGGAGGTGTAGTTGGAGAAATAGAGCACGGAGCCGACGGCCGCCAGCAGCGAGCCGATGATGAACGTGGTGGAGATGACGGAGTCGATCTTGATGCCCATGAGCTGCGCGGTCTCAAAGTCCTTCGACACGGCGCGCATGGCCATGCCGATCTTCGTCTTCTGGATGATGGTGACCAGCGCGATGACCAGCAGGATGGTGAGCAGCGGCGTGACGAGGGTGACGACCTTGGTGGTCGCCGTGCCGATGGTGATGGAATTGGAGATCCACGGGATGGTGGGGTACTGCTTGGCCAGGCCGCCCGTCACATACCACATCAGGTTCTGCAGCAGATAGCTCACGCCGATGGCGGAGATCATGACGGACATGCGCGGCGCGCTGCGCAGCGGCTTGTAGGCGACGCGCTCCACCGTGAAGCCCAGCACCACGGTGAGGATGACGACCAGCGGGATGGCGATCTGCACGGGCAGCGCCGTGCACAGATACACCATGAAAAAGCCTGCTGCGGTGAAGATATCGCCGTGGGCAAAGTTGATCAGGCGCAGAATGCCGTAGACCATCGTGTAGCCGACGGCGATGAGCGCATACTGACCGCCCACCGAGATGCCCGAGAGCAGGTAAGGCAGAATTTTGTCAAACATGCTTGAAAGCCTCCGTGTTATGCGGGATGAGCCCGAATGATGGGGGACAGAAATTGCGGGGAAAGCCTGCCGCATGCGCATCGTTGCGCGCTGCCGGCGGGCTTTCGGGAGAGGAGCAAAAGCGCTTTTTGCCTGATACGAATAGGCCGAACCCGCGTAGGGGCGCGGGTTCGGCAGGATACGTACTCAGATGAAGCTCGTGATTACTCAGCGAGCTCCGCGACGGTCTGGGTCTTCACGAAGTCGAACGCGACGGTCTCGGTGTTGGCCTTCTTGATGTAGGCCATGTCCTTGTTGGCGTCGCCGATCTCGTCAAAGGAGATGGAGCCGGTCACGCCGGTGGTGACGACGGACGGGAGCGCCTCGGCGATGGCCGCGCCGTCGATGGAGTCGGCCGCCTTGATGGCCTCGATGGCGACCATGTACGCGTCATAGCCCAGCGCGGAGACAGCCGCGACGATGTCGTTGCCGCCGTTGTTGGTCTTCTTGTCCGCGTTGGCGTTCAGCCAGGCCTTGAAGCCCTGAACGAACTCGGCGGCCAGCGGAGAGGACTCGTCGTTCTCGTCAAAGAAGGTGGACATGCAGATGGTCAGGCTGGTGCCCTTCGCGGCGTCCAGGATGACGGAGGACTCCCAGGTATCGCCGGCCAGCAGCGGCAGCGCGATGTTCATGGAAGCGGCCTGATTGATCAGCAGGGAAGCGACGGTGGTGCTGGTCGGGCAGAAGATGACGTCCGCGCCGCCGTTGACCGCGTTGGTCAGGTAAGCGGTGTAATCGGAGGTGCCTTCGGTGAACTGCTCGTTGATGACGGTGCCGCCCATCTCCTCAAACGCCTTGGCGAAGTAGGTGGCCAGGCCGGTGGTGTAGTCGTCGCCCAGCTGGCTGAGGACGTACGCGGTCTTCGCGCCGAACTCATCCTTGGCGAAGTTCGCCATGACGGTGCCCTGGAACGGATCCAGGAAGCAGACGCGCCAGTAGTAGTCGCACAGGGAGGTCACGCCCGGGTTGGTGCAGGAGCAGCCGATGGCCGGGACCTCGGCGTCGGCAAAGACCTCGCCGCCCGCCATGGACACGCCGGAGCCGTAGGAGCCCAGCACGATGGAGACGCCGGCGTCAACCAGCTCCTGGGCCGCGGAGACGGCCTTGTCGGTCGCGGACTGGTTGTCGACGATGACCAGCTCGACGTCATAGGTCTTGCCGCCAACCTCGACGGTGGGGACGACGGAATTGGCATATTCGATGCCGATGACTTCCTGCTTGCCGCCCGCGCCGTTGTCGCCGGACGCAGGCTCGAAGACGCCGATCTTCACGGTTTCCGCCATCGCGGAAACAGCCAGCAGGGACATAACAAGGACCAAAGCCAGTGCGATAGTCTTTTTCATTCGGGGTAGCCTCCTTAATCAAGAGTGATAGGAGCATTATACAGAATATTCCAGAGAAATACAACCCCATTTTCGGAAAAACTGAAGTATTTAGATTCGAAAATGTCCGAAAATGCAGAATTGGGGCATTTCTGGCGGCTGTTTATGCAACTGACTATTGCGCGGGATGCGTTTTCATCGCGCTTTAAAGCGGTGAACCAGCCGGATGCGCCGCGGGAGGGCCGCCGCGGCGCGCGGACTGTGCAGTCTATGCGGGGACGGGCGTGCGCATGCGCTCCTTCGGGGGATGCAGGAACTGCGGCGCGCGGCTTGTCCGTTCGCGGATTTTGTGCTAGAATACGGAATCAAAAGCGTGAGGTGTTTGCAATGGCTTCTTTTCTGAATAATCTGCGCAGGATGGTGGGCCTGAAGCCCGTGAACGAGGAACCGAAGAAAAGGAAGGAGCCGACGGAGCGCGTCGGCGCGTTTGCGGCGCTGAGCGCGCAGTTTCTCTCCTGCGAGGACGAGGCGCAGAAGGCGGAGCTCTGGGAAAAGATGTGCGGAGCGCTGCCCGACACGCTCTTTCTGGCGCCGATGTGCTACGAGGGCGAGGACCCGAACGCGCCGGTCAGCGACCGTGCGCTGCACGCGACCGTCGGCGCGAAGCGCCTGTACGCGCTCAACCAGCACATCGTCACCAACGGCAACCCCGGCTACCGCCTGGCCAAGAAGAACGACGGCCGCCGCGTCCACCTGCGCTCCATCGTCTATCACAGGACGAAGGAGGAATGGGTGCCGCTGTTCACCGATTTCACCAAGCTGCTGCCGGTGTTCGGGCAGAAGTCCCGCGTGACCGTCATCTCCTTTGACGAGGCGCGCAAGATGGCCGCGCCGTACAGCGGGCTGGTCATCAACCCGGGCAAGGACGCCATCAAGCTGGGCCAGAGCGACCTGAAGAAGGTGCGCTAAAGCGCCGCCTATCCAAAGCGGGCCGTGTACGGCTTTGCGCAATTCTCTATTCTATAAGTAGAAAGAAGCCGCCGGCATCGCGTTGTGCAGATGCCGGCGGCTTTTGCGTATGCGTTTTATTTGTCCCAGTCCTCGTTGATCCTCATGCCCGGCCGGTAGTACAGCCAGTCCTCGTCGGTGATTTCGCGCATCACGCGGCAGGGCACGCCGCAGGCGACGACGTTGTCCGGGATATCGCGGGTGACGACGCTGCCCGCGCCGATGACGCTGTTTTCGCCGATGGTCACGCCCGGCAGGATCGTCACGTTGGAGCCGATCCAGACGTGATCCTTGATGACGACCGGCAGGGAGAACTGCGCGCCCTTGTCGCGCATGGACGGGTGAAGCGGATGGCCGGTGGTGGAGATGACGACGTTGGGCGCGAACATGACGTAATTGCCGATGCGGCACTGGCCGTCGTCCACGATGGTCAGGTTGAAGTTGGCGTAGACGTGATCGCCGATATGGGTGTTGCAGCCGTAGGCGAAGTGGATCGGCGCCTCCATCCAGATGGACTCGCCGCAGCTGCCCAGCAGCTTTTGGAGCAGCTCGCCCTTGCGCTCCACGTCCATCGGACGGGTGTTGTTGTAGTCAAAGCAGATTTCCTTGGCGATCTGGCGCTGCTCCTCGATCACCTGCTCATAGGCCCTGTCCTCCTCGGAAGCATGGCCGAATTCGATATAGACCTTGCCGGTCTCCATCTGTTCCCTGAGGCTCACGCACGTTCCCTCCTGTGGCGGATTTGTTTGCTCCATTGTAGCATATCGCGCGGCGGGGTTCAATCACTTGTACGCGCCGATTCTGCATGATATAATGAAACAAAATGCTGACGGGAGAGGAAGGATGACGGCATGACGGACGCGTATTGGGCCGATGCGGCCGAACGGGATGAGATCGTGGAGTTTATCGACTATGTGTTTTCCAAGGCGCATCGTCCGCACGACTTTGCGTCCCTGCTGCCCAAGCTCTACGGCGAGGACGGAGACGGCGCGGCGCATCACTTTGTCGTGCGTGAGGACGGGAAGCTCGCGGCGACGGTGCTCGCCTATCCGATGACCCTGCACATTGGCCAAACGCCGCTCACGGTGCTGGGCGTCGGCTCGGTGAGCACGCATCCCCGGATGCGCGGCAGGGGCTATATGCGGCTGATCATGGATGCGGTGGACGCGCGGGCGCGGGAGACGGACGCGGCGTTTGCCGTGCTTGGCGGGCAGCGGCAGCGCTATCAGTATTTCGGCTACGATTACAGCGGCTATCAGCTGCACGGGCAGTTCACCCCGGACAATGCGCGCCACGCGCTCAGGGCGCTGGATACGGCGGACGATGAGCTGATCCCCATGACCAGGGCGCATGTGCCGCAGGCCATCGCGCTGCTGGAGCGGCAGCCTTGCTTCTGCGGACGCCGCAGGGAGGCATATCTTGACATCCTGCGCTCGTGGAACAACGAGCCGTTTGCGCTGCTCAAAGGCGGGAAGCCGGCCGGCTTCGGCGCGCTGCGGCGCAACGAGGAAAGCTGCCACATCGCGGAGCTGCTGCTCGAGGAGGAAGCGGATTTTCCCGCAGCCATGAAGCTGCTTTGCGCGCGCTATGGCGCGCTGACCCTCTGCGCTGCGCCCTGGCAAAGAAGCCGGGCGAAATGGATTTCCTCCGTCTGCGAGGATTTTGCCGTTCAGCCCAATAGCATGTTCAAATTTTATCAGATGGAACGGGTGCGCGCGGCGTGCGCGCCGCTTGACGGGTTCCTTCCCCAGGCGCTGCCGCTCTATCTGGCGCCGCCGGACTGCGTGTGACGCAGGGGAGGAGGCGCG
Organism: Candidatus Ventricola sp.; assembly: GCA_051883735.1. Taxonomy (GTDB): domain Bacteria; phylum Bacillota; class Clostridia; order Christensenellales; family Aristaeellaceae; genus Ventricola. The sequence goes on from JBJEUH010000041.1 coordinate 19,853, forward strand.
GGCGGGACGCCTGGCCTGCCGGGATTGCGCTGCTGCGCTTCCCGCGATTCTGTCGTTTCTTCGGGACTGTCTGGCTGCACAGACAGTCTTTTTTCATGCCCGGACGCATACGCTTGAAGGCAACAGGATGGACAAAGGGAGGGACGGCGCGTGGAACTGAAGCTGACGCGAGAGACGCTGCGCTTTGAGAGATTGGTGAACCGCGGCGAGGAACAGGTGACCATCGAGGGCGAAGCGACGCTGCCGGGCAGCATGCGCGACGCCGTGACCGTGCTGAGCGTGCAGGCGCAGACGCATCTGAACGATGCGCAGGCGGGCAACGGAGAGGCCGGCGTGCGCGGACGCGTGTGCTTCCAGGTGCTCTATACCCAGGGCGACCTGACCCGCGTGCGCGCGCTGGAGACGAGCTGCGATTTTACGCATACCATGCCGCTTTCCGGGGTGACGCCCGCCATGCGCGTGTCCGCCTCGGCGGCTGTGCAGGAGACCGAGGGGACCGCGACCAGCGGACGCATGACGCTGCGGGCCTTGCTCGGCATACAGACCGAGGCGTTTGAAACCATCGAGCGCGAGCTGGTCACCCGGGCGGAGGATGCCGGCGGCGAGGCGGAGCTGCAGACCCGGATGCAGACGGTGGCGTTCTGCGTGGGCGAGACGCTCGGCGAGAACAAGACCCTCGTGCGCGAGGAATTCGACCTGCCGGCCAAGCTCGAGGTGGGGGACGTGCTCAGCGCGACGGCCTCGGCCACGGCGGGCGAGCTCTCCGGCGGCAACGGCCGCATCGGCGTATCCGGCACGATCGAGGTGCGCGCGCTGCACAGGCCCAAGGAGCCGGGCAACCCGATGGTATCCACCGTGCACGAGCTGCCGTTCGACCTGACGATCGATACGCCGCAGCTGGAGGACGGCGCGCAGCCGCAGGCCGAGGCAGAGGTCATCGACGTGATGGCCGACTCCGTGGAGAGCGACAAGAGCCGCACGCTGCGCGTGGAGGCCGAGGTGCGCGTGCGGCTGCGCCAATGCCGGCAGCGGCAGACGGAGCTGCTGGAGGATCTGTACAGCCTCTGCGGGCCTGCACTCGAGCCGATGACGGAGACGCTTGACGTGCATACGTTTGAGGAGAATGCGGACGTGCGCGAGAGCACGCGATTGCAGGTGGCGATGCCCAAGGACGCCCCGCCGATCGGCACGGTGCTGGCCAGCTTCGTGCAGCCGACGATCACGGCGGTCATGCCGTCGGGCCGCCGGCTCGATGCGGAGGGCGTGATGGGGGTGACGATCCTCTATCTGCCGATGGACTCCGACATTCCGGTCTCCGTGCGCACGCGGGAGCCGTTTATGATGACCTTCCCGGTCGAGGCCGCCGAGGATGTGCGCGTGCAGGCGTATCCCATTGAGACGGCGACCGGGCCGACGACCAGCGACCGCGCGGAGCTGCGGTGCGTGCTGGGGCTGCGCGCCAGGCAGCACGGCGTGAGACGGATTCGGGGCGTGACGGATGTGATCGAGCATCCGCAGGAGCGGCAGGAGCGCGGCTTTGTGCTCGTGTGGCCGGCGGCGGGCGAGACCAGGTGGGACACCGCGCGCAGGCTGCGCGTCGCGGAGAGCGAGCTGCGCCCGGCGGGCAAGAGCGCGCTGCTGGCGTTCAGGCGGTAAGCGGCGGACGGAGGGGCGGCTTCTTCGCAACGGCGGAGGAGCCGCTTGCTTTGCGCAGGATTTGAAAAAAGGGGTTGACAAAGGCGGGGCGCTGTCATATAATAGTTCTGCTGGTTCGAGCAGACTGGAGAGATGGCCGAGTGGTTTATGGCGCTGGTCTTGAAAACCAGTGATACCGAGAGGTACCGGGGGTTCGAATCCCTCTCTCTCCGCCATTTAAGTTCATATCTTGCAGGTCTTGCAGAAGTACCCAAGAGGCCGAAGGGGCTCCCCTGCTAAGGGAGTAGGCTGCGTGAAGCGGCGCGAGGGTTCAAATCCCTCCTTCTGCGCCAGATCCACCTTTTCAGTAATAGCTGGAAAGGTGGATTTTTTTCTATATGCGGACGATGTTTTTGATTGGAAAATCATTTCCGGTTTCATAACCGTATTTCCGACGAAAAACGGTATTTTTCCGAAAAATATCACACGATCATATCACACGAGCGTGGCGTCCGGCACGGAGTCAATGTGCCCGTCGATGACCTTGGTGTAGTATAAGCATTCAAAACAAATCAGGAAGAGCGACAATCACCCTCCCGCCGCAGAATGGATCGGTCCGATTCTGCGAGGGGAGGGTGCTTTATCGTTCGGCTTTTTCGGCTTCAGCGCGCGGCGCTCAGCTCTCCTGAATCCATACGGTCATCTCGCCCGCGCTGCGGTTGCTCCAGGCATAGTACGGAATGGCGCGCAGGATGACGGGCGTCTGCACCGGCGCCTCCTCGCTGTACAGCGACGTCGCGGGCTGCAGGCGCAGGCCGTCGGCCTCCAGCACCGTCACGCCGCCGAGCAGCGCCGGGTCATGCGGCAGCACGCGCACCTCGGCGTCCCTGGGCAGGCGCAGGCAGGAGAGCTCCTCGCCGTTGTCCTCGCTCTCCAGGCAGTAGATGACCGGTCCGCGGGCAAGCGCAACGCGCCCCGCGGCGTCGCGCACGCGCGGGTCGGCGTGGAGGCGGCGAACGGGCAGATCAAAATCGACGTTCACCGTGTCGCCCGCCTGCCAGCTGCGCGCGATGTAGGCGTAGCCGGCGCGGATCTCGGGGGAGACCGCCTCGCCGTTCACGGAGAAACGGACGTTTCTGGCGTAGCCGGGGATGCGCACGGCGAAGGTGAAGCCGGGCGTGTGCACGGCAGTCATCGTGAAGGCGGCCCCGCCCGTCCAGGGCATGGACGAGGAAAGGGAGACGTCCGCGTGCCGGGTCTTCGCCTGGCTGCCGACGAACAGGTGCGCATAGAGCGTGCGCTCGTCCTCCGAATAGAGATAGCTGCCCAGCGAGGTGATCAGCCGGGCGAGGTTCGGCGGGCAGCAGGCGCAGGCGTGCCACTTGGGGCGGACCGGCAGCACGTGCTTGTGCGTGGCCAGCCGGCCGGAAATGCGGGGATGGACCTCCAGCGGATTGACGTAGAAGAAGCGGGTGCCGTCCAGCTGCATGCCGGCGAGCGCGCCGTTGTACAGCTCCAGCTCGAGGATGTCGCCGTAGACGGCGCGCGGCTCAAGCGTGAGCAGGTTGCTGGCAAAGAACGCCATGGCGACGGAGGCGCAGGTCTCGCCGTAGGCCGTGTCGCCGGGCAGGTGGTAGTCATCCGTGAACGCTTCCATGTGCACCGTGGAGCCGATATTGCCGGTGACGTACATCTGGCGCTGGGTGATGGCGTCGAACATCCGCCGGCAGGCCTCGGCCAGAGCGGCATCGCCGGTCGTTGCCGCGGCGTCGGCCATGGCGGCGAGCATGTACACCTGGCGCACCGCGTGGCCGCGCGGCTTTTCCTGCTCGCGCACGGGCACGTCGCTCTGGTTGTAGACGTTGTCCTCGGGATTGATGCCGTAATCGCCGAAGGCCAGGCCGAGCGTCTCCCTAGGCGTATGCTTTTTGAAAAATTCGGGGTCCTGGCCGCGCAGGTTCAGAAAGCGCAGCGCGAGGTCGCGGTGGCGCGGATTTCCGGTGACGCGGTACAGGCGAAGCAGCGCCAGCTCGATCTCCTGATGGCCGGGGATGGCCTCCTCGCCGCCCTCGCCGAAGCGGGCGTCGATGTGATCCACCAGGCGCAGCACGATGTGAAGCAGCTCGTCCATGCCCGCGGCCTCGTGCAGGGCGACGGCGGCCTCGATGAGATGGCCCGCGCAGTAGAGCTCATGGCATTCCAGCAGGTTCGCCCAGCGGGGGATGGTGTGCTTGACGGTGAAGTAAGTATTGAGGTAGCCGTCCGGCTGCTGCGCGCGGCCGATGAGCGCGACGATGTCCCGCACGCGGGCGGCAAGCGCCTCGTCCGGCCGGATGCACAGGGAATAGGCGGCGGCCTCCAGCCATTTGGCGACGTCGCTGTCCTGGAACACCATGCCGTAAAACTCGCCCTGCTGCTCGCCGGCCGCCATGCGGAAGTTCTCGATCGCATGGGACTTGGCTGCGCCGGGCACTTCGTCGCGCAGAATGCGCTCCATATAGGGAATGGTGACGTCGGTCATGAGCCTCTGGCGCGAGGTCCAGAAGCCGTCCTCGACGGCGACCTGCGGGAGCGGTACCTTGGTGATCGTGGAATCCATCGCAATCCCTCCATGGTTTGAATGCCTTTACCGGCAGTATTTGTAGATGTCGGGGATCTTCTCCGGGAATTGAGGATGGGCTTTGGCGCTGCAGCTGCCGCGGCAGACGACGTACGGCTTGAAGGTGATGTGCTGCGGGGGCAGGTCCTCGCGGTGGATGCGCCTGCGCAGCAGGTCGATGCCGCTGCGCGCCATCGCGGGGATGTCGTAGCCCACGGAGCAGATCGGCGCGGGAATGGGCAGGATGCCCTGGATATTGTCAAAGCCGATGATGGCCATGTCGCCGGGAATGGACAGCCCCTGGCTTTGAAGAACACTGACGGCGAACCAGGCCTCCAGATCGCAGAACACGAAGACGCCGGTCACGCCGGCCTGACGCCAGGCGTGCAGCTGATTTCGGATGTCCTCGTCGCCGGAACAGCGGGCGAGCAGGCCGTTCTCTTTGGGCAGGCCGTGCTCCTTCAGCGCGCGCAGAAAGCCATGCGCGCGCCATTCGCTGCTGCCTACGACGTCAAAGCTGCTCAGATAGCCCAGACGCGTATGTCCGGCGTCGATCAGGTGCTTTGTGGCCAGATAAGCACCCTCCTCCTCGCCGCAGACGACCCAGTCGTCATCCGGCGAATCGAAGTGACGGGCCATGAGCACATAGGGGACGCCCGCGGCCTTCATGCGCTCGATGGTGCGCTGGGAACCGCTGCAGGGGAACAATAGAATGCCGTCCACCTGGCGGCTGATGGCGGTTTCCACCACCTGCAATTCCAGCTCCGGGTCGTCCTTGGAGCAAAAGATGAGCAGCGAATAGCCGGATTCCGCGGCGACGTTCTGGATGGCGTCGGTCATAACGCCGTAGTAGGGGTTGCTCATGCCGCCGACGATGACGCCCAGCGTCCTGGTCCGGCCCGAGCGCAGCGAGGAGGCCATCTGGTTGCGGATGTAGCCCATCTCATCGGCGGCCTGCTGGATGTATTCCCGGGTGGCGGCAGAGATGTCGCTCTTGTTTTTGAGCGCGCGGGATACGGTGTTGACGGTATATCCCGTGCGGTCAGCGATGTCCTGCAGCGTGCAGCGGCGGGACTTCTCGTTTTTCATCATGTCGGTTCCCCTTATCCTTCAATTCCTTCCGCCCTTATTCTACATGAACCGGAATGGAATGTCAATTTCATTGTTGACATGGATAAAAAATCGTGCTATAATTTCAACAGATGATAACATTAACGTTAATGTAAAACGCTGATGTTTGGTGAAGTATATGAAATCGCAAGCCGCGCAGGGTGTGGGGGAAAATGCACGCCTGCGGGAAACGGCCTGCATGCCGTTCGCTTTGACGAAGCATGGATGTGATGCTTCTCAAAATAAAAAAGGAGGTTTTCGTTATGAAGAAAATCGTTGCCCTGGCTCTCGCGCTGTGCATGATGGCGGCTCTCGCCGTCGGCTCCGCCGAAACCACCAAGCTCACTGCCTGGACGTTCATCGCCCAGCACCAGGAGTATTATGAGGGAATGGCCGAAAAGTGGAATGAGCTCCATCCGGACGAGCAGATCGAGATCGAAGTCACCACCCTCGGCTACGACGACATGCACAACAAGATGAAGGTCGCGCTCCAGTCCGATCAGGGCGCGCCGGACGCCTGCGACGTGGAGCTGGGCCAGTTCCCGAACATCCTGGCGTACAGCGACAAGCTGGTTGAGCTCGACTCCTACATCGAGCCGCTGAAGGACGACATCGTCGAAGCCCGCCTGCAGATCTACTCCAAGGACGGCCACTACTACGGCATGCCGCTGCACGTCGGCGCGATGGTTGCCTACTATCGTGTGGACCTGCTCGAGCAGGCCGGCGTGGACTACACCGCCATCAAGACCTGGGACGACTGGTATGAGGCCGGCCTGAAGGTGAAGGAAGCCACCGGCGCCTTTATGGGCACCGTGGAGACCTCTACCCAGTGGGTCACCACCCTCATGCTCGGCCAGCAGGGCACGGACTGGCAGAAGGACGGCGAGGTGCTCGTGAACACCGAGGCTGTCGCCAAGGCCGTTGACACCCAGAAGAAGTGGCTCGAGGCCGGCATCGCCGAGGTTTGCCCGGGCGGCCAGCCGGATACCGAGGAAGGCAAGGCCTACATCGCCAACAACGACATCGCCTGCGTCATCATGCCGTTCTGGTACATGAGCCGCTTCACCGGTGAAATCGGTGAGGTCCGCGCCAACCAGTACGTCATCGCGCCCTGCCCGGTCTTTGAAGAGGGCCAGATCCGCTCCGTCGGCGCCGGCGGAACCGGCACCGTCATCTACAAGAACGGCACGAACGCCGACCTGGCTGCCCGCTTCTTCACCTATGCCAAGATCTCCGATGAAGGCAACCGCTACGTCTGGAACGTGCTGGGCTTTGACCCGGTCAACAAGGCGGTCTGGGAGGACGAGGCGCTCATGAAGAACGACGACAATGCGTTCAACAAGTACTTCATCGGCTACCCGGTTGACGGCCTGCTGCCGATCAAGGACGAAATCGGCGCCATGATCTCCAACGAGATCAGCCCGACCATCAACAGCTACCTCGGCTCCACCCTGTGGAACGAAGTGTATGTTGACGGCGTGGACACCGCTGAGGCCCTGGAGGCTGCGCAGGACGCCATCGAGAGCGACCTGTTCTAATCGGAACAAGCTGCCCGGGTATCTGCTTTGATGACCCGCGGATGGGGGAGAACCTCCCCCATCCGTTTCCTGTATCCGGCCTCCGCATGAGGAGAGAGAGGATGCACTGCCCAAGCGGCAAGCTGACATGCCGGGCATCGTAGAGTTACAGAAAGGGGACCTGCGGGATGCAAACCAAAACCTTGACGCCTGTAACCAGTCGCAACAAATGGAAGAAGACGGCTTATCTGCTGGTCATCTCCGCACTGTTGCTGGTGGTGGGCCTGTCCGCCATGTTTACCCTCGGAACGGCTTCCACGCGCTATGATACGGCGTACGATCGGGGAACAGACCTGTCGCCCTACTACTTTGAGCCGCTGGCCGAAGGCGAAAGCTACAATGCGCTGCAGAGCCTGTGGCTGGCGGTTGCGCGCCACAGGATGATTCCGATTCTTGCGGCTGTGCTGGTCTTCCTGCTGTTTGTGGCGCTCAACCGTGAGCTGCTCTACTCGCAGAATATCGCGCCGTACGTGTTCGTGCTGCCGTTCCTGCTGACGTTCGCCGTGTTCTTCGTGTATCCGCTCATCTCGACCGTCATCATGAGCTTCCAGGAGATCAAGGGCTCCGGCACCACATGGATCGGCCTCAAGAACTACCGCGACATGTTCGCCAACAAGAACTTCTGGATTGCGGTCAAGAACTCCATGCGCTACATGGTGCTCACCTGCGCCATCCTGATTCCGATGCCGCTGGTGCTGGCGTATCTGCTCAATTCCAAGATGATGCCCCGGAAGCTGGCGGACATCTTCAAGACCGTCTCCTATATGCCGGTCCTGTGCTCCGTCGTTGTGGCCGGCATCATCTTCCGCATGATGTTCTCCGAGCTGAACGGCGCCATGATGAACCAGATCCGCGCCGCTTTGGGCCTGGCGCCCATCGCCTGGCTCAAGGGCGAATGGACGAGTATGTTCGCCATGGTGCTGCTGTGTATGTGGCGCTGGACGGGCATGAACATCCTGTACTACACGGCCGGCCTCAAGTCCATCTCCAACGATCTGTATGAGGCGGCTGAAATCGACGGCGCGAACGAGTTCCAGAAGTTCTGGAACGTCATCCTCCCGCTGCTCAAGCCGACGACGATCTACGTGCTGACGATCTCCATCTACGCGGGCCTGTCCATGTTCACCGAGAGCTACATGGTCTTCGGTACCAACAACTCGCCCAAGAACTACGGCCTGACGATCGTCGGCTACCTGTACCGCTATGGCTTCGAGAAGGTCGACAAGTTCGGCTTCGCGTCCGCGGTCGGTCTGGTGCTGCTGGCCGGCGCGATGGTGATCACCGTCGTGCAGCTGTTTGTCACCGGCACCATCGGCAGGAAGGAGGAGAAGTAAGTGATGAAAAAGGAAAAAGAAGGCCGCAAATTCTCCATCTCAACGGTCGTCGTGGTTGCGCTCTTTGCAATTCTCGCGTTTTTGATCATCGTTCCGCTGTATGCGCTGCTGCTGGGCACCTTCAAGGGCGGCGCAGAGCTCTTTGTCAGCGGCCTGAACCTCAACCCCACCTGGGACAAGCTGCACCTGAAGGCCTGGCGCTATCTGTTCACCGGCGTGATGAGCGACGGCGCCTACAACCCGCATGACTACTTCACCTGGTACAAGAACAGCCTGTTCATCGTGCTGGTGCAGGGCGGCCTGACGCTGCTGCTCTCCTCCATGGTGGCCTACGGCCTTTCGAAGTACAAGTTCAAGGGACAGAACGCCATGTTCCTGTGCGTGCTGCTGGTCATGATGATTCCGCTGGAAATCCTCATGCTCCCGATGTACTCCCAGATCAACACCATGGGCCTGCGCGACAGCTACGCGGGCGTGATGCTGCCGTTCCTGGTCAGCATGAGCGCGGTGTTCTTCTTCCGCCAGTTCCTTGAGGGCATCCCGGTCGATCTGCTCGACGCGGGCCGCGTGGACGGCTGCACCGAGTACGGCATCTTCTTCCGCATCATCATGCCCGTCATGCTCCCGGCGTACGCCTCCATGGCGGTCATGGTCGGCATGGGCGCGTGGAACGGCCTGCTCTGGCCGATGCTGGTCATCTCGGACATGAAGAAGTACACCATCCCGATCGGCCTGAATACCCTGTGGTCCCCGTACGGCAACAACTACGATCTGATGATCACGGGCTCCTGCTTTGCCATTGTGCCGCTGCTGGTGCTGTACCTGTTCGCGCAGCGCTTCATCATCGAGGGCATGACGGCCGGTGCCGTCAAGGGATAAACACTTTCTGGATGACATGAACGGCACAATTTGGTATAATTCAAAATACGGCGTGCCTGAGCGCGCCTGAGAAGGAGAATAACCGCATGAAAAAAGCGACGATGATCCTCGACCGTGACTATTCGATCGGTCAGATCGATCCCCGCATCTATGGCTCTTTCATCGAGCACCTCGGACGCGCCGTGTACGGCGGCATCTATGAGCCGGGCCATCCGACCGCGGACAAGCACGGCTTCCGCCGCGACGTGATGGAGATGGTGCGCAGGCTCGATGTGCCGGTGGTTCGCTATCCCGGCGGAAACTTCGTTTCCGGCTTCAACTGGGAGGATTCCGTCGGCCCGAGGGAGAGCCGCCCCCGCAGGCTGGATCTGGCCTGGATGACGACCGAGACCAATGAGGTCGGCCTGCATGAGTTTGCCGACTGGTGCAAAGAGGTCAATACCGAGATGATGTACGCGGTGAACCTCGGCTCCCGCGGCGCCGACGCTGCGCGCAACATCGTCGAGTATGCCAACCACAAGGGCGGAACCTATTGGTCCGACATGCGCATCAAAAACGGCCGCAAGGAGCCGTTTGGCATCAAGCTCTGGTGCCTGGGCAACGAGATGGACGGACCGTGGCAGATGTGCCACAGGACGGCGTACGACTATGGCTGCGTCGCCCGCGAGGCCGGCAAGATGATGAAGTGGGTCGATCCCTCCATTGAGCTGGTGGCCTGCGGCTCCTCGGCGTACGACATGCCGACCTTCGGCACCTGGGAGTATCAGATGCTCACCGAGTGCTACGATCAGATCGACTATGTCAGCCTGCACCGCTACTACGGCAACCGCACCAACAACACGCCGGACTTCCTCGCGCGCAGCATGGATCTGGATGGCTTCATCAAGACGGTCGTCTCGATCTGCGACGCGGTGGGCGGCACCAAGCACACGAGCAAGAAGATCAACCTCTCCTTCGACGAGTGGAACGTCTGGTACCACTCCAATGAGCAGGACGAGGAGATCAAGAAGGCGGAGCCGTGGGGCGTGGCGCTCCCGCTGCTGGAGGACATCTACAACTTCGAGGACGCGCTCCTCGTCGGCGCGATGCTCATCACCTTCCTGCGCAATGCGGACCGCGTGAAGGTCGCCTGCATCGCGCAGCTGGTCAACGTCATCGCCCCGATCATGACCCGCAACGGCGGCGGCGTGTGGGCGCAGACGATCTACTGGCCGCTGATGCACGCCAGCAAGTATGGCCGCGGCACGGCGCTGCGCCCGGTGATCAAGTCCCCGACGTACGACTGCTCCGATTACGAGCAGGTGCCGCTGGTGGACGCGACGGCGACGCTCGCGGACAACGGCGATCTGACCGTCTTCGCGGTCAACCGCAGCCTGGACGAGGACATCGAGCTCTCCGCCGATCTGCGCGCCTTCGGCGATCTTCAGATCGTGGAGCACATCGTGCTGCATCATGACGATGTGAAGGCGGTGAACACCGAGGCGAACCCGGACAACGTTGCGCCAAAGCAGGGCGAGGGCGGCACGCTGGATGGCGGCAAGCTCACCGTGAAGCTGGAGAAGCTGAGCTGGAACGTTATCCGCCTGCGCAAATGCTGATTTCTCATCAATATGCAGCGGCAGCCCCTGAAGGAAGCTTCCTTCAGGGGCTGCTTTCTGTATGGCCGGAGGGGTGATCCGGCCTGATTTGCAGGGCCCGGATATATACGGGGAACCGTATCAAACATCATGCGGCATATATCGCGAAAAAGTGTTGGAATCATTGACAAAAATGGAAGAAATACCTATAATAGCAATAAATCATGACGGGGAGATCGGCAGGGGGGTGCAGATCTCTTCCGTTTTCGTGTGTTTCGGACGCTTCCGGCGGTCGGACAGGGGATTTCGACGGACGGATTGAGCGGGTCTGGCATGCACACCGCATGAGAAAAGGCCATGGACGGTTATGCACCGGCGCGCAGACGCGCGGTAGTACGGCAGGGACGCTGGGAGGCACCATGAAGGACAAGGATCTGAAGCGCATGAGCAGGGCGGAGCTGCTGGAGCTGCTGATTGACAAAACCCGGGAGAACGAGACGCTGCACGCGCAGCTGGACGAGGCGCTGGCGCAGCTGGATGACCGGATGCTGAGGGTTGAAAAGGCTGGAACGATGGCCGAAGCTGCGCTTCTGGTCAACGGGGTGCTGGATGCCGCGCAGCGGGCCGGCCAGCAGTATATGGAGAATATGCGCGAACGCTGGCGTCAGCAGGAGGAAAACTGCACAAAGCTTGAGGAAGAGAGCCGCGCACAGGCTGACCAGCTGCTCGTGGAGACGCGGCAGCGCTGCCGGAAGATGGAGCAGGACACACAGCAGCGCTGCGCGGAGCTCTACCGCGTGGCGGAGCAGGAGGCCAACGGAAAGTGGGACGACCTCTTTGCTCAGCTTGACCAGCTGCGCAGCGAGAACGCCCAGCTTCAGCAGATGCTCAGCGAGCAGAAAAAAAAGAGGAAATGGGGCTTATGAGCAAACCAAAGCGTCTTCGGCGTGCGCCGACGCTGGAGCAGCTTCAAAGTGAGCTGGACCGCGTCCGCAGGCTGAACCGGCTCAGAAGGGCGGTGTGCCGCACGCTGGCTGTGCTGGCGCTCATCGGCGCGGTTGCTGCAGGGTTTGCGCTGATGGCGCCTGTGCTGAGGGTGCACGGGTCGTCCATGGTTCCAACGCTGCAGGAAGGCGATGTGCTGGTCGCGCTGCGCGGGCTCCCCTGCGCAGCCGGCGATATCGCCGCGTTCACCTTTGAGGATCGTATTCTGGTCAAGCGGATTGCCGCCGCTGCCGGCGATTGGGTGGATATTGAGGAGGACGGCACCGTGACGGTCAATGGGCGGGCGCTCAAAGAGACCGGCGTTCGGGAGCAGGACCCCGGAACGACTGACATCGAGTTCCCCTGCCAGGTACCAACCGACTCATGGTTTGTTTTGGGGGATAACCGCGCCGCCTCGGTCGATTCGCGCAGTTCCGCCGTGGGATGCCTCTCGCAGGAGCAGATGATCGGCAGAATCGTGCTGCGCATTTGGCCGCCGGAGCGTTTTGGGCTGCTGCATGGCGGTGCGGGCGTTGGGGAGGAATAAGGATGAGGAAGAGATGGATCGCGCTGGTATTGCTCCTGGCTGTCGTTGCGACGGCCTGACTGTGCGCTCTGGATACTTTTGCCTGGGACGACGCAAAGGGCGTCGTCTACGCATCAAACGGCGAGGCTGAGGCACCGAAGGACGAGAGCCCGAAGGACGAGACGCCGAAGGACGAGACGCCGAAGGATGAGGAGCCGAAGGACGAGGTGCCGGAGGACGAGACGCCGGA
>JBJEUH010000041.1:32423-34153 GCA_051883735.1 Candidatus Ventricola sp.
CCCCGAAGAGACGGAAACACCCGTGGAATCGCCTGAACCGTCTGAAACGCCTGCCGCATCGGCGGAGCCGAGCGTGCTTCCTGAACAGACGGCGACGCCTGTGCCGGAGACGCTGCGCATTGCCCTGCATGCCGATCGCAGCTTCGCCTTTGCCTGGGAGGACACGGTTCACGTCGATCTGACCGTGCAGGGCGGCGCGCCGGAGTACGACGTCAGCTTCAGCACGCAGGGTGAGAAGAAATCCGTGAAGCTCAGCGAGAGCGGAAGCGCCTCGTTTGCCTTCACGCCGGATGGATACGGCGAATACACGGTCACGGCGACGGTCACCGACGCAAGCGGGCAGAAGGCCAAGGCGTCGGTCAGCCTGATTGCCGCCGAGCGCTGCTGGGAGAGCGAGAGCGATTGGAGGCGCTCCGTCGCCGGGGCGAACCTGACCGGCGACTGGCGCAGGGATCTGGTCGCCATTGCGGTCACGCAGGTCGGCTGGAGCTACAATGAAAGGTGCTTTATCATCGACGAGGCGGGCGAGAAGCATTACTATTCCCGCTACGGCGACTGGTACGGCGCGCCGTATTCGGATTGGTGCGCGATGTTTGTCGCGTTCTGCGTGAATTATGCCGGTATTCCGGAGAGCGACTGCCCGACCTCCGCAAGCTGCGGGACGTGGAAGGGCGAGCTGGAGCGCCTGGGCGCATACCGGTCGGCAGAAAGCGGATACCGGCCCGAACGGGGCGATATCATCTTCTTCGCACGGTCGGGCAAGAGCCCGTCCCATATGGGCATCGTGGAGAAGGCGGACGGAAGTACCGTCTATACGATCGAGGGCAATGTCGGCGGCGTGCGCCGCAAGCAGCATGCGATGTCCGGCGATGGGATTCTCGGCTACGGCAGCATGAAGGCCCTCATGACGCGCGCCGGCGTACTGACGGATGAATCCGATGAAACCGACGCGTCTGAGGAGATGGAAATCAGCGTCGTGCCGGTGGAAAGGACGACGGTCGGTTACACGACGACCAGCAACGTCAATCTGCGCTGCGGTCCAGACAAGAAATTGAAGCGCGTGACGCAGATCGCCCGGAAGGACAGCCAGGTGGACGTGCTGGGCACGGTGCAGGGCGCGGATGGGCTCTGGTATGCGGTGCGCTATGGCGAAAACGAGGGCTTTATCTCCGGCAAGCTTCTGCGCATCGAGGAGCTTGACGCGCCGGCCGAGGAGCCGACGAGCGAGCCGACCGAGGAGCCGACGAGCGAGCCGGCCGAGGAGCCGACGAGCGAGCCTTCCGCGGAACCGACTGCGGAGCCAACCGAGGAGCCGACCGCGGAGCCGAGCGTCGAGCCGACGGTTGAACCGACGGCCACGCCGGACGAGGGCGCTGCCGACGGCGTTGTTCCGGCAGAGAAGAAAATGGTCGGATATACGACGGCGGGCACCGTCAATCTGCGCAGCGGCCCGGGCACGGACACAAACCGCGTGACGCAGATTTCCCCGAGGGGCAGCCAGGTGGACGTGCTGGGCACGGCGCAGGGCGCGAATGGACTCTGGTACGCGGTGCGCTATGGCGAGCAGGAGGGCTTCATCTTCGGCGAGCTGCTTCGCATTGAGGAGATCATCGAGCCGAGTGCCGAACCGACGAGCGAACCGAGTGCGGAGCCGACGAGCGAACCGAGTGCGGAACCGACGAGCGAACCGAGTGCGGAACCGACGAGCGAGCCTACGGCTGAACCGAGCG
>JBJEUH010000042.1:0-34114 GCA_051883735.1 Candidatus Ventricola sp.
CCAGGCCGGTGTTGTTGATCTTGCCGCCCAGGGCGAAGACCTTGGTGCCCTTGGATTTCTCGGTGCCCATGGAGGCGAACCATTCCCAGCCGTTGTTGATGATCTGCGGCACGTTGGCGTAGGTCTCCACGTTGTTGAGGATGGTCGGCTGGCCGAACAGGCCCTTGACCGCCGGGAACGGCGGACGCGGACGCGGCTCGCCGCGCTTGCCTTCGATGGAGGTCATCAGCGCGGTCTCCTCGCCGCAGACGAAGGCGCCGGCGCCCAGACGGACGTCCATGTCAAAGTTGAAGCCGGTGCCGAAGATGTTCTTGCCCAGCAGGCCGTACTCGCGGGCCTGCTTGATGGCGATCTGCAGGCGCTTGACCGCGATCGGGTACTCCGCGCGGCAGTAGACGTAGCCCTGGTCCGCGCCGATGGCGTAGGCCGCGATGGCCATGGCCTCGATGACGACGTGCGGGTCGCCCTCCAGGACGGAGCGGTCCATGAACGCGCCCGGGTCGCCCTCGTCGGCGTTGCAGCAGACGTACTTCTTGTCCGACTTGGACGCCGCCGCGAACTTCCACTTCATGCCGGTGGGGAAGCCCGCGCCGCCGCGGCCGCGCAGACCGGACTTGAGCATCACGTCGATGACCTCCTCCGGGGTCATCTCGGTGAGGACCTTGCCCAGGGCCTTGTAGCCGTCAAAGGCGATGTACTCCTCGATGTTCTCCGGGTCGATGACGCCGCAGTTGCGCAGCGCAATGCGCTTCTGCTTCTTGTAGAAGTCGACGTTGTCGAGGGACTTGACGGTGTTGTCCTCCTCGACGGACTCCTTGTAGAGCAGCTCCTTGACGACGCGGCCCTTGATGAGGTGCTCGTCCACGATGCGGGAGACGTTCTCCACGGTCATGTGGGAGTAGAACGCGCCTTCCGGATAGACGATGACGACCGGGCCGGCCTGGCACAGGCCGAAGCAGCCGGTGCGGACGACCTTGACTTCCTTGTCGAGACCCTTCTCGGCAAGCTGCTTTTCAAACTCCTTGATGATCTCGCCGGAATTGGAGGACGAACAGCCCGTACCACCGCAGACCATCACATGAGAGCGAATCAGATCCATAATATGTTCCTCCTATTCACCGTGTCGGCTCAGCCCTGGGCGCCGATGGTGTATTCTTCCACAGGCCTGCCGTTGACGATATGGTCGTTGACCACGCGGGCGACCTTCTCCGGCGTCATGTGGACGTAGGTGACCTTCTCCTGATCCTTGACATAGACCTCGACGATCGGCTCCAGGCGGCACATGCCCACGCAGCCGGTCTGCGCGACGGTCACATTGTCGATGCCGCGGCGCTTGAGCTCCTCGATGAACTCCAGCATCACCGGGCGCGCGCCGGCGGCGATGCCGCAGGTGGCCATGCCCACGACGATGCGGGTGTCGATGTTGTCGTCCTTCCTGAGGTTGACCTGTTCAATCATTCTGGCGCGGATGGCGGCCAGTTCGGCAAGAGATTTCATGAAAACAACCCTCCATGCAATTCATTGATTTCCTGAACCAGGCAGTCTTTGATCCATGCGGAGATCTCCGGATGGTCAAGCGGAACCGGCGCGACCGCCTCTCTGATCTCGCGGGTGTCGAAGACGAAGACCTTCCCGTCGTAATCATAGACGAAGCGGAAATCCGTTTGCGGATTCATGAGCACCAGCGTGAACAGCGCGCCCGGCACGTCGCCCATCGGCGGCCTGTCGATGTGGGAGAGGCCAAGCGTCACCCGCACGGTCGTCCCCGTGCCAAGCTCGGAGGCGATGGAAAAATCGCCGCCAGTGGCCTGCGCCGTCATCTTGAGCAGCGGCAGCCCCAGGCCCACCTTGCGCGTCTTGCGCGTGGTGGTGAAGGGATCGCTGACGGCACGCACCATTTCTTCGCTCATGCCGCATCCGTCGTCGATAAACGCGAGGCCGACGGTATCCTGCTCATGGCTCACGGTGATATCGATCTCCACCAGGCTCGCCCTGGCCGAGATGGAATTCTGGGCAATATCGAGGATATTGTCCGCAAGTTCGCGCATCATGGCTACGGTTTACTGACGGTACTTGGCGATGATGTCCGGGATCTGATCCGGGGTCAGGCGGCCGTACACATCGTCGTTGATCATCATGACCGGAGCCAGGCCGCAGGCGCCGAGGCAGCGGGTGGCGTTCAGGGTGAACAGGCCGTCCGGCGTGGTGCGGCCGGCCGGAACGCCGAGCACCTCCTCCAGCTTGTCAAGCACCTGCTGGCTGCCCTTGACGTAGCACGCGGTGCCCAGGCACACGCTGATGATGTACTTTCCCTTGGGCTCCAGGTTGAACTGGGCGTAGAACGTGGCCACGCCGTAGATATCGCTGACCGGAATATCCAGCTCCTTGGCGATGTAGTTCTGGACCTCCTCCGGCAGATAGCCGAAGATATCCTGCGCCCGCTGCATGATCGGCATCAGCGCGCCCTGCTCGTTTCTGAGCTCGTCGATCACCTTCTGCAAGGCCTCGAACTTTTCCTTCTCGAGAGACATGTCGTACAAACCCCCTTAATGCTTCCTGTTTGACATAAAGTTATCAATATCAAGACGATCTATTATACCATACACGTCTGACGTTAGCCCATACTAATTGGCAGATTTCGACAGAACATGCAGAATAATATGCCATTTTTTATCATGAATGTCCCGCAATCGCCTCAAAAACGGCCTGAACGCTGCGCTCTGGCGCATCCAACGCGAACTGAGGCTCCAGGATATTTTCCAGATAATGCGCGTCGGAGGATTCCAGCAGGCGGTAGCCGTCCAGCTTCACCGGCGGCATTGCTACTTTTTTGGAAATCTCCAGCGCGTCATAGTGCACATGCTCCGGCAGGAAGCCCAGCGCGTTGAGCACGCCGTTGCTTCCCCGGTTGATATGCGCCGGCACGCACAGGCCGCCCGCCTCCCGGATGCGCGCAGCGCACGCCTCAAAGCTCAGATCGAGCGCGCTGATGAGCAGCCGCTCCTCCACCGCGATCTCCTCATCCTGCGCGTTCATCACCTGCTGACGGCCGAAGAACTTCTCGTTGTTCGGGATGGGCGGCAGGTGCCGGTAGATCTCCTCGCCGAACGCCGTGCACGCCTCCACGGTCCTGAAGTAGCACAGCATGTGCGCCTCCTCCTTCGTGGTCAGCTCCATGCCCGGCAGCAGCAGCACGTTCATCAGGTCGGCCGCCTCCTTGATCGCCGGCAGGTTGCGCGCGCTGTTGTGGTCGCACACCGCGATCACGTCCAGCTGCTTGATGAACGCCATGCCCACGATGTTGTTGGGCGTCATCAGCGCGTCGCCGCAGGGCGAAAGGCAGGAGTGGATGTGCAGGTCGCAATAGAGCTTCCTCATGGCGCTCAGCCCTTTTTGGCCGGCGCCACGCCGTTTTCGGCGAGCAGCATCACCAGCTCATAGGCCGTGCGGTCGCTGGAGAAGATGATGATGTCCTCCTCCTGCGCCTTGGCGATGATCGGCGCCTCCACCGGCAGGCTCTCGGGGATGATGACGCACGCGAAATCCAGCAGCGCCGCCACGGCGATCACGTTCATGTGCGCCTGTACGGTGATCCAGGCCATGTCCGCCTGGCCGCGGCCCATGACGTGGCTGAGCAGGTCGCAGGTGTAGCCGCAGGCGATCTCGCGGTCCTCATAGGCGCCCGTCAGGCACCTCGCGCCGGACAGCTGTTCAAATTCAGAAACCTTCATGCTTATTCTCCTTCTTGTCGTCTGCGTCGTCGCTCCTGAGCTCCTCCTGCATCTTCCGGAGCCTCGCCGTATCCCGCAGGGTGTTGAAGCGCGTGCTCGCGCCCAGCGTCACCATCTCCGCCGCCAGCGAGTTGATGCGGTCGTTCAGGCGGAACACACAGTTGAGCTCGTTGGCAAAGCCCTTTTCGATGTCCTCCGCCAGCGCGCGGCACGTCGGCGCGCCGCAGGAGCCGCAGTCAAAGCCCGGCAGGCTGGCGGCCAGCCGCTCGATGCGCTCCTCGCGCGCGATGCGTTCCTTCATCGTGCCGGTCAGCTGCATGACCTCGATGGGCTCGATCTCCTTCGTCATGCGCAGGGTGTGCACCGCATCCTCAAAGACCTCGCGGCGCTGCACCGTCTTCTGCGCGGTCCGGTTCATCACGCTGCGCAGGCGGTTCTTCGCCACAAAGCTGTTCTCCACCGTCAGCGGGCCGCCCAGGCAGCCGTTGACGCAGGCCAGGCCCTCAAAGTAGGTCAGGTTGCGGAAGCGCGCGTTCTCGATCGCCTCCAGCACGTTGATCACGTTCTCGATGCCGTCCACGCACAGCGCGCTCTTGATGCCCACGGCCTCCGCCTCGCCGCCGGGCACCGCCCACTTGATGCCCACCACGCTCGCGCGGTCGATCTCCAGCGGGCTGAAGCCGTCCTTCATGAACAGGTGCATCTGCGTGTACACGTCCTTGATCGCGATCACGCCGTCGACGTAGGATTTCTCCTGGCCCACGGGCGAGCGGACCGCCGTCATCTTCGCGGCGCAGGGCGTGATGAAGAACACGCCCACATCCGCGATATCCACGCCGTGCTTCTGCGCGTATTCCTCCTTGGCGATCTTGGCCGCCGCCTCCATGGGCGAGACGAAGTCGATCACGTTGTCCAGCAGCGCGGGGAAATTCACCTGAATCAGCCGCATGATCGCCGGACAGGCGGAGGAGATCACCGGCTTGGGCCGGTCCTCCTCGCGCATCGCGCGGCTGATGGCGTAGGACACGATCTCCGCCCCGCGCGCCACCTCGAACACGTCCACAAAGCCCAGGCGCAGCAGCGAGGCGATGATCGGCTCCGGCTGATGCACGCCCTGGAACTGCGCATACAGCGTCGGCGCGGGCAGCGCGATGGGGTATTTGAAGCGCCTGATGACGCCCAGCGGATCGGTCACGGCCACCTTGGCGTGGTTTTCGCAGACCTTGATGCACTCGCCGCAGTCGATGCAGCGCTCGGGCAGAATGGTCGCCCGGTTGTTCCTGATTCGGATGGCCTCCGTCGGACATCGCTTCAAACAGGTCGTGCAGCCCTTGCATTTGTCCTTGTCAAGCCGCACGGAATGATAGTAGATTTCCTGCAATGCACTTCGCCTCCCGCCTGCACGCCCGGAAACGGGCCTGTCAGATGTTGAAGATCATGGAAATATCGGTCCCCTCGCCCACGACGGAGGAGATGTGGAAGTCGTCGGCGTTGCGCTTCATGTTCGGCAGGCCCATGCCCGCGCCGAAGCCCATGTTGCGCACCTCATTGCTGGCCGTGGACCAGCCCTCGGTCATCGCCTTGTCGATGTCCGGAATGCCCGGGCCCACGTCTCTCGCGCGCACCAGAATGTGATCCTCGGAGATCTCAAAGTCGATCTGTCCGCCGTCGGAATGGATGACCAGATTGATCTCCGCCTCATAGGTGCACACGGACACGCGGCGCATGACGCTGCTGGAAATGCCCAGGCGCTTCATGTGGCGCTTGATGCGCGCGGAGACGTCGCCCGCGCACGTCATGTCGTCCGCCTTCACCGGATAGGTCTCTTTGATAATCATATGCTCACCCCAGTTCAACCGGTCGGAGGCCGGCCATGTACAGCTTTGCGCAGGCCTCGAACATCGTGTACGGCGTCTTGAGCGCTGGCAGCCCGATTTCCCGCGCCAGCGCGAGCGCATCGCCAAGCGGCTCCTTGTCGCGCACAAAGACGACGCAGGGCACGTCGAGCATCTCGCAGGTGCGCACGCTCTGACCGTTGACCAGGCCGGTCAACAGCAGCGTATCCTCCGTCACGCAGGCCAGCACGTCGCTCATCATGTCGGACGCGAAGGCGGTGCTGATCTCCCGCTCGCCCTCCTCCGGGCAGCAGAGCCATTTGGCGTCCAGCACCGATGCAATCTCGTGAATGGTCATCCTCTTTCCTCCCGGCAATTCCCAGTATACCTCTGTGAATTGTGCACAAATTCAATCCATAAGCTTATTATACTTTATCTTTGCGCCGCTGTCTACGGCTTCAAAACTAAATATTTTTATATCAATTTCACAGAAGCGGGATACCGCCGGCGGCATCGCGGCAAAGTACTGTCAGCCATGCGGCTCCGTGTCCGGGAGCCGGCGCGCCGCAAAAGGGATTTCCGCAGCAGGAGGCCGTTGAAAGCGGGCGGCGAGCCTGCTATAATACAGGATATCGGATCACACAGAACGGAAGGAGATCTCACCATGAATTATGCAGAGCGTGCACAGGCGCTGCGGGCGGAAACCGTCGCCCATCGCCGTTATTTTCACACCCATGCCGAGGTCGGCCTGAACATGCCCAAGGCGCAGGCCTATGTGCTCGAGACGCTGGGCGCGCTGGGCATCGACTGCCGGCCCTGCGGCCACGGCGTGAGCGCCACCATCGGAAGCGGCGGCAAGGTCATCCTGCTGCGCGCGGACATGGACGCGCTGCCCATGCCCGAGGAGAGCGGCGAGCCCTTCGCCTGCCCAACCGGCACGGAGGCGCACACCTGCGGCCATGACTTCCACGCCGCCATGCTGCTCACCGCGGCCAGGATGCTCAAGGAGAACGAGGCCAGCCTGCAGGGCACCGTCAAGCTCATGTTCCAGCCCGCTGAGGAGACCTTCGAGGGCGCCAAGGACATGATCGCAAACGGCATTCTGGAGAATCCGCCGGTCGATGCGGCGCTGGCCTACCACGTCACCAGCGGCCAGATGCCCCTGGGCCTGTACATGTACAACGCCACCGGCGCGATGATGTTCTCCGTGGACGGCTTCCGCATCACCATCAAGGGCCGCGGCGCGCACGGCGCATACCCGCACAGCTCCATCGACCCCATCAACATCGGCGTGCACGTCTATCTCGCGCTCGAGGCGCTCATCGCCCGCGAGGCCGACCCGAACAAGGCCTGCGTGATGACCGTCGGCAATTTCCACGCCGGCTCCGCCGCCAACATCATCCCGGACACGGCCGTGATGGAGGGCACCATCCGCACCAACGACAAGGCGTCCCGCGAGCTGCTCGTGCGCCGCATGAAGGAGGTCGCCGCCCGAACCGCCGAGGTCTACGGCGGCACGGCCGAGATCACCATGCTCTCCGAGGTTCCGCCGCTGGTCTGCGATCCCAAGCTGACGAACGAGATCGTGGGCTACATGCAGGCGCTGAATCTCCCCGGCGCCATGCCGTACCCGGGCGCGTCCGCCAGCGCGTCGGAGGACTTCGCCACCATCGCCGAGCGCGTGCCCAGCGCGTTCATGTACCTGTCCGCCGGCTTCCTCGACGAGCGCGGCAAGGCCCCCGCGCACAACCCGAAGGTGCTCTTCAACGAGGACGTGCTCCCTACGGGCGCGGCGTACCTGGCGCACTGCGCGACCGAGTGGCTCGCGCATCACGCGTAAGCCCGGATGGATCAGCTGCGATTGAAACGGGTTGAATCTTTTTTCTGCAACAGCAAAGGAGCCGCCGTTTTTCACGGCAGCTCCTTTTTCTTTGCTTTCAGCGTGTGCTCACAGGCTGTCCGCCAGCGGCTGCATCAGCAGCACGCCCCGCGGCCCGCTCTCCTTCGTAAAGACTGCCTCGCGCACGGGCTGCGCGTCCTGCGCGCCCATCGCCGCGAGGAACGGCGCAACCGGCGCGATCGGATACGGGCAATGCTTCGTCTTCACATGCATGGGAATCGCGCATTTGGGCTTTGCGCGCGAGAGGATCGCCTTCGCGCCCTGCGCGTCCACCGTGTAGGTGCCGCCGGCGGGGATCATCATCACGTCCGCGTCCGCGATGGCCGCAAGCGCCTCCTCGTCCGGCATGCAGCCCTGGTCGCCCATGTGCACGACCTTCAGGCCGTCGATGGCAAAGATGCGGATGGCGTTGGGGCCACGCCTTAAGCCCTGCGCGTCGTCGTGCCAGGAGGCCGCGGCGCGCGACGTCACGCCGCCCACAGACACCGCCTGCGTGCCGCGCACGATGAGCGGCTTGCCCACGAGCATGCGCGTCTCGTTGTGGTCGTGATGCTCGTGGCTCATCGTGATCAGATCCGCAGACAGCGGAAGCATCTCAATGCCCACGCTCCCGTTGTACGGGTCCGTGATGACCACGGTTCCGTCCTCCGCCGTCAGGCGAAAGCACGCGTGTCCGATCCATTCAAGCTTCATCCGTCAGCCCTCCCTGCTCCTGTTCACAGAATTCGCGCAGCACCGCGCCCGCCTCGCAAAGGCCGCTCCGGTCGCCCTGGCGCTGCATCACCGCCGCCTGCGCGCGCAGCGCAGGCAGGCCGGACAGCACTCTGTCCGGCGCAAGCCAGGTGAGGCGCAGCGTCTCGACGATCAGCTGCCTTCCCGCAGGCGTCAGCGGCTGCTTTGGATTGTTCAGAAACCGCGCAGCCAGCGCCTGCGCCGGATGCAGCGGATTTTCCCAGTCGATCGCGGCCCTTCCGCCGCCGTTAAACGCCGAGAGCACGCCGTCCGCGGGCGTGAGCTCGAGCAGCCCGCCGCGCATCTCGCAGACAAAGCCCGCCGCCCCGAGCGCCTCCGTCAGCCTTGCGCGCGCCGCGTCATCCCCGCAGCGCCGGATGGCGTCCGTCGCCAGCAGCGCGCCGCCCGCAGGCAGAAACCGCATGAAGCCCCGCCCGCCCGAGACAAGCATCGCCTCGCGCGCCCGCTCGCGCAGCCGCACCGCCGTCACACGCGCCATGTGATCTCCATGCGCGCGGTGGACGTGCGCTCGCCGCCCATGTACACGTCGTAATGAAGCCGCAGCTCGCCGCCGTTTTCCTGCGTGCGGATGTCCACCATGCGCGTATCCACCGCCACGGGAATCTCGCCATAGATCGTCACATAGCTCGAGGCGATCTTCTCGCCCGGCAGAAAGGTGAGCACGCTGGACACCATGCCCATGCGCTGCATGCGCGCGCGGTTCTCCCGCGCCGCCTTTCCCGGCGTCATCGTCAGCACGATGTGCGCCTTTTCCTCGTCCTGCACGTCGTCGTACTCGAGCACGAGGCCGTCCGCCGTCTGCCTGATCAGGCCCGAGCGGGCATTCTTGATCTCATGCGCATCGCCGTCCGGCTCCACCAGGCGGGAAACCACGCGGATGCGCGCCTTCTTTTCCTCAATCATGCGTCTCCTCTTTTCCCATCGGGATCACGTCCAGCAGCATGCACAGCGCCGCCAGGCACAGGGCGAACGCGTAAACCATCGGCAGCATGACCTCCTCCGTCATCGGATAGCTCGAGGAGGTCATCGTCGCAAACAGCACAAGGCACGAGGGCAGCCGCAGCCGCGGCTCGGCCAGAAGGGCATACAGGCACAGCACGTCGATGGCCAGCCAGGCCGCAGAGGTCACGTTCGGGCAGACGATCAGCGCGCCCAGCGTGAGCGTCATCGCGCGGTGCAGCGGCGATTTGTCCTTCGCGCGCCAGACCAGCGCGCACACGCCCAGATACAGGGCCAGGCCCGCCAGCGAGACGCCGCGCATGATGATCTCAAAGTGCGCCTGCGTGTAGAATTCCTGCGCATAGGTCTGCGTATCCAGCCCCGCCAGATGGCGCAGCAGGGGCGCATACTGCGGCGTCTCCTCCACCGCCGCGCGCGGGATCAGGCTCGCCAGCCCCGGCGCGCCGCCCGCATACGCCGGCAGCCCCAGGTTCGCCGTGAGCAGGCTGTCCACCGCGCTGAGCGCCGGCATGCCGCACGCGATCGCCGGCACGCACAGCAGGAGCGCCGCGCAGGCGCCGGCAAGCAGCTCCCTGCGCTTCATGCCGCCGCGCCGCACGAGCCAGAGATAGACGGGCAGCGCGTACAGCGCCGCGCCGCAGAGGGCACAGGCCGCGCCATAGGCAAGGCCCGACGCGGGCATCTTCGGCCTGTCGCAGCCCAGCGCCAGCGTCAGCGAGACGGCGAGCAGCGTCACCGCCGCGATCTCCGGCAGCGCGCTGCATGCGGCGTTCATGAAGCCCTGCGGGAGAATCATGCACAGGGCCAGCAGCGTCTCCGCGCGCAGGCCCAGCCGGTTCCTGTCCGCCGCCCGCATCGCCAGAATGCCCAGCAGCAGGTCGCAGCCGATGGCAAAGAGCTTGAGCAGGTACATGTCGTAGATTGGTCCCCGCGTGATGACATACAAGAGCAACAGCATCGGCGCGGATACGCCCGAGGATGCGGCGACGCCCGCCGCCAGACCGCCCTCGTCCATCGCGCGGATGACGGGCTGCAGCACGTTCACATAGGCGTACGTCTTCTGGTTGATCGCCAGCAGCAGGATGACCATCCCCGCCGTGAGGATGACCTGCCGCAGCGCCGTGCGCGCAAAGCTGACGCGCGAGAGCCACGCGCACAGCAGCAGCATGGCGCCATGGACGGCGGCGCACATGACGATAAACAGCGCGCGGTTTGCCCAGCCGCCGATGTCGTTGAGGTTGCCAAGCGGCCCGGAGGAGACGTTGTACAGCGCCAGCAGGCCGGAAAGCGCCGCCGCCAGCACCGCGCTCAGGAGCAGACGGCGCTTCTGCGCAAAGCGGTCAAGCGCGGAAAGCACATCCTTCATCCGGCTCGTCATGCCGCCTCGCCTCCCTTCACAGCCGCTGTGAGCGCCGCGCGGTTTTGGCGCATGCGCGCAAGCAGATCGCGCGAGACGATCACCAGCGCGGCGAGCATCATCAGCGCCAGCACGCGCTCGTCGATGGGCCGCTGGCGCGTCAGATACGGCACATAGCACATCAGCGATGCGCCGACGACCAGCAGCGGCATGAACCTGCGCCGCGGATGCCGCGCCGCGTAGAGAATGGACAGCATGTCCGCCAAATAGAAGTACCGCTCGTGAATCTTGGGCATGACAAACGGCAGGAAGATCGCGAAGAACAGCGCAAACTCCAGCGTCATGTCCGGCGTGATTTCCCTCCAGTGCATCAGCCAGTACACCACCGCGATGAGCACCAGGATCACGCAGGCGTACAGCGCGGCATGCTGCAGATCCGGCATCAGATCCGGATTCAGATAGCCGTTCAGGCCCTTGCCGTCAATCCCGTCGATATAGCGCATCCAGGTGAACTCCTGGCTGCTGGCAAGCTCCAGCATCGGGAAGAAGAGGTACAGGTTCGGCGCGTTGTAGCTCAGCCGGTCGTAATACTGGCCCATCGACTGGCTGGCGTACACGGAGAGCGCGTCAAAGAACGGACGGCCGGCAATCAGCGCGGGCAGCATCGTCACGAGATACGCCGCGAAAAACGCCACCGCGTCGCGCAGCCTGTACTTCCTGTGGATCAGCCCCAGCAGCACCACCGGGAAGAAGAAGATCGTCTGCAGCTTGAAGGCAAAGGCCACCGACAGGAAGACCGCCGAGCGCATCGGCCTGTCCGTCGCCAGAAAATACAGGCTCATGACGATGAAGAACACGTACACCGAATCGCACTGCGCCCAGCATGCGCCGTCCAGCAGCGCCGTGGGCAGCGCCATCACCGTCAGAAACACCGGCAGCGCCGCCTTTTTCCCCGCGAACCTGCCCGCCGCGCGCATCATCGCCAGCGCCAGCAGATAGTCAAAGACAACCGTCAGATACTTGATCAGGTACAGGTCGGGCAGCGGCGCCCTGGATACCAGCAGCAGGAAGTACTGATACAGCAGGTTGTAGTCGCCCACGTTTTCGGCCAGCATATAAAAGCCGCCCTC
This sequence comes from Candidatus Ventricola sp., assembly GCA_051883735.1. Lineage (GTDB taxonomy): Bacteria > Bacillota > Clostridia > Christensenellales > Aristaeellaceae > Ventricola. Next base: position 11,667 of record JBJEUH010000042.1, read on the forward strand.
GCGGAACATGTTCACCCACAGCGTGAGGAACGACGTATAGTCCGCCGTCACGAAATCCAGCATGCTCACGCGCGCGAGCATCGTAATCGCGGCGAACACGCCGGCAAACGCAAGCGTGCCCGTCTTCGGCCTTTCCATGAGGGCAAACGCGGCCATCGTGCCGCCGTACACCAGCGCAAACAGCGCCGAGAGCGCAAGCGCCTGCCCGGCGCCCGAAATATAGGAAAGCGAGCTGCCCATCAGCGCAGCCTGCACGGCAAAGAGCGCCAGCGCCATGCCAGCCACAAGCCGCATGCCGCGGGGTCTGCTGTTCTGCTCCATGCTTCATTCTCCTTACCATAATCTCAGCTTAAGATTATATCATATTTTCCTGCGCAGCTCAATCTCTGCCCGCGCGCAAAACTGGCATGGTCATAAAAATACGAACTGGCTATTTACTGCATGCCAGTTCGTGCTATAATGCGGGTACAAATCCAATTCGGAGAGGAAGTCTTTACCATGGCAAACGATCGCAACAAGACCTTCAGAATCTGCTTCATCGGCCTGATGGCCGCCATCGTCTTCGTCGTCAATTATCTGCGCATCCCGTTCATGGGCACGCAGCTGCATATGACCAACGCGCTGTGCGTCCTGTGCGGCCTGCTCTTTGGCCCGGGCGCGGGCTTCCTGGCCGCTGGCCTGGGCTCCGGCCTGTATGACATCGTCGCCGGCTGGGGCGCGGAGTGCATCATCACCTTCATCAACAAGGGCGCCATCGCGCTCGTCGCCGGCCTGATCGCCTACAAGGCCGCGCGCAAGGACGTGACCACCTCCGCCGACCGCGTCAGGATCGTCGTGGGCAGCGTGCTCGGCGCGCTCGCCTACGTCGCCCTGTACATGCTCAAGACGTTCGTCTTCGGCCGGCTCGTCGACGGCCTGTCCACGGACGCGGTGATCGCCAAGATGCTCACCAAGCTGCCCGGCAGCCTGATGAACGCCATCTTCGCCTTCATCGTCGCGCCGATCCTGCTGGGCGCGCTCAAGCCCGCGCTCAAGAAGGCGGGCCTGTACGAGAAGCTGTAAAGCACGTTAGGGCTGCCGCCCTAAAACCCGCTTGAGGGACATCGTCCCTCAAACTCCCCCCTCCGCTTCGCGCAGTATCTCATACTGCGCGAAGCGATGAAGGGGTCTGGGGCTCGCAGCCCCAGCGTCCTCTCGTCACACGCAATCCCCCGCGCCGATCTTCCTGGCCCGCTTCCAAAGCGGGTCTTTTTTTGTGACCACGCGCACGGCTTTTTCGCCGCCCTCGCACAGCGTCAGCGTGATGCGCCCCGGCGCGATCATCGGATGGCGCAGCACGCGCGCGGCACACGGCGCCTTGGGCGCTTCCCGCGTCAGCGCGAGATAGCCAAACTTCTCGTCCTCGTACGGCGCGTCGCCGCCCTTGAGCGCCTTGTGCAGCCTCGTGCGCTGCACGCGCACGGCGAAGTGGCACCAGTCCTCCCCCGCCATCGGGCAGCGCGATGCGCCGGCCGGGCACGGCGCAGCCACATGCGCCCCCTGACCTGCCAGATGCTCGCGCACAGCGGCCAGATTGGTAAAGCCCTGCGGCGTGCCCGGCTCGATGAGCAGGAGCATCTTCTCCGCCGCGTCCCAGAGCCTCTGCGCCGCCGGCAGGCGCATGTCCGCGCGCAGCTCGCCGAGCATGTAGCCCTCCGCGACCAGATCCGCCCTGGGGAGCGCCTGCGCCGCCGTCAGGTCGCAGCTCGCCCAGACCGCCTGCGAAAGCGCGCCGCCGCCCGCGCGCATGAGCGCGCTGCCCACGCTGCGCATCGCGTCCTCGCGCTCCAGGCAGGTGATGCGCTCCAGCTCAAGGAGGCCCGCCGCCGCCCAGCCGACCGCGCCCGTGCCCGCGCCGCAGTCCAGCAGCGTCCGGATCTCCAGGCCGCTGGCGTCCATCGCCTGCGAAAGCACCGCCTGCGCCGCGGCAAACGTCGCCGGCATGCGCGAGGCCGCATAGGCTGCCGCCTCGCGCTCCTTCGTCAGCAGGCGGCTGCCCTGCCCCGTGCGCAGGCGGTAGTTCTCGCTGATCGTCTGCGCGTCAAGCGCCAGCTGCGCCGCGCTCTCGCCCGCCAGAAGCGCCTCCAGCGCCGCCGTCAGCTCCTGAGGAAATCCTGCCATCACACCCCGTCCTTTCGCATCGCCCGTTCCACGCGCGGCATCACGTCCCTGCCGCGGGAGATGAGGACGTCATACGGGATCGTCCGCACCTGTCCGTCCGGCGTCAGATCGACCTCCGTGGAGCGCAGGCGCACCGGGTCGTGCACCAGAAACACCCACAGGTCGGCCTGCTCCCGCGCGAGCGCCTCCCGCAGCACAGCAAGGATCTCGCCCAGCTTTTCCTCTGTCATCGCGTCCGTCTGCACATAGGTGGACAGCACGCGCCTTTTGCCGAACAGGTAAACCTTTTTGCCCAGCATCGCCAGCTCCTGCGCCGGCAGGCTCATGTCCATCAGGCCCATGCCCTCGCGCCGGAGCCAGTCCTCGTCAAGGCCGAGCCGACCGGCCTGCGCCTCGCCCCAGGCCGCCTCCTCCCGGCCGATCTTGGCGCTCTTCAGGGCGATCGTGTCCAGGTACAGCGCGGTGACGGCGAGCCGCTCGTCCTCCTGCGTGACCGGCACGCCCGCCTCCTGCATGAGGCGCAGCACCATCACCGCGCACGCGCCGCTGTCCCCGATCTCCACAAAGGCGAAATCGGGCGGGACCTCCGTCGGATGATGGTCGATGCAGGCGATCGCCCGGCCCGCGTGCGCCGTCTGATGGTGATCCACGAGAATCAGCGCGTCCTCTGGCGCCGTTTCGCCCGCGAGCGCCTGAACGTCCACGCCAAAGCGCGCCATCACGCGGCGGGACTGCCCGTCCGGCTCGCACAGCACGATCTCGCTTTGCACGCCCCATGCGGCCAGCAGCCGCTGCATCAGCACGCAGCTGGCGGCGGAATCCACGTCGGCGCGGTCGTGGCCGGTGATGACGAGGCGGCCGCGCGCGGCGGCGGCTTCGCACAAGGCGCGCAGGTTCTCTGTCTTTTTCATGGTGATTCTCCTTGGGGCTGCCGCCCCAAACCCTGCCTGGGGATTTCATCCCCAGACCCCTTCCTCGCTTCGCGGCGGATTGATGCCGCTTTGAAAAAAGCGGGCTGCGCCCGCTTCAATATACCGTTGTCCATTCGGTCGGATAGTCGCTCACCGCGGTCACGCCGGTGGATTTGTACGTCTTTTCAAGCTGCTTGTTCAGCTCGAGCAGGCGCTCGACGATCTCTGCGCTGTGCGTCTCGTCCGCCGGGGTGGGCTTGAAGTCGTTCACCTTCTCCTGCGAGGAGATGGAGCACGGCACGATGCGGAAGCCCTCGTTCTCCACCGCGCCCGTCTGCGGATACACGCGGAAGCGCTGCTGGAAGATGTAGGTGTCCATGTCGTCCGGTCGGGTGTTGCCCGCGAACGAGAAATTGCCCAGCGAGTAGCAGATGTACTTGCCCTTGTAGACCTCGATCGGATTCATGCGGTGGCTGTGATGGCCGAGGACCAGATCCGCGCCCGCGTCGATCGTCGCGCGGCCCAGCGGCACCTGGCGCTCGTTGGGCAGATAGTCCTTTTCCTCGCCCCAGTGATAGGAGACGATCACCAGCTCGCAGCCCGCGTCGCGCAGCGCCTGGATGTCGCCCTCGATGGACGCGTAGATGTTGGCGTAATTGCCGTTGAACGTCTGATAGGACAGCATGCCGATGTCGACGCCCGTCCCGGTCGTGTAGATCGCGCTGCCCAGATGGCCGCTGTACAGAATGCCCGCGCCCGAGAGCGCCTCGCAGGTGTCCGCATAGCCCTGCTCGCCGTGATCCATGATGTGGTTGTTCTCCAGCGACACCGCCTCCACGCTGCCGGAGGTGAGCACCTGCACATATTCCGGCGGCGCGGCGAAGGAGAACGTGTTCTTTGTCTGGCTCTTCGTGTTGGTCAGCGTGCCCTCGAAGTTGACGATCGTCATGTCGTCCGCCTCGAAGACGGCGCGCGTGTTCTCAAACGGGAAGTCCAGCCCGGCGGCCTCCTGCGCGAGCTGCTTGTCAAACACGTTCGTGCCGCTCTTGCGCGTATCGCCGCCGATGGTCACGTCGCCCGTGGCGGAGATCGTCACGATCACGGAGCCGTCGTCCTGCACGCGCCAGTCGCTTCCGTCCTCGCGCTCGTACCAGGGGCGCGTCTCAAACACGGCGTCCGTCCACGTCTCGGCTGCGGGCGGCTCGCCGTCCTCAAACAGGGAGAGGTCGAGCATCTCGCCGAGGCCGCGCGCGGGCAGCGCCGCCAGCGCGAGCAGCAGGAGCATACAGAGCCTTCTTGCATTTGCCATGTGGTTCATCGTTTCATCCTATCTTCGTAGCTTGCAGTCGTCTTACGGGTTGTTCAGCAGCTCGTGGAACATCGTGCGGTTGTTCTTCCAGTTGACATTGAGCGCGGAGGACGAATCGCCGACCGTGCCGTAGGAGTAGGTGCCGCTCTGCGGGATGGCGAACTCCTCAAACGTCGCGCCGCCGGACACCAGGCCGTAGCCCTTGGACAGCGCGCCGAGGATATCCATCGCCGAGAGGCTCATCTTCATGCCGGAGGACACCTGATTGTACACGCCCACCAGCTCCAGCAGCGACAGGTCGCGGCACTTGTCAAACAGCTGGCTGACCACCTTGCGCTGGCGCTCGGTGCGGCTGAAATCGCCGCCGGAGCCCGTCGCGCGCGTGCGCATATACGCCAGCGCGATGCGGCCGGTCATGTGCGTCATGCCCGGGCCCTTGGGCATGTTCGGGTCCTTGCCCAGCAGGATGCTCCGGATGGCCAGGTACTCCGCCTCCGTGATCTCGATATCCACGCCGCCCAGCGCGTCGATCACCGGCTTCACATGCTCAAAGTTGACGAGCACCGCGCCCTTGATCTCGATCTCCAGCTCCCTCTCCAGGCACGCGATCACGCCGTCAAAGCCGAAGTAGCGGTAGAGCAGGTTGGCCTTGGTGTCGTTGCCGTTGGGATTCTTGATCTTGCTGTCGCGCAGCACGGAGGTCATGATGACGCGGTTGTACTTTTCATCCAGCGACACGATGACGATGGTGTCCGTTCGCGCATCCTCGACGATGTCCTCCGCGTAGCCGTCCTGCCCCAGCAGAAGATAGTGCGTGAGCTGCGTGTTGACCTCCGTCTCCTCCATGACCGCCGCGCAGGGCAGCAGCAGCAGGAGCAGCAGCAGGGAAATGAAGCGTTTCAGCATAAATGTCTCCGTTCAGGCGTGTATAGAGAATAGACGAACGCGCCCGGAATTTTCTTCCCGGGATCACGCAAAAAGCGCGCGCAGGAGCATCGGGCCCTCGCTGAGGAAATCGCCGGTCGCGCGGGCGTGCGCCTCGTCGAACTTGCGCGGCTCGCCCGGATTCCGGCTGTCGTAGAGGGCAAACGGCACGGCATGGCCGTCGTGGCCGCGGGTGGAGAGCAGCGTCGGGTGATCGGAGAGGATCAGCATGCGGAACTCGGGATCGACCTGCGGCAGGCGGGCAAGCAGCGGGCCGACGACGCGGCTGTCCAGCCTGCGGATCGCCTCGCACTTGCCCTCCACATCGCCGCCGTGGGCGCACTCGTCCGGCGCCTCGACGTGGATGCAGCAGAAGTCCGCGCCGCCCTCCAGCGCCGAAATCACCGCGTCGACCTTGCCCTCGTAGTTGGTATTAAGCTCGGCGTTCGCGCCCGGCACGCGCGGGGTGTCCACGCCGCAGAGGTTGGCGATGCCCCAGACCAGCGGCACCGCGGAGACCGCGCTGCCCTTCTTGTGATACAGGGTTTCAAAAGAGGGCAGGCTCATCGCCGCGCCCGGGCCCCAGGGCCAGATGCAGTTCGCCGGCAGCTTGCCCGCAGCCCTGCGCGCCTGATTGACCGGGTGGTCGCGCAGAATCTCAAAGGACGCGCGCATCAGCGCCGTCAGCTCCGCGCCCAGCGCGCCCTTCGGCAGATAGCCCGCGATCGCGCTGCCCAAGATGTTGTGCGGCTCGGTAAAGCGCATCTGCGCGCGGTCCGGCTCGTGCGCCGCGTCGATCACGCCGGTGTGGCGGAACGTCGGCGTGACGTGGATGGTGAAGCCGATCGCCGCCGCCAGCGCGCCAAAGCGCGGATCGGCGCACAGGTCCTCCATCAGCGTAACGGCCTCCTCGCCCTCGATGCTGCCGCCGTTGTGGGAGAGAATCCTCGCCGAATCAAAGCAGTCGCCCTCCAGCGCGCAGAGGTTGACGCGCAGGCTCGTCTCGCCCGGCCTCAGCATCACGCCCATGCCCGCCGCCTCCAGCGCGGAACGGCCGGTGTAGCAGGTGCGCGGGTCATAGCCGAAGATGGACAGGATCGCCGTGTCGCTGCCCGCGGCCACGCTATGGGGCACGGTCTGGCACATGCCGAGCCTGCCGCCCGCCAGGGTATCGATATATTTGCAGTCGAGCGCGGCGAGCGGGGTCTTTCCGCCCAGCTGCGCGACGGGTTCATCCGCGATGCCGTCTCCGATCACAAGCACATACTTCATACAAAGCGCCTCCCGCGCCGCGCAGCGCGCGGCATTTTGGTCTATTATACCGCAGAATCCCTGCCGAGGCAATGCTTTTGCCGCCTTCGCGCGGTCATGACGCCGCGGCAAAATACATAGACTGTTACCGTCAGAGCCCTACGAAAGCGCAGAAACCGTATAAAACGCCTTCACCATGTACACCTTATATGCAAAGGCGCCCCGCCATGGGGCTGCAATTCCCCGCCGAAAGGCGGGAGTCGACCCAAGGAGGGGCAAAGATGGAGATGTCCTCAGGTTTATTGCAGGCACAGGAAACCGCGCCTGTGCGGCGTCCGGTTCGCGGTCCGCACGGCGGCTGGCAAAAGAGCGAGATCGACGCGCTCCAGCAGCGCATCGACGAGGCGGCCAAGACCGGCGAATCGCTGCGCAGCGTGTTTGAGCAGCTGGGTCAGGAGCTGGGCAGAAAGCCCAACAGCATCCGCAATTTCTACTATGCGCAGGTGCGCACGCAGCAGTCGGAGAACATGGGACGCGCGCTGCCGTTTGAGACGTTTTCCCCGGACGAGGTGGAGCAGCTCGTGCGCAGCGTGCTCACCGCGCGCGCCCAGGGCATGAGCGTGCGCGCCTGCGTGCGCAAGCTCGCCGGCGACGACCGGACGCTCATGCTGCGCTACCAGAACAAGTACCGCTCCACGATTCGCACGCGGCCGGAGCTGGTGAGCCGCGTGATGGCGCAGCTCTCCGAGGAGGGCGTCGCCTATGTGAACCCCTACGCCGGCGAGGCGCTGCCCGAAGACGACGCCCTGCCGCGCCTGCAGAAGCAGGCGGAGCGCTCCGGCGACCCGCAGCTGGCCCAGCTGTTTTCCTCGCTGGATCATCTGCTCGCCCTTGCGCTTGCGCCCAAGGCCCCCGTGCAGGACAGCGACGCCCAGCGCAGGGCCGACCGGCTGAGCGCGCAGCTTGACCTGCTGCGCATCGCGCTCAGCGACGAGCAGACGCGCAGCGCAAACCTGCGCACCGAGACCGAGGGCATGGTCACGCTCCTCAAGGAATACATCGCCCTGCCCCAGAGCGACCGGCTCAGCCACGCCGATCACTTCTGCGAGCAGGCCGCCGCGCGGCTGAGCGCCGTGGAATGCGCGCTGATGGAGCCGTGAGCGGGCTGCGCATGCGCCGCAAACCTCCTGGCCAAAAAAGCGGGCTGTGCCCGCTCCCACTTCCGAACAGCTTTGCAAAATGAAGTCATTCGGTGCCCGCTGTACGGTTTTTTGACGCAATTTCCTATGAGGTAAAAATACCGGACAGCCGTCCGGTATTTCGTTTGGTTTTATGGATACAGAATGTTTTCGTCATAGAAAACCGACTTCCGGTAGAGCTCGTCAAACAGCACCTCGTAGCCGTATTTCTCCGCAAGCGTCTCCTCCGCCGAGAAGAGATTGGTGCCCAGCCCCAATCGCTCGCCTTCAATCCTTACCCCCAGGCTCGCCAATGTGGTCGGGAACAGGTCCAGCGTCGTGAACAGGCGGTTCTTTTCCCGCACCGGTTCTGCCGCACTGTTGATGAAAGCATTGTACACCTTGCGTTTCGAGGTGCCGGCATGCTTGCCGTTCTCCTCCTCCTTGTAAAAGCCGGCGATCATGCTTGCGTGATCGCCCATGACGGCAATCGTCGTGTTGGCATAGAACGGCTGCTCCTGACACCAGGCGATAAAATCGCCCAGCTGTGCAGAAGAGCAGGCGATGACGTTCGCGATTCTGTCCGCATAGAGATCCGGGCACAGCGGACAGACATCGCCGTCCGGCGCGTGGGTATCGACGGTCAGCAGCGCCAGGTGGAAGGGCTCTGAGGAGGCCGCCAGCTCGGTCAGGGTATCCCGCGCCAGCGCATAGAGCACCTCGTCCTGATAACCCCAGAACGTATTCTCGCTGTCGGCGGGAATCAGGTTCTTCTCCTTGGCATACAGATAATCCCTGATCTCATAATCGCCGTGCTGCGTGTACATGAGGCGGCGCCCGCCGAACGTGAAATCCGAGCCCGCCAGGAAGACGTTCCGATACCCGGCCTGTTGGAGGATATCGCCCAGCATCGTCGCCCCCGGCAAAAACGTCGTCGCGTACTCCATGGCGTTGTCCGCGCCGTCTGTTTTATCCTCATACGCATACAGCTTGAGCGGCAGACCCGCCGTTTCTGCCACCAGTCCGGCAATCGTCCAGCCGCAGGCCGGCGCGACCGCCGCGCCCTCCAGCAGGTCAGACTGCGAAAAGCTGACGTTCGCTTTTGCAATCTCCGTCATCTCCGGAATGTAGTTCACCTCAAAGAACCCGCCGTTGGCCACGTCCTGCGAGGACGTCTCCGCCGATTCCAGATAGACAGTGATCAGATTCCGCTTTTCTTCCGGGAACGTGAGCTGAACCGCGCCCGCATCCACATACTCATTTTCAATGAAGTGCGACTGCGAAAGCTGTTTGCGCACAAAATCGGTGATCGTGAAGCTCTTGTCCGCGCAGACCAGCAGAATGCACATCCATGCGGCAAGCGCCAGCGCCGATGCGGTCCGGGGGAGCTTCAGCGGAAAGAAGCGCACCCACACACGGCGGCTCCCCGCGCGCCGGATCCACCAGCCCTTCTTCGCCGGGATGTGGAGCGCCGCAAGGATCACCAGCGCCAGCAGCACCCCGGCGAGCAAGACCTTGATCTCCACATCCCTGATGAAGGATTCCGCCGTTCCCTCCAGCGGCATGTTGATGTGAAAGAGCATCTCATCAAAGGTGACGTTTCCATAATTGCGCAGGCCCCAACGATATGCGCAGGTGAGAATCGACAGCGCAAGCACCGCCAGATGCCCCAGCACCGTCGATATGCCAATGCGCCGCTCCTCCGGCCGGATAGGCTCCACCGTGCAGACAAAGGTGTTCCTCGCCTTGATCAGCCTTGACGCCAGGCCAAGCGCCGCGCCCAGTCCCATGGAGACCGCCAGTGCCACAGCGCCGTAATCGATAAACAGCCTTCCTGTGCCGTAATTCTGCCGGACAGCGATCCGTTCAGCGGGTATCATCGACAGCATGCAGATCACGAAGAGCACAGCCAGATAGCCCAGGTATTCCGCCAGCTTGAATACCGACAGCCGTTCTCCCTTTCTCCATGCGATCAGAAGCGCCAGAAGCGGCGGAAGCATGATTCCCAAAGCACCGCGAATATTCATTCTCTCAATCCCCTGTCTCCATATGCTGCTGAACCGCAGAAAAGCCATGAAACCTCTTCAGTCTCATGGCGATCCATTCGCAGATTAATTATAACACATGATCGGTTCTTGTCAAGCCTGCGTCACTCGCAGCAGAAATCCTCCTCCTTGCTCTCCCTGCGCACGGCGGCGTACAGGCAGATCACCGTCACCAGCAGCAGCACGCTGGCCCAGAACACACCGTTCCAGTCCGCGCGGGACAGGCCCAGAAACTCCGGGCGCACCACACGCATCGCCACCGCATCGCCCAGCTGCATCTGCTCCTCGCCGACGCTCCACGCCAGGGACGCGCCGACCAGCTGCTCGCCGAGGTTGTCCTGCGGCGCGTCGGCGGTCACCGGGATCTCGATCACCCGCGTGCAGGCGATCACGCCGTCCGCCGCCTCGCCGGCCGCATCCATGTGCAGGTCAAAGATCAGCGTCCTGTCCTGGCGCGTCATCACGGGCGCCGCAGCCTGCGCCGGCTCGCCCGGGACGGCCGCGCCGGTCATGGGCATGTCGCCGCCGCCGGTCGTCGGCGCCGCCTGGATTTCCGCCGCCGTCGCCTCCTCCTGTCCGTCCTGCTCAGCGGCTAGGGACAAGCCCTCCGGCAGCATGCACGACAGGCGCACATCCGCCGCCGCCAGGCCGCTGTTGACCACCACGACGCTCAGCGTCGTCTCCTCGCCGGCCTCGAGGCGGTCCGTGTCCGCCAGCAAGCGCGCGTTGATCTTCGCGTCGCACACCTCGATGCGCTCAAGCGGCACGCGCTCGCCGTCCACGCGCAGCGTGCCGGCAATCAGCTTGCGCGCGTCCTCATCGCCCTCCAGCGCGTTCTGCGCGATCACCGCCGGCAGCGTGATCACGGCGCTGCTGGGCGCGTCGCCGTCCGCCGCCTGCGCGTGCACCTTGCCGCGGATCACGCTGCCCGTCTGCGCAAAGCCCTGCTCAAGCTCCTGCGTGAGCGTCACGTCCTGCGGCAGCACCATCTCCACCGTCACGTCCTTGGGCGCGTCGCCCGCGTTGGCGATCTCGATCCGGTAGGCAAACGCGTCGCCCGGCTGCATGCGGTGGTTCTCCGCGCCCTCCACGCTCGCGTTCACGCTCACATCCGGCACGCACAGCGCCAGCGGCGTCTGCGCGCGGTAGAAGCGCGTGCCCATTTCAAGCTCGCTTCCGATGGCAATCTGCTCGCTCCCACCGCCCGGCAGGAGCGTCAGCTCGCGCGTGAACGTCGTCACGGACGGCGCAAGCTCGCCCGTCTCCCCGTCAAGCTGCGCGGCGGGCAGCGTCGCCTCCCACGCGGTCCCCTCCGAGGCCCGCAGGCGCTCCGGAAGCTCCAGCGTGATGCCGACGTTCACCTCTCTGGCCAGCGGGTTGCCCGCCGTCACCGTCAGCACGACGGTCTTGCCCTCCTCCACACGCGCGCTGTCCGTCTCAAGGGAAAGCGTCAGCTCCTCGCCCAGGCTGTCTGCAGCCAGAGTGGCTCCCTGCGTGAGCCCCTCGCCGATGCTCTCGTATACGTCCCCAAACAGCTCCGGCAGGTTCTCTGCGGAGCCCGTCGCCGGCGCGAGCGCAAGCAGCAGCGCCAGCAGCAGCATGTTCCTCTTTTTCACTGGGATCAACCTCCTTGTGCGCTTTACTTTGGCCTGTTTGCGCGGCGTTTATACCGCTGTCCACGCACATTTCAGCGCTTGACAAACGCACAGGGATACGATACGATGAACGAAAACCACGTCGCTCTCGGAGGTTGTTTATGCAGGAAAATTCATGCAGCGCCTGTCTGCCCATCGCGCAAGAGGTTCAAAACAGCATGCCCGGCGAGGCGGACATCGCCGCGCTGGCGGAGTTTTTCCGCGTCATCGGTTCGGACACGCGGCTCAAAATCCTGCTGGCGCTCGACGGGCGCGAGCTGTGCGCCGGGCACCTGGCCGAGGCCGTCGGCATGACGCCCAGCGCGGTCTCCAATCAGCTCAAGGCGCTGCGGCAGGCACGCCTGATCACCGCGCGCCGCGAGGGCAAGATGCTCTATTACAGCCTGGCCGACTGCCACCCGCGCGAGATCATTCACCTGGCGATGAGCCATGTGAAGGAGGAAAACTGAGGGGCAGCTTCATCAGGCGCGAAGCGAAGAAGGGGTCTGGGGATTATATCCCCAGGCGGGGTTTGGGGCCCGCGGCCCCAACGCATCCCCTATTCAAAGAAAAAGCGCAGTTTCAGAGCAGGATGCGAAGCATCCTACGATTGAAACGTCGGCATACCTGCAATGCCTGTTCTTTCATTCAACACATCTGCACATCAAAAGGAGCTCCGGCGCATGCCGAAGCTCCTTGCTGTTTTTCATTCAGGCCGGTTTGAAGCCGCGCGATCGGAATCGCAATGGTCGCCTTCGGCTCCGCTGCGATTCTTGCTTTTCTCTCTTCAATGATGAGGAACGTTGGGCTGCCGCCCAAACCTGCCTGAGGGACGCAGTCCCTCAGACTCCCTTCTTCGCTTCGCGGCGGATTAAAGCAATGGCTCTTACTCCTCTTCGCCGGAAAAGCCCTCGAGCGCCTCCTCGACAGCCTCCCAGACCTCCTCGTTCTCCTCGATGGTCTCCTCCTCGACCTCGAACACGTCCTCCTCGCCCTCCAGCACGAGCACGTCGTCCTCGGCGGCGTTCTTCGCCTGGATGATCAGCTCCATGGTGTCCACGTCCACGGCGAAGATGGTTTCCGGGGAGCCAGAGTGATCCTTGATATACCGGGCGACGCCCGCCGCCTGCTTGCGGTTCATTTTAAATACAATCGCGCGGTGCTCGCTCTTGATGATCTCTTCCATATTGTTCTCTCCTCATGATGGATTGGTCAGCAGCAGGATACCACGCGCGCATCGCTTTGTCAAGCCGCGTCAGCGCATGGCGCGCATCGCGTTGAGCACGCAGATCAGCGCCACGCCCACGTCCGCGAATACCGCCGCCCACATGCCGGCCATGCCGATCGCTGCCAGCACGAGCACCGCGACCTTGATGCCCAGCGCGATCGCCACGTTCTGGCGCGCGAGCATGCGCACCCGACGGGCCACGCCCAGCACCTGCGGCAGCCGGTCCATCTCGTCGGTCATCAGCACGACGTCCGCCGCCTCGATCGCCGCGTCGCTGCCCAGCGCGCCCATGGCGATGCCCACGTCCGCGCGCATGAGCGCCGGCGCGTCGTTGATGCCGTCGCCAACAAACGCCGTGCCGCCCTCCCGGCAGATCTCCTCCAGCTTGGCCAGCTTGTCCTCCGGCAGCAGCTGCGCGTGCGCCTCGTCAACGCCCAGCTCCTTTGCCACGGCCTGCGCCGGGGCCTCGCGGTCGCCGGTGAGCATGACCGTGCGCGCAATGCCCTGCCCGCGCAGCTGCGCCAGCGCTTCCTTCGCGCCGGGCTTGATCACGTCCTCCAGGCAGATGAAGCCGACGGCCTTGCCGCCCTTGGCGGCATAGATGCGCGCGCTGTCCTTTTCGCAGGTCAGTCCGCCCAGCGCCACGCCGCTTTCCTGCATCATCGCCGCGTTGCCGGCGAGCACGATCTCGCCGCTCTCCGTGCGGCCCTGCACGCCGCGCCCGGCGATCTCGCGCTCCAGCGTCACCGCCTGCGCCGCGACGCCGCGCGCCGCCGCTTCCCGGATGGCCGCCTGAGCCAGCGGATGGCCGCTGTCCCGCTCCGCGCCGGCAATCAGCGCGAGGACGTCCTCCTCCGTGAAGCCCGGCGCCGGATGCGCATGGCAGACGCTGAAGTCGCCCGTGGTCAGCGTGCCGGTCTTGTCCAGCACGAAGGATTTCACGCGGCACAGCGCGTCCAGGCTGTCACCGCCCTTGATCAGGATACCGCGGCGCGCCGCCGAACCGATGCCCGCGAAATAGCACAGCGGCACGGAGATGACCAGCGCGCACGGGCAGGAGGCGACCAGGAACGTGAGCGCCCGGTACACCCAGACGCGCCAGCCGCCCAGAATCACGGACGGCACGACCGCCAGCACTACCGCCAGACCGACGACGATCGGCGTATACACACGGGCAAACACGGTGATGAAGCGCTCGACGGGCGCCTTGCGCTCCTGCGCCTCCTCCACCATCGTGAGAATCCGGCTGACGGAGGACTCCGCCAGCGGCCGGGTTACGCGCGCGGTGATCACGCCGTTGCGCGAGACGAAGCCCGCGAGCACCGTATCGCCCGGCTCCGCATTGCGCGCGACGCTCTCGCCCGTCAGCGCGGAGGTGTCCATCTCGCACATGCCGGTGAGCACCACCGCGTCAAGCGGCACGCGCTCGCCGGGACGGATGCGAATCTCCTCGCCGACCTGCACCTGCGCCGGATCGACCGCCGCATATTCGCCGCCGCGCAGGACGAACGCCTCCTCCGGCTTGATCGCCAGCAGCGCCTTCACCTGCTTGCGCGAGCGGCCCACGGCATAGTCCTGGAAGCACTCGCCCACCTGATAAAACAGCATGACGGCGCAGCCCTCGGCGACCTCGCCGATCGCGATCGCCGCCAGGGACGCGACGGCCATCAGGAAGTTCTCGTCCAGCATGCGGCCCCTGCTCAGGGAGCGCACCGCGGCGCGCAGCACGCCGAAGCCGGAGACGAGATAGCAGGCCAGCAGCAGGAGCAGCTTGACAAGCGGCGGAACCGGCAGCAGCATGCCCGCCGCGAAGAGGCCCAGCGCCAGAAGCAGACGCGGCAGCTCCTCCTTCGCCTCCTCGTCGTCGCTGTGGTCGTGACCGCAGCCGCAGCCGTCGTGATCGTGGTCGTGGTCATGCTCGCAGCCGCAGGCATCGTGGTCATGCTCGTGGCCACAGCAGCAGTCGTCATGGTCGTGGTCATGCTCGTGGCTGCAGCAGCAGTCGTCATGATCGTGGTCATGCTCGTGGCCGCAGCAGTCCTCGTGCTCCTCGTGCTCGTGGCCGCAGCAGTCCTCGTGCTCCTCGTGCTCGTGGCCGCAGCAGCCGCAGGAGCAGTCCTGCTCATGCTCATGCTCATCGTGGTCGTGCTTATGCTCGCTCATATGTCTACCTCCTTCGGGAATCACCGTTCAACATTTCATTGAATGATGAAATGATAGCACGAAATGAGCGCCCTGTCAAGCGGGACGCTCATCTTTTTTACTGCTGCTCCGCCATCCGTCCGGCGATCTCGCGCAGCTTTTCCCGGATCGGGATCTGCTGCGGGCACGCGGTTTCGCACTTGCCGCAGCTGCGGCACTGGCCGGCGCGCTCGGCTTCCTCCATGTCCCGCCATTCGTTGCGCAGACGGCCCTCGTTGGAGTACCGGGCGAAGTTGTTCATCATCTTAAAGTTCTGCGGGATATTCACGCCGAACGGGCAGGGCATGCAGTACCTGCAGTCCGTGCAGCCGACGAACGTGCGGGCCTCGATCATGGCGCGCACCTCATCCACCACCTGCATTTCCTCCTCCGTCAGCGCGCCCGGCTGGGCGAAGGTCGCCAGGTTATCATCCACCTGCGCCTCGTCGGACATGCCGGAGAGGATGATCTTGCAGCCCTCCAGGCTCTTGACCCAGCGCATCGCCCAGGACGCGACGGACCAGTCCGGGCGCGCCTGCCGGAACCGCTGGCAGATGTCCTCGCTCAGCGTCGCCAGGCTGCCTCCCTTGACCGGCTCCATGACGATCACCGGGATGCCGCGCTGCCTGGCCAGCTCGTAGCCCCTCAGCCCCGCCTGGATATCGGTGTCCATGTAGTTGAGCTGAATCTGGCAGAAGTCCCAGTCGCGATAGCTGAGCACCTCCTCAAACAGCTCGTAGCTGTCGTGGAAGGAGAAGCCCAGATGGCGGATGCGGCCCTGCCTCTGCTGCTCGAGCAGGAAGTCGATCAGGCCGTTGTCAAGCACCGTCTTCCAGTTCTTCTGGTTGATGCAGTGCAGCAGGTAAAAATCGAAGTACTCCACCTGCATCGTCTTGAACTGGCCCTCAAAGATCTCCTTCGCCTCCTCAAAGGAATGGATGAGGGACAGCGGAAGCTTGGTGGCCAGATAGAAGCTCTCGCGCGGATACCGCTTAAGCGCGCGGCCCACGAACGCCTCGCTGGTCTTGTTGTGGTAAAAATAGGCGGTATCGAAGTAATTCACGCCGGCCTTGTACGCCGTGTCGAGCATCGCCATCGCGCGCGGCTCGTCGATGCCTCCCTCCGGCGTGGTCGGGAAACGCATGCAGCCAAAGCCCAGGCGGGACGGCTTCACGCCGAGCTTCTCCAAATTGACGTATTCCATCGGGTCTTCCTCCTGCGATCTTGCTTGTGGCCCTATCATAGCACGCGGCCAAATCGCTGTCA
This sequence comes from Candidatus Ventricola sp., assembly GCA_051883735.1. Taxonomy (GTDB): domain Bacteria; phylum Bacillota; class Clostridia; order Christensenellales; family Aristaeellaceae; genus Ventricola. The sequence continues at coordinate 27,754 of JBJEUH010000042.1, forward strand.
ACCGGCGGGCCCGCGACAGAAATCCTGCGCAGATTTTTTATAAGGCAAGGAAAAACGGTCTGCCGGAGCAGACCGTTTTCTTTTCGCTTAGTAGTTCTCCTTGCGGACCTCGAAGTAGCTCTGCGGATGCGCGCAGACCGGGCAGGCCGCCGGGGCCTTGGTGCCCATGACGAGGTGACCGCAGTTGCGGCACTCCCACATGGTCATCTCGCCCTTCTCGAAGACCTTCTGCATCTCCACGTTGGAGAGCAGGGCGCGATAGCGATCCTCATGCGCCTTCTCGATGGCCGCCACGCCGCGGAACTGGTTCGCCAGCTTGGTGAAGCCCTCCTCCTCCGCTTCCTTGGCGAAGGTGGCGTACATGTCGGTCCACTCGTAGTTCTCGCCCTCGGCGGCGTGCAGCAGGTTCTCGGCCGTGTTGCCCAGCTCGCCCAGCGCCTTGAACCACATCTTGGCGTGCTCCTTCTCGTTTTCCGCCGTCTGCAGGAAGATCGCGGCGATCTGCTCGTAGCCTTCCTTCTTGGCGACGGAAGCGAAATACGTATACTTGTTGCGGGCCTGAGACTCGCCGGAGAAGGCGGTCATCAGGTTCTTCTCAGTCTTGCTGCCCTTGAGTTCCATATATGATTCCTCCAATTCTCTTCCGGCCGTCTGTGCGGCCGGTCGCTCTTTTCGAATTGTACCACAATTTTCCCCGTCCCGCAATCGCCATTTTGGGAATCGCTTCCAGGTCAATCCGCCGCTCCGCGTCGCATACTAGGCGCAAAGAAACGAACGGGAGCGGAAAACCATGCTGGAAAGCTTTGAATTCTTCCTGCACGCCGCCATCACGGTCATCGTGCATCTGCTGGAGATCATGGGCGTGGCGCGCTCAGCTTCCTCATTCATTGGGAAATCGGCCACATTGAGGAGGATGAACGGATGTAAATCCGCGCGGAATGTGCTATACTGTCCCTAACCATCTGCACGGAGGACATCATCATGGCTTCACCGATCATCCTGTCCGTCTGCCCCGGCGGCGAATCCCTGCAAAGCGCGCTCGACCGCCTGCCCCAGGACGACACGCCCGCCATCATCCGCCTCGCGCCGGGCGTGTACCGCGAAAAGGCCGTGCTCGCGCGCAGCCATACGACGATCGAGGGCGCGTCCGCCGAGAGCACGCGCATCGTCTGGGGCGACGGCGCGCGCGACATGCTTGAGGACGGCATGAAGCGCGGCACCTTCCGCACGGCCACGCTGCGCACGGACGGCGCGCACATCACCCTGCGCCGTCTGACCATCCAGAACGACGCGGCGCCCCGCGAGCGCGCCGGTCAGGCCATCGCGCTCTACGCCGACGGCGATCACCTGCTGGTGGAGGACTGCGTGCTCAAAAGCTACCAGGACACGCTGTTCACCGCGCCGCTACCGCCCAGGGAGATCGAGAAGAACGGCTTCATCGGCCCCAAGCAGTATGCGCCGCGCGTGCCGCAGCGCCACACCTACCGCCGCTGCCGCATCGAGGGCGACGTGGATTTCATCTTCGGCGGCGCCGCCGCATGGTTTGAGGACTGCGACATCGTGGCCGTCGATGGGCGCGGGGATCGCTCGCAGCCGTTCGCCGCGTTCTGCACGGCGGCCTCCACGCCGGAGGGGCAGGCCTACGGCTATGTGTTCAAGGGCTGCCGCTTTGTGAACGGGGGCTGCCCCGCGGGCAGCGTGTACCTCGGCCGTCCGTGGCGCGAATGGGCCAGGACCGTGCTGCTTGACTGCGAGCTGGGCGAGCACATCGCCCCTGCGGGCTTTGACGACTGGGGCAAGACGCACGCGCACGGCACGGTGCTCTTCGCGGGATACGGCTCGCGCGGGCCGGGCGCGGCGGGCGAGCGGGCCGCGTTTGTCAAAAAGCTGACCGCCCGGGAGGCGGCCAGCATCACCTATGCGGATTTTCTCTCGTCGATGCCGGAATAAGCCCGCTTCGCGCGTATGGCTCGTTTTTTGAACAGTAAAAGCGCCCAGGCCGGGCGCTTTTTCATTTTATTCTTGGATGGCCTGCAGGAACCGGAGATTGCCGATGATGACGTCCGACCTCCACCAGTTTTTGCTGATGGCCCACGCCTCGGGATATGCGTCCCACTGCCAGGTGATCGCCCAGGTGCCGTCGCGCTCCTGCGTCCGCTCGATAAAGCGGCACTCCGCCTCCGCGACGTCCCGGTTCTCCGCATAGAACGGGCTGTCCTTGCCGTTGATGAACAGGGACGGCTTGCAGACGTAATCCGTCGCCCAGACGGACACGTCCCGCGTGATCAGCCGCCCGATCTCCGCGGACAGCTGCGCGGCGAGCGCAGGCAGGTCGATCCCGGCGTCCGCATTGGCCCTCTGCAGATCGCCATACAGCTGCACATAGCACGCGATCGTGTGCATGGCGGTCTGCCCGGGGTGCTGCATCAGATGCGCGCAGGCCTCCCGCGCGATCCGGCAGCCCAGCGCATAAAGCCCGCTCTCCCTGTCTGCAAAGCGCAGGATAAACCCGGCAAGCGCCGCCGTCGGGTTGTAGTCGCTGGTCTGCTCCGGATCAAAGCGCCACCAGGGCGCGCCAGGATGGTCGTTGTTGCCCGGGACATACTTGCGCCAGAGATGGCCGTCAAAGTCCGCGCCGGAAGCCAGATAGCGCAGGATGCCCTGCACCACCGGATGCCCCGGCTCGTCCATGCCGATCTCCCCCAGGATCTCCGTCGCCTTCCAGGTCTGGATCGGCGACGAATCCGGGTTCCAGCAATCCGCCTCCAGCGCATGCCCGAAGCCGCCGTCCGCGTTCTGGTAGGCGGCCAGCGCCGTCAGGACGTCCTCCCGCGGGCCGTCCTCAAAGGCGTACCGCCACCTCGCCAGGTCCAGCGGCCGCGCGTTCCGGTAGATAAACGCCCGGCTGCGATCGTAAGCTGTCATGTGCATTCCCCCTTTGGATGACAGTATACACCCAAATACCTGACAGCGGCTGTCAGATTTCATCAGGATGACTTTGCGCCATCCCGAAGAACCGCGTCAGCTCCCCGTGCACATGTCCGTTGGAGGCGAGCAGCGGCCTGCTCCTGCCCGAGAGCATCGGCTCTCCTCCATCCAGCAGCGTCAGCCGCCCGCCGGCCTCCGAGAGGATCAGCCAGCCCGCCGCGAAATCCCACGGATACAGGTAATGAAACGCCACCGCGGTCAGCCGTCCTGCCGCCGCATAGGCCAGATCGATGGCGGCCGAGCCCGTGAGCCGCACGCCGCGGCATTGGCTGTACAATTCACCGATCTTCTGCAGGAAGGGGCCCTGCTCCGTCAGGGTCGCCGGGCCGGCCTCCATGCCGATCAGCGCATCGCGGATCGTCCGGTCCCCGTTCACCTGGATGGGCTGTCCGTTCAGGCAGGCGCCCTTTCCCCGCTCCGCCGTGAACAGCTCGTCGGTGAAGGGATTGTAGATGACGCCCAGGAGAACCTCGCCGTCCTCCGCATACGCGCACGAGATCGCGCTCAGCCCCAGGCGATACATCAGGTTCGTCGTGCCGTCGATGGGATCGACGATGAACAGCTTTCCCTGCAGGGAGTCCGCGCGGGTATCCTCCTCGCTCAGCACATGGCTGCCGGGAACCAGGCGCACGAGCGCATCCATCAGGAAGCGGCTGACCGCCAGGTCCGCGTCGGTGACGAAATCGCTCGTTCCCTTGACGTGGACCTGGCCGCTGAGCGTCTTCGACCGGGCCAGCTCGCCCGCCTCGCGGACCAATGCTTCAAGCTCCTTGATCATGCTGCACCTCACACGGTTTCCACCACGGAGAATCCCAGCGCGCGCATCTGCCCGATGTAATCCCCGTCAAAGTGCATGCAGTAGACGCCCGACCGCTTCTCCGGCGGGAACGCCCTTTCCAGCCGCCGGTACCAGCAATGGCCTTCGGATTCATGGCTCGCGGTGTCGTGGTAGACGCGCGCGATGCGTCCGCTGAGGTACCCCTGCACAACGTCCGGCGGAACGTCCGCCGCGTCGCCGCTGAAATACACCGTCTCCTCGCCGTCGTCGAGCTCATAGCCGAAGCACTTCATGTCCCGCGCATGGCGCACCTCGACGGGCCTGGCCTGCACGGGGCAATCATCGGGCAGGCGCTCGGCATAGGTATAGAAGTCTTTGGAGATGCCCTCGAGCGTCAGCAGCTGCACGACGGTATCGATGGGATGCACGACCGTCACCCGGATGTGGAGCACGCAGGCCGTATAGGAGATGAGCGAGCCCAGCGATCCCGCGTGATCCGCATGCAGATGCGTGATGAGCACATAGACATGCCGGTAGGACGCCAGATCCAGCAGGCGGACGGCCTTCTCAAAGGCGCTCTCGCCAAAGTCCAGGAAAAACAGGTCGCCGTCCTTCTCAAAGAACGCGTTGGTGTTGCCAAAGGCAGGATAGAATGCCGCTCCCTTTCCCAAAAACCGGAGATTCATCATTTGTTGTCACTCCTTTACGCCCGCGCTGACAAAGCTGTCCATAAACTGCCGCTGCAGGATGAAGAACGCCAACAGAAGCGGCGTGATGATGATGAGCGTCGCCGCACAGACATTGGACCACTGCATGTTGGCCTCCTTCGATTTGGCAAAGATGGCCAGGCCCACCGTCAGCGTGCGGTTGGTCGGGGATTTCGTCACGATCAGCGGCCAGAGGTAGTTGTTCCAGTGATAGCTGACGGAAATCACCGCGAAGGACATGTACGCCGGCTTGGCGCAGGGCATGTACACGCGCCAGATCGTCTGCCACAGGTTCGCGCCGTCGATCATCGCGGCCTCGCCCAGCGCCTTGGGCACCGTCTTGAAATGCTGGCGCAGCAGGAAGATGGCCATCGCGCTGCCCAGGAACGGGAGCATGACGCCCAGCTTGGTGTCATACAGGCCCAGCTCCGAGAGGGTCATGAAGTTCGGGATGATCAGCACGTCGTTGGGAATGATGATCTGCATGAAGATGACGATAAAGACGAGCGCCTGCCCCTTGAACTTGTAGAAGGCCAGGGAATACGCCGCCAGCGTGGAGGTCACGAACTGGATGCAGAACGTGCCCACGACGAGGATGATCGTATTGAGATAGTACTGGGCAAACGGCACGGCGTTCCAGACGTATTTGATGTTGTCCAGCGTGAACGGCGTGGTCGGAAGGAACGTCATATGGAACGAGGTCTCGGTCAGCGCGGTGCCGACCAGCCAGATCAGCGGCGTCAGCCAGACGACGCCCAGCACAATGGAAAACAGCGTGATCAGGACGCCAAAGGCTTTCTTGCGGTTCATTTTCATATGCACTCCCCCTTCCTTACGCGTAATGGATCTTCCGGTCCTGGCTGAAGAAGCGCGGAACCGAGACGATCAGCAGGATGACGAGCATGATGACCGTCAGCGCGGAGGAAACGCCGTAATTCATATTGGTGAAGCCCTGCTGATAGATGTAATACAGCAGCAGCGTGCTTGCGTTGTTGGGTGCGCCTTCCGTCATGATGATGACATGGTCGGCCAGCTTGAAGCAGTTGGTGAACGCGATGGTGGAAATAAACAGCGTCGTCGGCGCGAGCAGCGGGAGCGTGATGTGGCGGAAGGTCTTCCAGCCGGTCGCGCCGTCGATGGCCGCCGCCTCCAGCACGTCGCTGTTGATGCTCTGGAGGCCCGAGAGGAAGAACACCATCAGATAGCCCGATTCGCGCCAGACATACATCACCGCCATGGCCGGCAGGACGGTCGCCTTGTTGGAGAGCACATCCATCGGCGCCAAGCCCAGCGAGATCAGCATCTGGTCAAACAGGCCGTTTTTGGCCATATAGATGAACATCCAGACGCTGGCAATGGCGATCATCGGCATCACGGACGGATAGAAATACGCCGTGCGGATAAAGCCGATGTGCCTGCCCTTGCGGTTGACCAGCATGGCCAGCACAAGGCCGATCACCATGCTGGGGATCACCGTCATCAGCGCAAAGCTGACGGTATTGCGCATGACCTTCCAGAACGTGCTGCTGCCGAACAGCCGGGTGAAATTGGCAAAGCCGATAAACTCCGGCGCGTCCATGCCCATCTTGTACTTCATCAGGCTGAGCACAATGCTGCGGACAACAGGATAGACCGTGAAGACGCACATGAAGAGCAGGGCAGGCAGCAGCAGCGCCCATCCGATCGCCGTTTCGCGCCTTGCGCGCTTCGTCATTTTCTGTTTCATGAATTGACCCTCTTGCTCTGTAAGTCCTTCTGCCTGGCTCCGGCCTCGGCCGCAAAGCAGTGGGATTTACAGCATTTCGTCGGTGATGCAGCCGGCATCATGCCGGCTAGACAGAATGAGCGGGGCCACGGGATTGGCCCATGGCCCCGCCGTCAGATCCTC
>JBJEUH010000043.1:0-1630 GCA_051883735.1 Candidatus Ventricola sp.
CAGCCGACGGTCAGCGGCGTGAAGCCGTTCTCCCAGGCGCACTGCAGGTGCTCCAGCGCGTTCTTGCGGCTGCCCGGATAGAGCGTGTTGCAGTCCGTCAGATACGGCTTGCCGCCCAGCTCGCGGACCACGTCCGCCACGGCGCGGGCATAGTTCGGGCGCAGGAAGCTGAGGTTGCCCAGCTCGCCGAAGTGCATCTTGATCGCCACGAACTTGCCGTCCATGTCGATATCCGCGATGCCCGCCTTGCGGATCAGCTTCTTGAGCTTATTGGTCAGGCCGTCGCCGTTGGCCACGGTGCGGAAATCCGTAAAATAAACCTTCGCCTTTTCCATGTTTCCATTCCTCCCGGTTGTGTTGTCTCCATTATAGCGTTTCTGTGTGCGTCAGGCAACAAAAATCATCGACAGCGCAAGCATCAGGACGAGGCTGACGGCGATGGAGACGGAGTTGGTGAAGCTCGCCAGCGCCGTGGCGCTGCCGCAGCGGTCGGTGTAGATCGGCGCGAGGCTGGAGAGCGGCGCAAAGCACAGCACGACCAGCGTCCGGCGGATGACCAGGTCGAACGGCGTGAGAAAGTAGCACGCCAGCGCGAACACGGCGGCGAACGCATAGCGCGCAGCCAGCTCGCGCGCCGTCTCGGCCACAAGCGCCCGCTCGAGCGCCGGCTCGAACATCATGCCGATCATCAGCATCGCCACAAACGCGTTCGCGTTGGCCGCCGGCTGCACGAGGGTAAACACCGCCTCCGGAAGCTGGACGTCCAGCGCCATCAGGATGAACATGATCAGATAGGTGTCAAACGGCGCGGATCTGAGGAACTTTCCAAGCACGTCCTTCGCGCTCTCCCGCGTCTCGCCGCCGGTTCCCAGCAGCGTGGAGGTCATCGCGTACGAGCCGCCGGTCATCATCACCGCGTTGCCCGTGTCAAACATGCAGGCCGCAACCACGCCCGTGCTGCCGAAGAAGACCTCGATGAGCGGCAGGGAGAAGCAGCCGATGTTGTAGCCGCCGATGTTGAGCATCCTGTAAGCGCGCAGGCGGGTGTCTACGCCCCGCGTCGCCAGGTACATCAGCACCATCGGCAGCAGCGCGCAGAGAAAGCCGATGCCCACGATCCAGAACATCTGCCCGTCGCGCGAAAAGCCGCTGAACGCGCGCACGATCGTACAGGGCAGCGTCACATTGATCATGATTCTGGAAATCAGCCGGTGATCGTCCCTGCCAAAGAAGCCCGCACGCTTGAGCAGGTAGCCCAGCGCGATCACCAGCACATAGCTCAGGGGTTTTACCAGATAGTCCATTTTTCTTTCTCCGCCTCCGAACAGCTTCGCACCATCCAGTCATTCGGTGCCCGCTGTGCAGTTTTGGGTGCAATTTCCCAGCGGGCAAAAAAGAATCCCGGGATTTCTCCCGGGAAGTCTCCTGCTTAGCCTTCGACAGCTTCCTTGAGCGCCTTGCCCGGCTTGAACATCGGAGAGCGGCGGGCGCCGATCTGGATCTCTTCGCCGGTCTTCGGGTTGCGCGCCTTGCGCGCCGGACGCTCCTTGACCTCAAACGCGCCAAAGCCCACGATCTGGACCTTCTCGCCGTTCTTGAGGCTCTCGGCAATGATGTCGCTCATCGCGCA
>JBJEUH010000044.1:0-33326 GCA_051883735.1 Candidatus Ventricola sp.
GGATATCCGTCTGGGCAATGGAGATGCTGTATGCCTGACAGGCGGAACTGTTGCTCGCAAGGAAGCGGTCTGCCATCTCCACGATGGTAACATCTTTTCCTTCGTTCTTCAATTCCAACGCAGTCTCTGCGCCGGTGATTCCGCCGCCAATAACCGCAACCTTGTTGCCGATGGCCTTCTTGCTTCCATTCAGATAGTCATTTGCATAGATGATCGTATTCTTGCCGTCTTCTTCAACCTTGAGCACTCTCGCCTTGCCGCCGGCTGCCAGAATCACCGCATCAAATCCACCATTGGCAATCTTATCGAAGTCCGCTTCTTCCCTTACGATTGTAATTGCATCGTTTGCTTCGACATGTTTCTTATAGTACTGAATCAATCTTCTGATATTTGCCTTATTGTCCGGAACAGAGGCTTCGATCATGGTTCCGCCAAAATCTCTCTTTTCAAAAATGGTAACCTTGTGACCACGTTTTGCGAGCGTCAGGGCGGCTTCACAGCCCGCAGGGCCCGCTCCGACCACTGCAACATGCTTTTGCTCCTCTGCCGGTGTGATTTCCGGGCCTTCAAACTTGTACAAGGTCGGATTCACTGTACAATGAATGGGGGTGTGAGACAGCAAGCCCCGATCCAGGCATCCAATCAGACAGTTGATGCAAGGCTTGATATCCTCCGCCTTTCCTTCCTTGGCCTTCCTGGCCCAGCAGGGATCTGCCAGCTGAGAGCGGCCTAATGCAACGAAATCTCCCGCGCCTTCCTCCAGCAGCCGTTCTGCATCCTCGGGGGTAAACACATTATGCCCGATGAAGACAGGAATATGGACAGCATCCTTGATCATCTTCGTGTGCTCAGCATTGTATGCATTGGGAAGAAGGAATTCCATCGATGCCGTAGCGTGGGTGCCACCCATAATATTCAGATGAGATACCCCTTCCTTCTCCAGGGCCTTTGCAACCTCAATCGTTTCCTCAATCCGGATTCCTTCCGGCTCCCAGTCTTCCGTGCTCAGCTTCACACCAATCGGGAAGTCCGGACCGCATTTCTTTTTCATGTTGCGTACAATCTCAAGCAGCAATCTCATCCGGTTATGCAGGGAGCCTCCATACATATCCGTGCGTTTATTGTCGTGCGGCGAGAGAAAGTTGGTGGGAATGCATCCGGCTGCTCCATGTACTTCAACGATTTGGAATCCTGCATGCTTGCAGCGCAATGCAGCATCGCCGAATCTTTCTACGAGTTCATGGATTTCGTCCATCGTAAGTTCTCTGGGAACCTTCGCGCCCGCTTCATACCACGGTTCAAAGGTAATCGCTGAAGCGCCAATCACATCAGCGCTTCCTACGAAACCGGCATCGCGACCGGGATGGGCGATCTGCATTCCAGCAACTGCGCCGTGCTGCTTGATCGCCTCTGCCAGTAGCGTGAGACCGGCAACATATTCATCGGAATCTGCCCGCAGACCGCAGGACGTCATCGGAACCGGAACAGCATTGTCCATGAAAATCAGTCCTGCGCCACCCTCGGCAGCCTGTGCATAGGCCTTGATCTGACGGTCTGTTACCGTGCCATCCGGATTCCCCAGATACGTTCCCATTGAATTGCGCACAATTCTGTTCTTGATCACTACATTTCCGATTTTGCCTTTTTGAAACAACTGCGGATAATACTTATTTGCCATAGTCTCTTCCCCTTTCGTCATGTTTTGGATATAATAATGGTAAGCTATTGTTGTTTTTTTGACAAGCAACAAAAAAGGCAAAAAAGTTGCATAAGCAACCCATTTAGACCAAATGTCTCACGGAGGTCAAATATGCGTACAGACTTAAGAGTACAAAAAACCCGACAGGCAGTCCAGTCTAAATTCTTCGATCTATTGGAAACACATGAGTTTCAAGATATTACCATCAAGATGCTGATCCTGGAATGCAAGATCAACCGTTCCAGCTTCTATCGGAACTATGAAGACAAATATGATTTGGTTGATAAAATCGTGGAAGAACTCATGGGCCAGTTTGAAAAGGTGATTAATCCGCATTTTGTATCCTGTGATACAAAAGAAGAATCTGCCTTTACACAATATTTTCTGCCTATGCTCAACTATTTCGAATGCCACAAACGTGCATTATTGTCGATGCATAAGCGGACTCTTCCTGTGAATATTTTTGATCAGATGCAGGCAATGTACCGCAAGTATATATTCAAGGAACTTGTTGATACATACCATATTCAAGAATCTCAGTTGGAAAATGCTGCTTTCTTTTCTCAAATCATTGCCTCCAACATTCTCACTTCAATGAAATGGTGGCATTTGGAAAATCCCCGGATGTCCAAGGAAGCCATGCTGAATATCATGACGGACACCGTCTTAAGTGGAGTGTTCTCCAGTATGAAGAAAGAGTTTTATTGAATAAGTCATTCATCTCTGGTGCACTGGCAAACGAATCACTGCTGGACATGCAGGGGATCATAGAAGCAATCAGCCGATACTATAATGCAAATGGCGAGAGCTTCGAAGGCATCTTTGTGGCTCCAGAATAGGAGGAGTTCTGTGTATAGCTAAAGCTTTAACCTCCACCGGCTGAGCCGGCGGTTTTCTTTTGGACAATCAAAGGATGGTGCTGCCAACTGGTAGCACCATCCTTCTTTTTTGTATGGCCAGATGCGGCCAGTAATCAAAAGGTGAACTGCGGAACTTGTATCTCACTGTGTCTACTGTTGAAGTGTAGTTTATTCATCAGCATGTTCGATATGATAACTGTTCCCTTGTCTTGTTGTGGGAAATGCTTCTCTATCAAATCCAACATCTGTGTGTCCGGTGTCAGGTCCACCTGCAGACAGGAGAAAGTCCCTGCGGGAACTCGGATGATCCGCTCCTCCTCCGGGCGGGGATGCAGCACTTGAAAGAAGAAGGAAAATTGCTCCTGTCCGGCATTCGGATGAAGCAGGATACCGAAGGGAAAAACCGGGATCAATTCGCGCTCCTGTGCATAGTGAAACAGCTCCATTGCGGTTTGCTCTTTCTGCTCCACATCGCTTAAATCTCCCTCAAACGGTTTTTCAATGAAAAACCGCTCCGCTATCTCCCGGGTATAAACACCCGTATGGTTGCTGTACGCTTGATTCTGATCCATGTTGTCCAACTCGAACTGAATCAGCTCCAAGCCCTGCCGCATTTCATCCATTCTTTTCTGCATAGCGTCTTTTCCATCTTCTAATATTCCTCGCTTATTGACGTCTCCGTTGCCATCGGTATATTCCTGCAGCTTCTTGAGGGGAATCCGAAGACGGATACACAATGTAATAATATCCAGAATGAGCAACTGATCCGGCAGATAGTAGCGGTATTTTGTTTGGGGATCGATCCAAGCAGGCAGTAAGATCTTTAGCTTCTCATAATACCGGATCGAATTTACATCGACATTTCTCAGTTTCGCAAACTCGCTAATGGTTAAGTACTTCTTCAAATCAATTCCCTCCTCTTGACTTTATTATTATAACAAAGTTTAAGCAATGCGTAAAGAACACTATCAAGACAGGGGTGCTATATGTTTCATACAATGCCGCCATGCTCCTCCAATGACAAACCTCTTTGTCACTTACTACTTTTTTCAGTCCGTTATTAACACTTTGATGCATTTTGTAAACTCAAAGCTCTTGACTTTATTATTATAATAGGGTTTAGAATGACTGTAAACCAGTAAGGAAAAGGAGGTTTATTATGTCAGTCGTATCAAATACCCATGCAGATGCGGCGCTGGGAACGGAGCGAGTTAGCAAGCTCATGCTCCGATTTGCTGTTCCCAGTGTCATTTCCATGGTAGTCAACTCTATTTATAACCTAGTCGACCAGATCTTTATCGGTCAGGGCGTCGGTTATCTCGGTAATGCCGGAACAAATGTTGTGATGCCGATGTCGACATTCCTGATGGCGCTCACCATGATGATTGGTGCAGGCACAGCTACTTATATTAGTTTGAACCTGGGAAGAGGCGACCCGGATCGGGCATCGCGAGGCGCAAGCAATGCTATAACGGTCACCGTGATCATTGGTATTGTGACCGCAATTGTATTCGAGTTGTTTATGGAGCAGCTCTGCCGTTTATTTGGCGCCACAGACGGCGTTCTTCCCTATGCAATGGCCTATGGACGGATCATCGTACTGGGCTTCCCGTTTTCTGCCATTGACTGTGCCTTTGGTGACATGATCCGCGCGGACTGCCGGCCAAGAGAGAGCATGGCCGGTCTTCTGATCGGATGCATCACCAATATTATTCTGGATCCTGTGTTTATTTTTGTGTTCCATTGGGGAGTTGAAGGCGCAGCCTTGGCTACTGTCATCGGACAGGCGCTGAATGCAGTTTACTACATCTGGTGCGCTTCCCACTTTACGACCATTCGTCTTGAAAAGAGATACTTCAAGCCTCAGTGGAAGACCGTCCGCTCGATCTGCACCCTTGGTGTTTCCAACTTCATCACTCAGATCTCCAGCGTCGTGGTAATGACCGTACTGAACAACCTGGTCACCATTTATGGAGCCGCATCGGAGTTTGGGGCAGACATTCCGCTGGCTGTATTGGGCATCGTCACAAAAGTCAACAATCTGGCTACCGGCATTGTACTGGGCATTGCCACGGGCTGCCAGCCGATTTTAAGCTACAACTACGGCAGCGGTCAATACTCGAGAGTAAAGAGCACATTCAAGTATGCGGTGATTGTTGCTTTCCTGGTCATGACGGTGACAAGAATCATCTTCTGGCTGTTCCCGGAGCAGATCATCAGCCTGTTTGGTCGTGAGTCTGATCTGTATGTGGCCTTTGCTGTGAAATGTTTTAACATCTTCCTGCTGGCGATCCCTTTGACCAGTATTACCGTGGTATCCAGCGTTTTGTTCCAGTCTATTGGAAAAGCCGGTCTTTCCGCTTTCCTGTCGCTGACCCGACAGTTCCTTTATTTCATTCCAATCATGCTGATTCTGGCGCCGATCCTGGGCCTTGATGGCATTCTTTGGGGGGCTTCTACATCCGATACCCTGTCCTGTATCACTGCTGTGATTCTGGTCGCTGTAAATTGGAAAAAGATGTTTAAGCAGATATACTGACCCGACAGCCGGGGGCATTGTCTCGCATTGTGCGTGAGGAACAGCTTCATACCCAAGCGAAACGAACAAATGCTATAAATACAGGCTGGCGTGGACGAATCCAGCGTTCCTTTGTTCAGCAAGCCATTGGAGGAATTGCATTGGCCATCAGAAAAACCTACAGTGTCAAAGATGAAAAAAACCCGTGGCAGGCGCTGGCCGATGCCATCATCATTCAGGCGGTCAAGGATTATCGAAGCCGCGCCCGGATGATCAAGCGAATCCGCGGATGCCTAAAGAAACCAAAGAAAATGCCCCCATCTGAAGCAGCCTATCAGATACAGCGCTTACAGTTGTTTGAAAAAGAGCAGGTTGCCGCGCGTGAATTCTTCTGCTCCAAATGGTTTGGCTCTTTGTCAGATTTGGACGGAAATGACTTGTTGGATGGACTACAAAAGGAGGCGATGTGATGCCTGTTGATTTCATATATTATGTAGAAAGGAAAATCAATATGGATATTCGAGCAAAAATTGGCGCATTGGAAAACCGGCTGAACGTTTTGCTTGCCAGAAGAAAGGATAACCAAGGCGTGTGCAGAAGGATCCAGCGGGAGATCCGCAATCTGAAGAAGCAATTACCACCCCAGAGCGAGGAGGTACAGTAACATGGGAAACAAGATCATTACCATAGGGCGTCAGTATGGCAGTGGTGGCCGTGAGATCGGAGAGAAATTGGCAAAGAAGCTGGGATACGCCTTCTACGATACACTGCTGCTGGAAAAAACTGCGGGCCATAGCTGCATCTCACAATCTATTCTGGAACGGTATGATGAACGGCTGGCAGATAAATGGCTAAATACCGCGTTGAACAGCGGAACGATGGGAATAGATCAGTTACCCATACCAATCAGAGCAGCTGTTTCCCAATTCGAAACAATCCTCAAGATCGGACAAACGGAGTCAGCAGTCATTGTTGGGCGGTGTGCAGACTATGTGCTGCGAGAACAGAATAATGTGCTCTCTGTTTTTATCCATGCGGAAATGGAGCACCGAGTTTCCCGTGTGACGGCGAGAAACAAGGTTTGCGAGGCCGAAGCAAAGAAACTGATCCAAAACACAGACAGACATCGTGCTGCCTATTACGAATATTATACTGACAAACGTTGGGGAGATTCTCAGAGCTATCATCTATGTATCGACAGCGGCCTGTTTGGCATAGACGGCGCTGTTACCGTATTGCAGAATTGCTTGCAGTCGATACCGAAATAATGTCTGTAAACCTCACCCATGGGAAGGTATTTTCTTTCTGAAACCGGCTGCGTATCTGTTCGCTGCCGGTTTCTTAATGGGCCATTGCCTGCCCATAAGCTGATCGCCACGGCAATGGCTTATATTATGGGTAAGATCATTCAGGTCATCGATGCGGTTCCTACTGTACAGTCCTCAATGAAAGAAAGACAGGTATCATACCGAACTCTTTATCATATCAGTAAACACATTTTCCGGAAGGAGGCGTGATCGATGCATCACCAGAAAACAGAAAAGGCTCAGATAGGGATCTCTCGAATCATGCGCTCCGTATGCAACAGCTATACCATCATGGTAAATCAAATATTGCAACCCCTTGGGTTGACGGCGACTCAGAGCGAGGTCCTCCTATATTTATACCAACAACCATCCGAACCTGTTGAAACCAGGATGTTGCTTCAACTCTTGCAAATATCTCCCGCATCTTTGTCCAGCACATTAAAGCATCTAAAGCAGAAGGGATATATTCGCTTCTCACAGCGTGGAGATATGCGAAAGAAGCAGGTTTCGCTGACCGTTCGCGCACTGGAAATCCAGGGTGAGCTGACAGCTACGATGCTGCATCTGGAAGAAATCTACCTCCGGACGGTGACCGATTCCGAATATACAGCCGTGCAGGAGGCTTTACAAAAAATCATGCGCAACATCAAAACGCAACTGGAGACAAAGCAGATTTGAGACTTCCTGTAACTGGCATTACCCAATCGCAGACTAGCTTTGCTTTGCATTTGTTAAGCTTATCAACAATCTCAGAGTAACCCCGAACTGCATCTCTGCTAATTTGATTAGCAAGCATTCTTTCGAGCGCGTTGCTGCGTATGCTTTGATCGCTTTGCGATAGGGGCGCCAGGGAATTCATCCCCCGCCTGTGGACGCCTCCCAGACTCCTTCCCTGTCTCGCGCTGATCAATCGTCCTGATGAGGACAATGTCAGTCCGGCAGCCTTCTCAACAACGGAATCAGCACGCCGCCGATGCCGTTGCCCAGCGTGATCACTGCCAGACGCAGCAACGCGCCAGGTGTGAACACCCCGGCAAGCGAGAAATAAAACATGTCTGCGATGCAGTGCTCAAAGCCGCAGAGGATGAACGCGCTCACGCACATCAGCAGAATCAGCGGGTGCTTCGTGCGCTTGTAGCCATCCACCGCGATGAACATCAGCAGCCCGCAGAAGACCGCCAGCACCAGCAGGCTGAGCAGGCTGTCGCCGAGTTTGACCGCGCACATCGAAGATGCCCGCTCCGCAATCGCTGCGATCCGGCTGGCGCGCACGGCCAGCGCGGTCAGCGCCGTACCGGCATAGTTGCCCACCCAGATCACGGCCAGCGGGGCGATGTAGCCCGGCCCCTCGTCGATCACATAGCCCACCTTGCCGGTGAACAGGTGCAGCCCATGCGCGCAAATGGCGTACAGCCCGACAGCGAACATCACCGCGCCGACGACGCTATTGTTTACGGAGAGGAAGACTGTTCCGCCGATGCCGATGGCCATCCCGGCGAGCAGTGCACTGAGAAAGAGCTTAAAGGTTTTCATCGCGTATCCTCCTTGACGGGCAATACAAAAACCGCCCGGACTTGTTCGCCCAGACGGTCGGCATTTCTCACTCAACCTCCACGTGGTCGATTCCACTTCCGTCAGTCGGTTGATGCGTCCATCATATCCAATGCGCGCGGATTTGTCAACAGCTGCGGGAGAATCTGCCTGTTTTCCCGAAAAAAGCGACATTTCCATGAGAAAGCAGAAGGCCGGGCCCCCCGCACAGCGAAAGCCAAGCTATCCGTTTGCCACGCACATCAGGTGCGCAGACAATCTTCTGTACTCTTTTTCTAACCTCTTTTCTCGAATCCCCCAGGTTTCTGTGAAGGACCTTTTTAATTGCTGCCCGCCACAAAGAAAGAGCTTTCTGCATTTTTCACGCAAAAACGGTCTCACCCCGGTTGAAATCCGAAGCAAGACCGTCTGATCCTATGAAATTCTACGACTGGCTCTTATTTTCGTGTCCGCTGCTTGGGGAACATCCCCCTTTTTCATCATCGCCTTGCGCCGGTCAGAAGACGGCGCGCATGATGATTGCCTGAGGATGATCGCCAAACTTCTCGCCGAACAGATTGAGCCCGCCCGCATATCTCGCGTCCTTTTCCACGCCGATCCGAAGGCTGATATAATCGATGTGCTGCAGATTCAGATGCTCGATGGTAAACTGCGGAAAGAGCTCGTCGTCCAGCAGCGTACCCTCCTCCGTGATGCAGACGCGATGGATCATGCCGTACTGCGTGTTGTTGTTGTCCCACCATTCCGGGTTGAGCTGGCCGCGGCGGCTGCCGTAATCGCCGGGCGAAAACAGCGTGCCGATGCGCACCTGATTCAGCCATACAGTGACGTCCGACTTCCAGTTGGAATCATACCCCGGCGCCTCGGAGCACATCTCGAACGAAAACTCGATCATCCGGGGCGTCTTGTTTCTGCGCATCAGATGGTTGAAAAACCGATACTCAAGATAACCGACGGAAAACCAGATCAGCTGGGCCTGTATGTGCTCGGGCTGGAAAAAGCCGTACGGACTGTCCTCGCTGGAAATATACGCATTTTCAGAGATGATGCCGCAGGGAGCGCTGACCCTGAAGTCGCAGTAATTGCCGATGGGCATCTGCTCCACATAGACGTCCTCCATGCTGGAGTTGGGAACCTTCTTGATCTGCATGAACATGCTGTCCACCTTCAGCGCGCAGAGCTTCTGTGCGCCGCGAACGCCGGGCGTGGATTTTGAGATCACCAGACCGGCCTTCTCCAGCACGCTGATGGCCGTCGCCGTCGAGGACAGCGGCACCTGAAGCTGCTGGGACAGCTCGCTGATGTTCAGCGGCTTCTCGTCCAGCAGCGCCAGGATCCGCAGCCGCATCGGCGAAGCCATCGCATGGCAGATCTGCGAAACGCCGTCAATATCCGAGATATCCAGTACGAGTTTTTCCTTCATGCTGTGCATCCTTTGTTATTTTTTGCAATTCAGGATTATTTTAACACAGCCGGTATTGAAAATCAACGCTGAGCTGATCGTCACAGGCCAAAGCCGGTCACCCGGTCGTTGATCTCCCGGATGATCTGCGGATCGACCTTGTACTGACGGTCATAGGTGAGCAGGCCGTTGGTTTCCTGCTCCACATCCGTCAGCTGCGTATAGCAGAAGCCGTAGAGTGCCTGGGACCTTCCGATCGCCTCGAGGATGCGCCTGTATTCTGCCACAAACGTGTCGGTCTCATTCACCTGCGTATAGCCCCACGCCTTGTCGACGCTGTTGACCAGGGAAATGCCGCCAAACTCCGTCAGCAGAATCGGCGCGCCGTCATACTGCCAGCCGTCCGCGTAGATCGGGCGTCCGGCAGGCTGCATGCTGACGAGGTTTTCTGCTGTCGAAAGCGACGCTTCAAATCGCTCGTGCGCCTGCGTATCGTCGGGCGCGCCGTGCCTGTAATTGTGAATCGCGCAGATGTCGCTCCGGGTCATCTCCCAGCCGTCGTTGCCCACGACGAGGCGGGTCGGGTCCAGCGCCTTGCACTGGTAATACAGCGCAAGGGCCAGCGCCTGATGCTGCGGATCGCGCGCGATGTTGGGCACGCCCCAGCTCTCGTTGACCGGCACCCAGGCGACGATGGAGGGATGGTTGTAGTCCCGCAAAACCGCCTCGCTCCATTCCGCCATCAGGCGCTGCGCGCTCTCCGGGCTGAAGGAGATGCACGAGCCGATCTCGCCCCAGACCAGATAGCCCAGGCGGTCCGCCCAATACAGGAACCTGGGGTCCTCGGTCTTCTGGTGCTTGCGGCAGCCGTTGAAGCCCATGGCCTTGGCCATGAGGATGTCCTGCCGGATCGCCTCTTCATCCGGAGGCGTCATCAGCGACTGCGGCCAGTAGCCCTGATCGAGGATCAGCTTCTGGTAATAGGGCTTGTTGTTCAGGTAGACCCGTCCGTCGCGCGCCTCAACCTTGCGCATGCCGAAATAGCTGCGCACACGGTCGCGCACCTGTCCGTCCCGCTCGATGCGCACGTCCGCATCAAAGAGCGTCGGGGATTCGGGCGTCCAGCACCATCCGCCGTTATGGAAGTTGGAACGGAAGATGTGGTTTTCAAACAGATCGACTGTGATCTTCCCGGCAGGCTCCGTCAGCACGAGGCTGAACTGCCTGCTGAAGCGCTCATCCAGGGCAATCTCCACGTTCAGCCGGGCGCCGGCAGCCTCCCTTGAGCAGATGTAGGCAAGCTCGACCTGTCCGCGGTCGATATCGCCGGTGAAGCGCAGCTGCTCGATGCAGCACGCGTCAACCGGCTCAAGCCACACGCTCTGCCAGATACCGGTCGTGCGCTTATACCAGATCGCATCGGGGTCTTTCTCCCAGTATTGCTTGCCGCGCGGGATCAGCTCGTCGTTCCACGGATCGCTGACCTTGACGAGGAGCTCCTCCGTGTCCCAGCCAAGCGCGTCGGTGATGTCCAGCGCAAAGCCGGTGTTGCCGCCCGTGTGGCCGCCGACGTGGCAGCCGTTGACCCATACGTCGCAGGCGTAATCGACCGCGCCGAAGTTCAGGCGGACGCGGCGGTTCCTCCACGCCTGGGGCACGGTAAAGCTGCGGCGATAGGAGACGCAGTCGCAGGGACGGTTGGTGTTGATGCCGCTCATTTCGGACTGATAGACATACGGGACGACGATCGTCCGCCAGTCCTCCTGCTCAAATCGGAAGTCCCACGTTCCGTCGAGCGAGAGCCATTCCTCGCGGACAAACTGGGGCCTCGGGTAGCTCAGGGCGTTCACTTTGGCCATTGTATCGTGATCCTTTCTTCAGTTTCCGTGACAGGGAGGATGATCGGAGATTCGCTGCCGTGGTCGCTGTCATTGGCATGGGAAATCAGCATCAGCCGGCCGCCGAGATCGCGGAACAGCGCGGAATGGCCGACGTCCCGATCCAGCAGCAGCTCCGGGAGGTGACGCCACGAGCCGGCAATTCTGCCGCTGTCGCTGATCAGGCCCGCGATGACATACCCTCCGCAGCCGCCGGCCTCCTTTTTCGAATAGCTCGACCAGGTCATCAGCAGCTTGCCGCCGGGCAGGCGATGGAAAAACGGCGCGTCGGTCAGCAATCCCTTCTTGCTGACGCGGTCGTCCCGCATCAGGCGAATCCACGGAATGCTGTCCTTTTCCGTATCGACGATCACGATGGGCTCTTCGTCCAGCGAGGCGGACAGGTCGTCCTTCATCGGCAACGCCTTGATCTTGCCGTAGTACAGCTCCGTCCATTCGTGGCAGAATGCGATATACGGCCTGCCCTCGTCGATCAGCAGCGTGCCGTCGAGGCATTCATGGCCCTTGAGCGTCACATGGCCGTCGCTCAGCGGGACAAACGGCCCCTCCGGCTTGTCGGCGATGAGCACCGCCGTGCCGCGATCCTCGCCGATGCCGCCCTTGAAGGACGCGAACATGTAGTATTTGCCGCGATACGCGTGTACCTCCGGCGCCCAGTAATGCTTGACGCCCCAGTATCCCTTCGGCGGCTTGAACGCCATATACGGCCCGTAGAACGTCTCAAGATCCTCGGAAACGTAGAAATCGAAGTACGGATCAATATTGGCTGCGCCGTCCACGGTGTCCATGTTCGTGCCGTAGAGGAAATAGAGTCCCCTCTCCCTGTCGGTGAAGATAAAGGGATCCCGCATGCGCAGCTCGTGCAGGCGCCGCACGCACGGCGGATTGGGCGTAGGCGCAAACGTAATCTTATTTAATGCCAGCATTGAGATTGCTCCTTACCAGATGTTTGTTGAGCAGCAGGAACAGCAGCAGCGCCGGAAGAACAGCCAGCAGCGTCGCAGCCATCATCAGGCCCGGATTGACGAAGTTGGAGCCGAGCACCAGAGACGCGATGCCCGTCGTCAGGGTCTTCATTTCATTGGAGGTGACCATGAGGCTGGGCCAGAGATAATCGTTGTACACCGCCAGGAACGTGATCAGGCCGAGGGTCAGGATGATCGGCTTGAGCGACGGCATGACGATGCTGGTGAACACGCGCATCGTCGATGCGCCGTCCACATAGGCCGCCTCCTCCAGCGATGCGGGAAAATCCATCAGGAAGTTGTAAATCAGGAATACGCCCGTCACATTGGCGGAATAGGGCAGGATCATCGGAAAATAGGTGTTGACCAGTCCCGCCTGCTTGAACAGATAGAACGCGGGGAAGAGCGTCACGATGCCCGGGATGGACATGATCAGGATGATGAGCTTGATGATCAGCCGCTTGCCGGGCAGATTCAGCCTCGCCAGCGAATAAGCGGCGAGACAATCGACGACGATCACCAGCGCGGTTGCGATCACGGTGATGACCGCGGTATTGCCCATCCAGCGGAAGATCGGAGAATTTGCGCTGTCGCTGATGACGCTGACATAGTTTTCAAGCGTCCACACCTCGGGCAGCAGATTGGAGGAACCGATCGACTCGGACAGCCCCTTGAAGCTGGTGAAGAACAGAAAGAGAAGCGGAATCAGAAACAGAAAAGCAAACACGCTGGCCAGCGCAAGCAGGGCAAGCTTTGATATATTCTTCTTGTTCATTTACTTTTCCTCCCTGCCCTTGCGTTCCCGCTGGGTATATTGCTGCAGCAGCGCCAGCAGCGTGACGATCAGGCCCATCACCAGCGCCATGGCCGTGCCGACGCCAAGGTTGTTGTTGCCAAAGATCGTCGAGTTGATCTCGCCGATCAGCGTGCTGGTCGTATTGCGCGGGCCGCCGCGTGTAATCAGGTCGGACTGACCGAACATATTGAACGATGCGATGATCGAGGTCAGCGTCACATAGCCCATGACCGGGCGGATGCTGGGCAGCGTGATGGAAAAGAGCTTCTGCGTGTAGTTGGCGCCGTCCACATCCGCCGCCTCATACAGCGCGGGATCGATGCCGTTGAGGGCGTTGATAAAGAGGATCATGTTGTAGCCGACCGTCCACCAGACCGTCGCCAGCACGAGCGTGAACCACGCATAGGGCTGGGTTTCAATCCACTGGATCGGCGCTTTGAGCAGGCCGAGGCTGGTCAGGACGCTGTTGATATAGCCGCCGTTGCCGTTGAAGAGCCATTTGAAGACCGCAGCCACGGCGGTGACGGAGATCGCGTAGGACATGAAATAGGTGGTGCGGTAGAACGCCCGGGTACGCTTGGGCAGCGCCTCCACCACCAGCGCAAGGATCAGCGCGACGATCACCAGCGCCGGAACGCTGGCGACGACGAAGATGAGCGTCTGGGAAAGACCGCGCATAAAGGCTTCGTAATACAGGGAATCCGGCGAGAAGATCTTGACGTAGTTTTCAATGCCGATGAATCCCCTGTTTCCCTTCGTCAGGGAGAACTTGCACAAGCTCATGTATACGCCGTATCCAAAGGGCAGAAGCCAGAAAAGCACAAAGCAGACGGCGAACGGCGTAAAGAACAGGATCGCTTCGCTTTTTTTCTTCTTCATGGGAATTTGCTCCTTAATGGAACGAGGGAGGGCTAATGTCCTCCCTCGTTTCAATCAATTACTCCTCGTCAGCAACCTGGCGGGCATTCTTGGTGGCCTGAGCAAACAGATCGGCCAGCTGCTCGCGGGTGAGATCCGGATCGGAGACGACCAGCGGCCAGATGTTGTTGTTCACATAGCCCATCTGCGTGCCGGAGTTGTAGACCTTCGGATTCGGCTTGCTGGCGGTAACAGCGTCCACGTTCACAGCCGCGACCGGCCACTTCTCGGGGTTGGCGCGGATGGCGTCCATGGTCGCCTTGTGCACCGGGGTCTGGCCGGAGTCGGCCCAGTTCAGCAGGTTCTCCGGCTGATACAGGTAATTGAAGAACGCCGCGATGCCCTCGAGCTTGGCCGCGTCGGTCACCTCGCTGGAGACGCAGATCACATGCGCGCCGCCGCAGGTGGCAAACTCGTCGCCGAAGACCGGGATCTTCGCGATGCCCAGGTTCTCTCCGTAAATCTCAGAAGCAGCGCCGTAGAACCACACGCCGGTCATCGCCAGCGCGGCCTGGGTCGTGATGTCATTGGCGGTCTTGGCAAAGCTGGTGAACTCCGCGTCGAGGCCCAGGTTCGCCGGGCTGAGGTTGTCCACGAACACCATGTCATGATACATCATGAAGATGTCGATGAGCTTCTCCTGGTTGAAGTTGCACGCGCCGTCCTCAGCCAGCTCAAGGCCGTACTGCATGGCAGCGGAATACCAGTACAACTCCGGCAGGCCGGAACCCGGGATCGCCATCACGTACAGGGACGGATCCTGCGCCTGGAACTTCTTGTTCAGCTCGACGAGATCCTCATAGCAGGTGGGCACCTCATCCTCAGAGATGAGCGCCTTGTTGTAGAACATGGTCAGCGGATGGATGTCCAGCGGGAAGCCGTAGGTGCCGTCGTTCACCTGCACGGCGATCTGCGCGCTCTCGATGAAGTCGTCCATCTTCACGCCGGCGGCATCATACACCGCGGAGACCTCCTGGACCAGGCCGTCCACCACATAGGTGTACAGGTCGCTGTCGCCCATGATGGTCAGATCGGCGCCATTGGCCTTGAACTTGGTCAGGTGATCCTTCTCCTGGGACTCGATCACCTCGTACTTGTCCTGAGAAGCGTTGAAGCCGTCGGTGATCTTGCGCATGAACGCGCCGTCGCCGCCGGTGAGGCCGTTGAGGAACTGGATTTGGATCTTCTCGTCAGCAGTGGCCGTCATGCACGCTGCGCAGCAGAACACCAGAACCATAACCAGCGCCAGCATCTTGTTGATCTTCATGTGATTTCCTCCTTAAATGTTCTTTTTTCCGCTATTCAGAGAACAAATCTCTCAAATTCTTCTTCAAATTTTGAAATCATCCCGTGGCGCAAATTGGGCGTGATATTGGTTGATTTGCTCATGAATCAGCGGTTTTTCTGAGTTAAATTATAGATGCATTCCGCGTCCATGTCAATATAATTTTCAAAAAATTGAGAAATTATTTTTCCCTTTTTCAATTTTTCCCTTTACAGAAATTGTACATTTTCAAAAAATCAAGAACTTTCTCCTGATTCATCTCCCTTAGCGCATCCGGATTGCCTGTTTTGATCGGCCGGGAAAGAATCGGCGGCAGCATGAAAAAAGACGCCCATTGCTGAGCGTCCCAAGCCTATGAGAGTGTCGGAGCAGGCGGTCACATTTCTTCCTCCCCCGGCGTGCGGATCACACCGTCCCTGAGCGCGAATCCGGTGGTATACGGAACCGCGTCGGACAGCACCGACGGAATCCACCGGCTGTAAATCGTCCCCGCGCCCAATCGGATCATGATCTCAAAGCCGGGATGCGCTCTGAGCGCGTCCGCATACAGACTCAGGGTTCCCTGGGCGCGGTAATCCATCATCTGAAAGAAGAAATCCTCCGCAAGCCTCTGCTCCTCCTCCGTGATCTCCTGCTCCCGCTTCAGCTTCTCCACGATCGAGCAGCATCTTTCCTGCTCCAGCCTTCTCTGGTAATGATCGAACAGGAGCAGATTCGGATCGTCCGGCTGGTTTTCCTCCGCCCATGCGCTCACGGCGATGCGCTTGGGCTGATAGGCGTATCCGTCTGCACCGTCCGCCGTCAGGGCGGCATAGCAGCAGGGATAGGAGATGGTCTGATCGACGACCAGCTCCGTCAGGCCGTCCTGCACCGTGACGCAGCGCTTGTGCAGGTGCCCGCACAGGTACAGCTCCACCCCGTACTCCTCCAGCAGCTCAATGGCCTTCTCCTTGCCCACAAACGCGGTGCTGTGCGATGTGCACAGCGGGTAGTGACCCGCCGCAATCACCTGCCATCCCTTCTGCCCGGCCTCCTGCAGCTGCCGCTGCGCCCAGGCCAGCGTTTCATCGGTTAAAACGGCGCTGCTCTGCAATCCGTCATAGCCGCCCGTGTCCAGCAGCAGGAGCATCTGCTCCCCCAGCAGCACGCTGTAGCTCAGCGATGCGGGGTCCCGGCTGTGCGCCTCGCCGTATCCGAAGTCCGCATACAGCCCGGCAAATTGTTCGGCGCTGACCTCGCCGATGTCGTGGTTTCCGGGCAGCACATACACGGCAACCCCCTGCTCCTCCGCCGCGCGCAGCTTCTGAAGGAGCGCCTCGTGCTGCGACAGCCTGCCCTGATTCGTGATGTCCCCCAGGAGCAGCAGGACGTCGGTTCCGCTGCGGACAGCGTCCCAGATAAACGCATCGACGATCTGCAGATGATAGGGCTCAAGCGGATTGACGATGTTGGTGTAGTGGAACGCCGGATTGACGTGGAGGTCGGAAGCGGCGGCAATCCTGAGGGGCTTCTGCTCCTTCCCCGCGGCCTGCTCAGACGGCGCGTGCGCGCAAAAGGCCGTCAGAATAAGACACAGCAGCCCGGCCATGATCCTTTTCATCTCTGTATCCTTTCCCGGCACGCCGCCTGCGCGCAGGCCGTCTGCAGGGCCTCGCCGCACAGCACGCGCCTGCGCGCCTCGTCAAGCGCCGCCTTCATCCCCGGCCCGGGCGAAATGCCTGCCGCCATCAGCATCCGCGCATCCGGCATGGGCCCGCTGACGATGCGCTCATAGGATGCCAGTCTGTCCATGACGAACGCCTCCTCCCGGTCGGCGTTCTCCCGCGGCTTGCCGGTGCCGCGCGTGTCGCACACCGCCAGAAGCGCGAGATCCTTTGCGCAGACGGATTCGTCAAACAGCAGGTTCATCCATGCCTCATCCGCCTGCGTGTAGTAGCCGGTGTGCACGCGCATGTGCAGGCGGCACATGTCCTGCGCATAGCGGATCGCCGCCCTCGGCGCGCCCAGATGCGCGAGCATCGCCCCGCACAGCGGAATGCCCGTCTCCGCGTGGCCCGCCGCATGCCAGCTGCCGTGCTCGTCCTGCGCGGCAGAGACGGCCTTGCCCAGGTCGTGCGTCAGCGCCGCGAGCATGAAGTGCAGCGGATGGCTGCTTTTGTCTTTTTCCTCCGCGGCCGCGCGCAGCGTGAGCAGCGTGTGCTCAAAGGCGTCGCCCTCCGGGTGGTGCAGCGGATTCTGCTGCACTCCGAGGAGCGCCGCAAGCTCGGCAAACCACGGCTCCAGCGCGTTTGCGTCCCGGAGCACGCGGAAGAATACGTCCGGCTCCTGTGCCGTCAGGAGCGCCTTGTTCATCTCGGCGTATACGCGCGCGGCGCTCAGGCGATCGGTCGGCATGCGCCGCATCCGGCGGATGGTTTCCTCGTCCGGCGTGAGGCGGAACCTCGCGGCGAACTGCGCCCCGCGCAGCACCCGCAGCGGATCGTCCTCAAATCCGTCGCCCGGCACGGCGCGCAGCACGCCATGCGCAAGGTCCTCCATGCCGCCCAGCGGATCGACGTATTCGCCCGTCAGCGCGTCGCGCATGATGGCGTTCACCGTGAAATCCCGCCGGGCAGCCGCCTGCGCGGGGGAGAGCTGCGGGTCCACCGCCACGGCAAAGTCCTTGTGACCCGGCCCGGTGCGCATCTCCGTGCGCGGCAGCGCGACGTCGATGCCGGCGTTTTTGATCGTGTAGATGCCGTAGGCGCGCCCGCTCTCGTCGATCTCCCCGAACGCACCCAGCAGCGCGCGAAGCGCGTCCGGCGAAACGCCATGCACCTCGCAGTCGATATCGGCGCTCTCCCGGCCCAGCAGCGCGTCGCGCACGCAGCCGCCCACCAGCAGCGCGCGTCCGCCGGACGCCTGCACGCGCCGCGCGATGGCGCGGATCATCTCCTGTCCGTTCATAGGTTTTCCAGCTCGCCCTGATCCCCGCGCGCATACGCGCAGGTGAGCACGTCGGAAAGCGCCAGGTGCGTCTCCCTTTTTCTGCCCGGCAGCCTCGCGCTGAAGCCCTGTCCGTCCGCGTCGATGGCCGTCACCAGCAGGTTCTTCTTCTGCATCTGGCCGTCCTGCATCAGCACCGCGCAGATCTTCCGCCCGTTTTCCAGCGAGTATCTGAGAAATCTGTCAATCATTCTTCTCCCTCATCGATGCCCGTCGCGTAGACGCGCACGTCCTCATTCTGATAGACGAGGTCGTAGTGCTCGTCGATATAATCGAGATCGACCTCAAACTCGGCCCTCTCGTAGTCGCTGACGTAGATGTAATCCACGCCGTACATGTCCAGCACATAGGCGTACTTCTCGGGATTCTCGTAGAACCTGCGGCAGTTGCTCTCGTGCTCGCGGTAGTCAAGGCCGTGGAAGAAGACGTACAGATCGCTGCCGCAGATGATCTGCCTGCCCGCCAGCGAGCAGACCGGGTTGATGTGCTGCTGGCCGGTCATGAAGATCGCGTCCTTCTCCGTGTGCTCGTCGATCCACGCGCCGGCCTCCATCGCCGTCCGCGAGAAGAGCTGATAGCCGGAGACGACCTCGCGCGCGACGGACAGCCCGCCGGAGAGCATGCTCACCGTCATGAACAGCGCGCACAGCACCACCCTGCCGCGCAGGCCGGCCAGCCGCTGCATGAGGATGGAGCCGTAGTCCGCCGCCAGGATCACGGCGAACATGTACCAGATGTAGAACAGCTTGTTGTTGTCGTACTCGTTGGGCTGAAAGAGGATCGTCTCCGCGACGATGAAGATCGCCGCCATGCCCAGCACGATGTCCAGATACCCCCTTCGCCTGGCCTCCAGCACAGCCAGCAGCATCAGGATGAACGGCAGGCCCGCGTTCTTGATCCAGAACCAGAAATACCCGTCGATCATGCCGCGGCCGCCGGAGTTGTTCACCCAGTTGAACTGCAGCCGCAGCGAGCCGCCCTCCACCGTCTGCCGGACGGCGCTGCCCAGCACCTGCGGCAGCGCCAGCACCAGCACGACGCCCAGATACACGCCCGCGCGGGCGAGGATGCCCCTCCAGTCTCCCCGGTCGGTCATCAGCCTGCCCGCCACATAGCCGCCGGAGAACAGGCCCAGCGCCAGGAACGTGTGCGTATGCACCAGCGGCAGGCAGCTCGCCCACAGGGCGAGGAGCACCGTCTGGCGCATAGAGCGCTCGCGCATGGAGGAGATGAGCAGCATCAGCGCCGGAATGCCCATCGCCCAGCCGCCCAGCAGCGCGCGCTGGGGGATCATCAGGTCGGCGATGACGTTGGAAAAGCGCAGGTTGAGGTCCGGCTGATTGGCCGGGGTCTTGTAATAGCCGGTGAAGATCTCCCGGATCTTTTCAAAGTTGTCGCGGCCCGCCAGATCGAAGTCGTACAGAAAGCCCAGGCCGCCGTTGAAGAAGAACAGCAGCGCCGCCGCCACGACGGCGAGGCGGCGGTTGCCCAGGATCTGCCGCGCCAGGAGCATGTAGCCCGCGTAGGTCAGCGCCATGAGCAGCGTGCCCGGGAAGACGACGGCCATGCGCAGATCCATGCCCATCAGCATCATCGTCGTGCTGAGCGAATCCGTCAGATACGGGTAGTTGAGCGCCGTGCCGTAGAGCAGGTTGTACGTCGGCGGGAACTCCATGTCCCGCATCGAGGTGATGAACGACAGATGCATGCACAGGTCGCCGTAGGTGGACTGTCCGCACCAGGCGGAGCCGTCTGCCGCCGGCATGAGCATGTGCGTGTGCTGCAGATAGGCGGAGAGCACCGTCAGCGGCAGCACGACGAGCGCCATCGCCGCGAGCATCTGTCCATCCTCCTGCGTCATGCCCCTGACCGGCCGGTCGTCGTGCAGCCAGATGCTCACCCCGACGATCGCCATCAGCAGCGCCGCCGCGGCGCCATGCGCTGCAAGCGTAAAGCCCCACACGTTCGCGCAGAGCGCGGGCAGCTCCATCTCCAGCAGCACGCCCAGGGCCAAACCCAGAAAAGCCCGCAGAAGCGGGCTTTTTCCGGGGAGCTGCGCGCGGATGATCGTCACGCCGCCAATCAGAAAGAAAAGGGTATACAATACTGCCGCCATGGACTTCTCCTTTTTACGCCTGTTCGCTCCGGATCAGCTGGAGACTGCTCTGCCTTCTGCGGCGGTGCGGCGCAGCCGCGCCGTCCGTCTCCGCCCTCGTCTCCCCGTCCTCCCTGTCCTTCCGATCAAAGGACGGCCGCTCGCCCGTCTGCTTCTTCGCGGGCTCCGGCTGCTGCACATCCGCCTTCGCGCGCATCAGGTCGCTGATGGCCTGCTCGCGCCTTCGGCTCTCGCTCCTGCCCGCGCGGATCTCCCGCGCCGCGGCCTCCGTGCAGATCGCCTGGCCGAGCAGGGACAGATACCGGCAGCGGGAGAAGACCACGATGGCGCAGTCCATCAGCGCGATGACGGTGACCGCGATCGGCACCGCCGGCAGCCACATCAGGCCGAGAAACACGCCCAGCGCAGCAAGCAGAAGGCTCAGGAGCACCGCGGCGGCAAAGTGCATCGCGCGAAGCCGCTGCGCGCTCCTGCGCAGCGCAATGGCCGTCTTGTTCGTCAGGCGAATGGCTTCTTTCATCGTTGAATTCTCCTTTGAGATGGGGGACGTTGGGGACGCTGTCCCCTTACCCCTGGCAGGGACATTGTCCCTGCACCCTTTTTCGCTTCGCGGCGGTTTTAAGATGAGTGAGGCGCTGGGAGCAACCTGAAGACTCCCTCCTGAGGGAGCTGGCTGCCGCAGGCAGTCTGAGGGCGTTACGCCGTCAGGCAGGCCTTCAGCAGGTCGATGCACGCCTGCACATCGCGCAGATCGACCGTCTCCGCCTCGCTGTGGATATAGCGGCAGGGCACGGAGATCGCGCCCGTCGCGACGCCGCCGCGCGACATCTGCATCGCGCCCGCGTCCGTGCCGCCGAAGGGCAGCACCTCGCGCTGGACGGGAATGCCGTTTTCCGCCGCGAGCCTCTCCATCATTTCGACCACGGCGGGCGTGCAGATCACCGAGTCGTCCATGATCTTGATCGCCGCGCCCTTGCCCAGCTCGACCGCCATCTTGATCTTCATCTCCGGCATGTCGCCCGTATCCGTCACGTCGATGGCGATGCCCAGGTCCGGCTCGGCCGCATAGGCCGCCGTCGTCGCGCCGCGCAGGCCGACCTCCTCCTGCACGGAGAAGACGGCGACGATCTCGTTCTTCGTCTTTTCGCTCAGCTCAAGCAGCGCCTGCGCCTGAATGTAGCAGGCGATGCGGTCGTCCATCGCCGGGGAGGCAAGCCGGTGCTCTCCCAGCTTCGTCACCCGCGGCTTCATCACGCACATGTCGCCCAGGGACACCATGGAGAGCGCCTCCTCGCGGTTCTGTGCGCCGATATCGACGTACAGATCGGAGACCCTGATCTTGTCCCCGGCCTTCTCGTCCGCGCCGACCACGCCGCACACGCCGTTTTCAAAGACGACGTGCCCGCTTACCATCTCCCGCGCGTAGATGCCGCCGACGCTGCACACGCGCAGATAGCCGTGCTTGTCCGCGTCGATCACCGCCAGACCGATGTGATCCATGTGCGCGGAGAGCATGATGCGCCTGCCCGTGCCGTCGCCCCTCTTCACCGCGATCAGGTTGCCCATCACGTCGGTGTGCATCTCGTCCACATGGCCGTCAAGCGCATCGCGGATCGCCTCCGCGACGCGGCCCTCATGGCCGGACGGGCCGTAGGTGGTCAGAATCTTCTCCAAAAGCTGCATATTCATGGCTGATTGCTCCTTGCTTCAAACTCCTCGAGCACGGCCAGCGTCAGCGCCTGCGCCGCGTCGATATCGGACAGCTTGCACACGCTCGCCGGGCTGTGGACGTAGCGGCACGGGATCACGATGGACAGGCACGGCACGCCGCCGCCCGTCAGGTGAATCTCGCCCGCGTCGGTGCCGCCGCTCGCGCCGCGCTTGATCTGCACGGGAATGCCGTTCTTCTGCGCCGCGCGCAGCGCCAGCTCGCGCATTTTCTGCGGGATGATCGCGCGCCTGTCCATGAACGTGAGCGCCGGGCCGTCGCCGCACCGGGTCACCTGCTTGTGCGCGTCGGTCATGCCCATGTCGTTGGCGGTGGTGGTGTCCACGATGACCGCCGCGTCCGGCATGACCCGCCTCGCCGCGATCTTCGCGCCGCGCAGGCCGACCTCCTCCTGCACGGTGAACACGCAGGTGAGGTCGCCCGCATAGCCGCTTGCGCGCAGCACGTTCAGCAGGATCATGCAGCCCGCGCGGTCGTCGAGCGCCTTCGCCTTCACAAAGCCGTCGCCGAACTCGCGGTACTCGCTTTCAAACGTCGCATAGCTGCCGGGCGGGCAGAGGCGCTCGGCCTCGTCCTTGTCCTTCGCGCCGATGTCGATGAAGACATGCTCAAAATCCGGCGCCTTTTTGCGGTCCTCCGCGCTCATCAGGTGGATCGCCTTCACGCCGATCACGCCCGGCACGGCCTTTTCGCCCACGATCACGCGCTTGGAGACGGCACACCGGGGGTCCATGCCGCCCACGCAGTCGATGCGCAGCAGGCCGTCCTCCCCGGCAAAGCGGACGATGAAGCCGACCTCGTCCATGTGCGCCGTCAGCATGACGTGCGGCAGCGCGCTGTCCGTGCCCTTGCGGAAGGCGTAGAGATTGCCCATCGTATCGCCGTACACGCGGCCCTCTCGGTCCTTCAGAATGTCCTCCGCCTCCCGGCGGATGGCGTTTCGCGCCTCGTCCTCCCAGCCGGAGGGGGCGCGCAGCGCCGTGATTTCGCTCAGTAGCATAGCGTTTCCTCCCAGCCCTCATGAAGCTCGCAGACGGCCTCGCACAGCAGATGCGCCTGCTTGCGCATCATGTCCAGCGAGCCCAGCTCGACCGTGGTGTGCATGTACTTAATCGGCAGGCTCATGACCGCGCACGGCACGCCCTCGCCCGCCACCTGCACCTCCCAGGCGTCCGTCCAGGTGCTGCCCGCGGCCACCTCGATCTGCGCCTTGAGGCCCAGCCGCTCCGCGTGCTCCTTGAGCACCGCGGTCAGCTTCCTGTGCGTATTGGGCCCCGCGGAAAGCGCCACGCAGTCGAGCGGATACGTCTCGCCCTCCTCGCAGCCGGGCATGGTGCCGTGCGTCACGTCGAGGATGACCGCCATATTCGGGCGGAGGCGCTCCGCCGCCGTCCTCGCGCCGAAGGAATCGTACTCCTCGCGCGAGGAGAGGACGTAATAGACGTCCGCGTCGTGCAGCCTGCGCTGCATCTGCTGCGCGCAATCGAGCAAAATGGCCGCGCAGGCGCGATCGTCGAGCGTCTTGCTGGCGACGTGCTCGTTTTCAAGCGCCGTCGTGCGTCCCGTGAGCTGCACCGGCGTGCCCGCAGGCACCCGTCTTCTGACCTCCTCCGCCGGCAGGCCCGTATCGATGAACAGCTTGTCCGCCGGCGTCACCTCTCCGCGGTCGCCGCGATCGGTCAGGTGCGGCGGCATCGCGCCGATCACGCCGTAGATCGGGCCGTCCTTGGAAAGGATAGTCACCTCCTGCGCGGGCAGCGTCTGCGCCGCCACGCCCATGGACAGGAAGCGGACGCTGCCGTCCTCCTCCACGAGCGTGGTCATCAGGCCGACCTCGTCGATGTGCGCGCAGAGCATGACCTTCGGGCCCTTGCCGCTGCCGCGCTGCACGGCGATCACGCTCTGATTGCGGTCGACCCTCGTCTCGTCGCAATAGGGCGCAAACGCCTGCTCAAACGCCCCGGCGGCAGGCGCTTCATAGCCGCTCGTGCCGGGAACCGTGGTGATATGAGAAAGAAACTTGAGATAATCCATGAGAGACCTTTCTTGGGGACGCTGTCCCCAAACCCCTGCCTGAGGGACGCAGTCCCTCAGACTCCCTTCTTCGCTTCGCACCTGCGTTCAGATGCCCGGCAAGGTCAGTCCGTATTGCCCTCGCCCGCGTAATCAAGCGTCTGATTCTCGCAGACGCTCTGCGTCCGGGGATCAAAGTGCATCTGCTCGTGCGAATCCTCGGCCGCATAGCTCATCCAGTAGCTGGGCACCTGATGCACATAGCCGCACACCCTGCAGCGATAGTAAAACACTTCCATATCGTTTCCTCCTTGCCTTATCCGATCGAATTGCGCAGGATGGAGAGAATCAGCTGGCTGTCAAACATCGGCGCCAGGCGCGAGCTCGCGATCAGCTCCTCGATCTGCGGCACGGGCGCAACTGCCAGCACGATGGGCACCAGCGCAAAGAGGATGAACAGCAGCAGCACGCCGCGCACCAGGCCGAACACGCCGCCGATGAGCGCGTCCAGGTGCCGCAGCACCGGCAGCTCAAAGACGTAGCAGATCAGGTGGATGACGAACGTCGCGACGATGTACGACAGGAAAAAGCAGATCAGGAAGCTGAGGATGGAGATGGACACGCTCACAATCGTCTGGCTCAGCAGCTCGGAGATGGTCGTGCCGCCGGAGGCGGAGGCGATGCCCGTGATGAACGCGCTCTCAAACGCGGCGGGCAGATGCGCGCTACTCAGAATCTGCGCCAGCGTGCTCTCCGTCACCTGCGACACGGTCATCATCGACAGGTCGAGGCTGCTGATGCGGCTGCCCGCGTCGGTGTAGTACATCAGCGTCTCCACCAGCGTCTCGTTGCCCTTGAGCCATGCGGCCAGCTGGCCGCTCATGGCGAAGGACAGCGCCGCCGCGCCGATGAGCGCCGCGACGCTCAGCACGCCGCTGATGAAGCCGCGGTGCATGCCGTAGATCACGCTGACGGCGAGCACCGCCAGAATGAGGATATCGATGATATTCATGAATGCTCCTTTCCATGAGACGCAGCAAAACGATGACTCCCTCAGTCATGGCTGCGCCGTGACAGCTCCCTCAGGGAGGGAGTCTTTACCGCGGCAGCTCGACCACGTAGATTTCAGAGCCGGAGGCGACGATCACGCGGTTGTCCGAGATCATGCCCAGCACCGCCGTGACGTTGATGGGCAGCGCGTGCGCGGCAAACGTCGTCTCGCCGAACCTGCAGACGTACACCGCGTTGCTGGCAAAGCCGTAGACGGAGTGCGTGCCCAGCGCCGCGGCCATGCACTCGCTGGGCAGATGCAGCACGCGGTCGATATTGCCGTACATCAGGCGCACATTGCTGATGCGCACGCCCTCGCGGCTCTCCTGCGCGGGGATCAGCAGCTGATAGGTCATGCCGCCCACCTGCTGCACGTCCTCCACGGTGTATCCGTAGATCAGCGTGGGGTTGCTCTCCTCCAGCACGCGGTAGTTGTAGTGCATGATCTGGCGCGTGGTGACGACCTCGAGCGAGCCGCCAATGGAGTAGACCTTGTAAGCGATGTGCTCACCCAGGGAGCTCTTGCCGGTGGAGAGCTTGCCGGGCTGGAAGGTCTGCAGCTCGGTGGAGATGACCGTGCCGGTCGTATCCAGGCCCAGCACCCACATCAGCTCGGTCTCCTGCGCGCTCGAGGAGGTGACGGCCTTGAAAAAGCCGATGTCCAGCAGCGTCTGGTTGCTGATGGTCACGTTGTCCACAATCTGTCCCGCCTCATTGATGACGGAGACGACGCCGTTGTCCGGCTCGCCCACGAACACCGCCACATAGCCGCTGCCCGCGCTGGCGAACTGGATCGTATCGGACATCTTGTTGTTGTAGATCAGGCGGCCGCGGCTGTTGAGGATGTACAGGTCGTTGCCCGACCAGGCGACGATGCGCTCCTTTGTGGCGTCATAGTCCGCGTTCGTGCCGATCTGGTAGCTCCACTCGTTGCCGCCGGTCGCCGCCATGCAGTGCAGCGTCGTGCCGTCGTAGAAGATCACGCTGTCGCCGAAGGGCGTCACGTTCTGGGAGAGCGTCGCGCCGATGCGCGTCACCTTGCCCACGCTCTCCCGGCCCGAGCCGCTGAGCGCATAGACAACCGCCAGCGCGATGATCGCGGCGAGCACCGCCAGCGCCGCCAGCACGCGCAGGCGCTGCGGCACCGGCTTTTTCTTCTTTTTTCTCTCGTTCATGCCGTAGGTGCTCAGCGTGCTGTTTGCGCCGGTCATATACGTCACGCGCTTTTTGTTGCGATCCATCGTTGCTGCTTGTTTCCTTTCTCCCACTTTTCCACTTTTGGATGTATCCAAAGCCCGATCCAAAATGTTTTGGCTGAAAAAGGCCCAAAATCTTTGAACGGATCTCCTTTTTTGGACTGCCCAAAATCCCGCGCCCGCATGCGCTGTTTGGGGTTATCCATCGCTTATCCGTATCTTGTCCACAGACTTTTCCACACTTTTGTGGATAACTGTGGATAAATTGTGGATGAATGTGGACAGTGGCCGTATAACTCTGTTTTTTCCTGATATTGCTTGAAAAACGCGTTTTTTCCCAAAAAGGGGCGTCACGCCCGGAGCACGCCGTTTTCCACATGGTAGACCGCGCCCTGCCGCGCGCCGGCGAGGTCGGACAGGTCCGTGCAGGTCACGAACGTCTGCACGCGGTCGATCCGCTCGATCAGCTGGCGGCGCCTTAGCGGGTCCAGCTCGCTCATCACGTCGTCGAGCATCAGAATCGGCGCTTCGCCCGTCTCCTTCGCGGCCATTTCCAGCTGCGCCAGCTTGAGCGAGAGCACCGCGCTGCGCTGCTGCCCCTGCGAGGCGAACGTGCGCGCCTCCTTGCCGTTGATCGTCACGCCCATGTCGTCGCGGTGAATGCCCACCGTCGTGGTCATCCGGCGAAGATCCTCGCTTCTGGCCGCGCGCAGCCGGGCAAGGAGCTGCTCCGCGGCGTCCGGCGCGTCCACGGTCTGGGAGATGTACCACAGCCGAAGCTCCTCGCGCCCGCCCGTCAGCGAGGCGTGCGCCCGTCTGGCCTCCTCGCTCAGAAAGGCGATGGCCTCGCGGCGGCTTAACGCGATCTCCGCGCCCACGCGCGCGAGCTGCTCGTCCCACATGTCCAGCGTGGGCAGCAGGGACGGATGCCTGGCGATCTCCTTTAAAAGCGCGTTGCGCTGGTTCAGCGTGCGCACCGCGCGCTGCAGGCTGTAAAAATACTGCGGGCGCAGCTGCGAGAGCTGCATGTCCAGAAACCTGCGCCGCTCCGCCGGGCCGTCCTTGACGATGGAGAGGTCCTCCGGCGAAAAGAGCACGCCGCAGACGTGGCCAAAGAGCTCGCCGATGCGCTCCGCCTGTCGCGCGCCGATGCGCACGACCTTCTTTTTCTTCTGTGTCCGCTGAAGCAGGATCGTCACCTCGTGCGTGCCGTCCAGCTGCTGCGTCAGAATCTGCACGCGCGCGCTGTCCGCGCCCCAGCGGATGAGCTCCTCGTCGCGCGCCGTCCGGTGGCTGCGGCCCAGACAGCACAGGTGCAGCGCCTCCAGGATGTTGGTCTTGCCCTGCGCGTTCGGCCCGGTAAATACGGTCACGCCGCTGTCAGGCGCGATGCTCGCCTGCTCATAATTTCTGAAATTTTTGAGGCTCAGCGATTTGACGCGCATATCTTCGTTTTCCTATTCTCTTACTCTCTTCAAACCGCACCGAAAGCCTCCCTCCTGAGGGAGGGGGACCATCCGCAGGATGGTGGAAGGAGTGTTATCCAGCATTCTTATGCGTTAAACACGCGCACCGGCAGCACCAGGTACAGGTAGCCGTCGCCCTCGGTCGGGCAGACCACGCAGGGGCTGACGTTGGAGTTGAAGCGCATGAAGACCTCGTCGTCGGAGATCGCCCTGAGCACGTCGGTGATGTAGCGGACGTTGAAGGCGATGGTCAGGTCCTTGCCCTCGGTCGTCACGTCGATCTTCTCCTCCATGTCGCCGTTTTCGGAATTGGAGGTGACGGTCAGCGTGTCGCCGTCGATTTTGAAGCACACCAGGTTGCTCTTGCCCTCGCGCGCGATCAGGCTTGCACGGTCGATGGCGCTGCTCAGCTCGCCGCTGCGCACGGCTACGCGGGTCTGCCATTCCTGCGGCAGAATCTGGCGGTAGCGGATGAACTCGCCCTCGAGCAGGCGGGCGACGATGTGCGTCGCGCCCATGTTCATCTGCACATGGCTGCGGCTGAAGCAGAGGGAGACGGGCTCGTCGGTGTCGCCCAGGATCTTCGCGATGTCGCCCAGCACCTTGCCGCCCACGACGGCCGAAACGTCGCTGTCCGGGCCTTCGATGTCCTCCCTGCGCATCGCCAGGCGGAAGCCGTCCAGCGCGACCACGCGCATCTCGCTCCTGCCCACCTCCATCAGGCAGCCGGTGAGGATCGGGCGGCTCTCGTCCACCGCGATGGCGAACAGCGTGCGGCCGATCATGTCGCGCAGGGTGCTCTGCGGCATGGAGAAGGAAGCGCCCGCCACCTGCGGCAGCTCCGGATACTCGACCGGGTCAAAGCCGGTGATCGTCGTGCGGATGCTCGCGCAGCGGATGGTCGCCTGCATGCGGTCGGAGACGGAGAACTCGCAGACGCCGCCGGGCAGCTTGCGCACGATCTCGCACAGCAGCTTGCCGGGCAGCACGGCGCGGCCCTCCTCGGTGAAGGTCGCCGGAATGGTCGTCTGAATGCCGAGCGCGAGATCCGTGCAGATCAGGCGCAGGCCCTGCTCGCAGGATTCAAGGAGGACGCCCTCGAGAATCGGCTTGGGAGAGCGCACCGCAAGCGCGCGGCTGACGATGGAGAGGCTCGTGTTCAGGTCGTTGGTGTCGCAGGAAAAACGCATATCATCAACCTCCATGGAGTAGTAGCAGTATATAAGATTCAGCAGGAGTAGCCGTAGTGCGGTGGAAAACCGGGATAACTGCCAAAAAGCCAAAACAGGCTGGATTTTGGACTGTGGAAAACCCTGCAAAAGGCCCAAAACATATCCACGCTTTTTCCACAGGATTGGGGATAACCCGACCCCGGTTTTCACCGGTTTCCAAAGCCGCATGAAAAGGCAAATTCGTTCATATTCAGTATTCGATTTTTTCCTGTAAAATCCTGCTGTTCTTCCCGCATATCTGTGAAAAAGGGACTGTCTCGTCATGAGACAGCCCCTTCTGTGAATCGGTCAATCCGCCTGCGGGTCGCGCTTCTTTTTTCGCAGGCCCTTGGCGGAGTGAAGCGTGCGAAAGCCCCTGCCGTTCTTCATCATCTGCAAAAGGCACAGCAGAATCATCAGCACGGTGACGATGGCGAGGATATTGGTGCGGGCAAAGCCGGTGAGCGCGCCCAGCAGCGTGAAGATGGCGCTGGCGGCGGTGATGACGATCAGGCCGAGCGCATTGATCTTCCTGCGCTGGATAAACGCCTTGAGCACGGCTTTGTTCATTTTTTTCTTGAGCATGAAAAGGATGCCCTCCCGGAAAGCTTGATATGATGCTTAGTATATTCGATGCCGGGGGAAAAAAGCCTGTAAAGATTACGTTAAATTACACATGATTTAAAAACAGGGTCAATGGGCCTCGCGAACTTATCCGCAAAATCGCCGGGCGCTGTGGAAAAGTGCGCGTCACAGCAGCAGGGAAAAGAGTGACGCGCCCGCCACCGTCAGCACGCCCGCGACGACGATGGACAGGCTGCTCATCGCGCCCTCCACCTCGCCCATCTCCATGGCCTTGGTGGTGCCGATGGCATGGGAGGCCGTGCCGATGGCGACGCCGCGCGCGATGGGCTCCGTGATGCGAAACGCCCTGCAGACGGATTCGGCGATCATGCTGCCCAGAATGCCGGTGACGATGATGATGGCGACGGTGATGGACACATGGCCGCCGAGCTCCTCGCTGACGCCCATGCCGATGGCCGTGGTGATGGACTTGGGCAGCAGCGTGACGTAGGCCGCGTGGTCGAGCCTAAAGAGGACGGCGAGCGCGAGCACGCAGACGAGGCTGGTGAGCACGCCGGAGAGCACGCCGGTGAGAATGGCCGCCTTGTGGCGTTTGAGCAGATGGAGCTGCTCATAGAGCGGCACGGCGAGGCAGACCGTCGCGGGGGTCAGAAGGCTGCTGACGAGCCTGGCGCTCTGGTTGTACGCTTCGTAATCGATGTGAAGCGCGCGCAGCAGAAGCATCACCAGCACGATGGCGATCAGCAGCGGATTCATGATCGTCAGCCCGGTCTTTTGCCTGACCTTGAGGCCGAGCAGATAGGCGGCGAGCGTCACAAACACGCCGAAGAACACGGAGGATGCGGCAAATTCATTCATGGCGGTTTTCCTCCCCGGATTCTCTGCGGATGACGGCCTGCGCTGCGCGGCCGGAGACGATCATGACAGCCAGCGTGGAGACGAGCGTGATGACGATGTACGCGGGGAGCGCGGGCAGGAGCAGGCCGAAGGACTCCGTCAGCCCGACGGCTGCGGGAATGAACATGACGGGCATGATCCCGATCAGGAAGGAGGAGACCTCCTTGACCGATTCTACGCGCAGCAGGCCCGTGCACAGCAGAAGAAACAGCAGCGCAATGCCGTAGATGCTCGCCGGGATGGGCAGCGGAATCAGAAAGCTGAGCGCCTCGCCGGCGAGCGAGATCAGCAGGATGACGGAGAATTGACGAAGAATCTTCAAGCGGTTCGCCTCTTTTTTCAGGAATGCCCCTATTGTATCATCTGAAGGACAAAAGGACAACCGAGTTGACAGCGAAACACGGCGGCTTTATAATGCAGAAAACGCCATGCGGCCGGGGGCATTGCCGGCTGCGGAAAGAAGGAAGATTCCATGGCAAGGATCTATACGTCGGCCGAGCAGCTGATCGGCCATACGCCGCTGCTGGAGGCCGTGCACATTGAGCGAGAAGAGAAGCTGAGCGCGCGGCTTCTGGTCAAGCTGGAGGGCTTCAACCCCGGCGGCTCGGCCAAGGACCGCGTGGGTCTGGCGATGATCGAGGACGCGGAAAGGCGCGGCGTGCTTCATCCTGGCAGCGTCATCATCGAGCCGACCAGCGGCAACACGGGCATCGGGCTGTGCGTCGTCGCGGCGGCGAGGGGCTATCGCGCGGTCATCGTCATGCCGGACAGCATGAGCATGGAGCGCCGCCTGCTGATGAAGGCCTACGGCGCGGAGCTGGTGCTCACGCCGGGCAGCGAGGGCATGAAGGGCGCGATTGCCAAAGCTGAGCAGCTGGCCCGCGAGATCCCGGGCAGCTTCATCCCCGGCCAGTTTGACAATCCCGCCAATCCGCAGGCGCACTACGAGACGACCGGCCCGGAAATCTACGAGGACACCTGCGGCGAGGTGGACATTTTCGTCGCGGGCGTGGGCACGGGCGGCACGATCACGGGCGTGGGCCGGTATCTCAAGGAGAAAAAGCCGGGCGTGCAGATCGTCGCGGTGGAGCCGGCGTCCTCGCCGCTGCTGTCGGGGGGCGTCGCCGGCCCGCACGGCATTCAGGGCATCGGCGCGAACTTTGTGCCCAGCGTGCTGGATCGCAGCGTGATCGACGAGATCATCCCGGTCACGGACGAGGACGCATTAGCGGCCGGGCGCGCCATGGGCCGCCGGGAGGGCGTGCTCATCGGCATCTCCTCCGGCGCCTGCCTGCACGCGGCGCTTATGCTCGCCCGGCGCGCGGAGAACGCGGGCAAGACCATCGTGGCCCTCATGCCGGACGCGGGCGACCGGTATCTGTCCACGAGGCTGTATCAGGACTAAAATCGGATTCTTGCGCAGAGAATGGATTTGAATGATAAAAGAAAGGCCGGAATTGCTGTCCCGGTCTTTTCGTTTCCTAAAAATTGTGATGTGCCTAAAGGGAGCGAATGTGAACGAACTCCCTCAGTCAGCTTCGCTGACAGCTCCCTCAAGAGGGAGCCCAAATCACTTTCAGCAGCTCCAGCCTCCCTCCTGAGGGAGGTGGCTGCCGCAGCAGCCGGAGGGAGTGATCGTCGTTTGCAATCGCGTCTATTTGACGAAAAAATCATTCTTCCTTCCTGATCTGATTCAGCTTTTCATTCAGCTCAAGCAGCTGCTCCCTGGTGAACTTGACGTCCATGGAGCCCATCAGGCTGGTCAGGCGCAGGATGGTGAACCCGCCCATCATCTTCATCATCTCCGGGGTCATCTCAAAGCCCATCGCCTTCTGGTGCATCATGGACTGCATCAAGCTGCCGAAGAGCGCGCTGCCCTCCTTTGACTTCAGAATGTCGCTCAGCTTGTCGTTCAGGGAGTAATGCCCTTCGACCTCGGTGACGTCGAACCAGTTGAGCACCGCGCCCTTCTCCCGCAGGCGGTATGCCTCGTTGAACGTGTCCACCTTGCGGATCTCGCTCTCGTCGGTGCAGTCACCCGCAACGGCGCGGAGCTTCGTGACGCCCGCATTGGGCACGTCAAAGCGGAAGAAGTGATCCTCCGCCGTCTTTTTGCCCAGCGAATGGCCGTTCGCAAACAGCTCGACCTCCGGCAGGTTGGAGTAGACGGTCACCCTCGTCACGTCCTCCACGCGGTCCACATAGCGCTTGCCGCAGATGTGCACGAACGGCTCGTCCGACAGCCAGGCCTTGTAGGCGTAGAACGCGTCCTTTTTGTACTTGCGGTCAA
This sequence comes from Candidatus Ventricola sp., assembly GCA_051883735.1. GTDB lineage: Bacteria > Bacillota > Clostridia > Christensenellales > Aristaeellaceae > Ventricola. Next base: position 32,738 of record JBJEUH010000044.1, read on the forward strand.
ACGTCACCAGGCCCTTGTGGTTCTGGCCGTTCTCACCGCCCTCCGCGCGGTTGTCCGCGCCGAAGTCGAACATGTTCCAGACGTGCGTCGCCCAGAGGTACTTGCGGGTGAAGAGTTGCTTGATAAGCTCCTCGTGGTAGTACGCCTGGTATTCCTCGGTGTAGTCGCCCTGCGTGGGGTTCGAGGTGTGCCAGTTCAGCGCCTCGCAGCCGTACTCGGATACGCCGATCGGGATGTTCGGCAGCTCCCTGTGGAATTTGTCAAACCACGGGCCGTTCATGCTCGTGTCGCCGCCGTACCAGCCGAAGTAATGGTTGTAGGAGACCACGTCCGGAATCTTCAGATAGTCCGCGTGCATGTTGCACATGGAGACGACCGCGACGGTCGTGAGGCGGGTCTTGTCCATCTCGTGGCACAGATCGTTCAGGATGCGGTGGTTCTCGATCAGGTCGGGGTCCTCCGCGCCCTTCATGGTGATCTCGTTGGAGAGGCCCCAGACGACGATGGAGGGATGGTTGTAGTTCTGGACGATGAGCTCCTTCATCTGGGAGATCGTGTTCTCCCGGCCGAGCGGCATGTGCTGGGAGAT
>JBJEUH010000045.1:0-33106 GCA_051883735.1 Candidatus Ventricola sp.
GACAATCTCTCCGATTATTCATGCGGCATTTGAAATTCAAATTGGAAACGGACAGCTCTCCTTCCTGTCGGTGAAAGAACTGTCCGTTTTTGTTTTGCTTGATCATGCCCACTGCTTTCTCTCTCGGATGGGAGCGATTATACTCGACAATATATATCTTGTTCATGGACATATGGCAGAGAAAAAGTGAGAGGACATCCGTCTATTCCTGATCGTAGGTGTCCAGAAAATGATGCGTCTGTCCGTGGTGCTTCCAGCCGATGACGGTATCCAGACAGACGTTTTCCACGCTGCGGAAAATGTGGTTTTCGATGTCGGGATTGGTCGCTTTCAGCTGGCGGATCAGCGCTTTGGCCTCCATCCGCTTGGAGTGATTCTCTCCACTTCCGCAGGTTGTACAGGTATCGGTGAATTTGCACGCGCACTGGATGAAGCGAAGATCGTTGCTGTCGCGCCAGGCCTTGATGTCATCCTCGCGGATCAGGTACATCGGCCGGATCAGCTCCATGCCCTCAAAATGGGTGGAATGGAGCTTGGGCATCATGGTCTGGATCTGCGCGCCGTAGAGCATCCCCATCAGAATGGTTTCAATCACGTCGTCAAAATGGTGCCCGAGAGCGATCTTGTTGCAGCCGAGCTTTTGGGCGAAGCTGTACAGATAGCCCCGGCGCATCCGCGCGCACAGATAGCAGGGGCATTTGGGCACGTTGTAGACGGCGTCGAAGATGTCCGTCTCAAAGATCTGAATGGGAATGCCGAGCCTGCGTGCGTTCTCCTCGATGATCTGCCGGTTCGCGGGGCTGTAGCCCGGGTCCATGACCAGAAACTTCACGTCAAACGGGAATTTGCTGTGGCGTATGAGCTTTTGAAACAGCTTGGCCATCAGCATGGAGTCCTTGCCGCCGGAGATGCACACGGCGACGCGATCGCCCGGCTGAAGCAGCTCGTAGGTCTTGATGGCCCGGGTGAACTTGCTCCACAGCTTCTGCCGGTATTTCTTCTCCAGACTGGCTTCGGCGCGCGCGGCGGTCTCCTCGGCTTCCTTCTGCCTGAGCTGAAATACCAGCCATGCCGGATAGCCGCCAACCAGGCTGGAGGCGCTGATGCCGCGTTCACGCAGCGTCTGCGCTGCCTCCTGGCTGAACACGCCGCGGGCACAGACCAGAACAATCGGCAGGTCCGTCTCCGGACGCCATGCTTCAAGCGCCTGCGCGGACAGGGCGATTGCCCCGGGAATGCTCCCGCGTTCCCGTTCCTCCTGCGAACGCATGTCCGCCAGCAGATAGCTGTTCTCCGGCAAGCGGGACAGCGCTTCCATCGTGATTTCCAGGGGCAGTGGTTCCAAGCAATTCCCTCCTCATTGATTGCGCGCGGCAGGATTCATCCCGCCCAAAGCCGCGCGAAAGCCGTTTGGCCTCCGGCTGATGGGACGCCATCTGACAGCTTTCGTGTATGGCAACTGCACTTGCACCCATTATATCCTTTTTATCTACTATGTCAATGCATAATCCGGTCTATACAGAAGATGCTCCATGCCCGTCGCGCTTCATCTGCGATTCAGGCATGGAGCAGAAATGGGATTATTCGGTTTTCTTTGGAAGGACACAGGTTCTTTTCATCGCCACCGCGCAGGCAATGTCGCCCAGCACGTTGCAGCAGGTCGCTCCGGCGTCGACCAGAATATTGATGCTCACATACATGCCCATGATGCCTGACGGCAGGCCGGCGATGGCTGCCAGCGCAGCAAAGGAAGCGATGGCGCTGTTTGGTACGCCCGGCGTGCCGATGCTCAGCAGGGCGTTGCTCATCAGCACAACAGCCAGGAGGACATACGGCAGCTCGGTTCCCGTCGCATTGGCGAAGAACACGATCATGAAGGACATGACGATGGAAACCGCATCCATGTTGATCGTAGCGCCCAGCGGCAGAGCGAGGGAGGAAATTTCGTTGGGCACGCCCATCTCATCCGTACACCGTTTGCTGATCGGAAGCGTCGCGGACGAGGAGGCCGTGCCGAAGGCGTTCAGGGCGGCGGGAAGCACCGTGACAAAGAACTGCTTCAGGCTGAATTGGCCGATTCCCCTGACCATCACGACGCCGTATACGATCACGATGTACAGCGCCATGACCAGGTAGAGGACGGCGAGGACTGCCGCCAAGGACAGGATGGTCTGAAGTCCGTTGGCGTGAACGGTTCCCGCCAGGGAGCAGAACACGCCGACCGGGGTCGTGTACATCACGGCGGATACGATCTTGACGGAGATCTCGTCGACCGCTTCGCACAGCTTGACAAATGGATCGGCCTTCTCGCCCAGAACAAGACAGGTGATTCCCACGATGATGGCGAAGGCCAGCACCTGAAGCATGTTGCCGTTTACAAAGGAAGCAAAGGGATTTGCCGGAATCAGGTTCTTGACGGTGTCCACAATGCTGGTGAACTCCGCCGCCTGCACCTCCGCCTCCGCCATTTCGATCGCAACGCCTGCGCCGATATGCAGCGCTTTGGGCAGGAACAGCCCGAGAAGACTGGCGAAGAGCGTCGTGCCGACAAAATACAGAAGGGCCTGACCGCCAACCTTTCCGGTTGCGGAAACGCTGCCGATTCCCTTGATACCGACGATCAGGGAGCAGAACACCAGGGGATAGATCATCATGGTCAGGCCATGAAGGTAGATCGTGCTGATCAGACTGGTCACCGGCTCCGCCCAGTCCGGCATGACGAGGCCGAAGAGCGCGCCGAGGATCAGGCCGATGAGGATGGCGATGCTGAGACGAATTGCCTTTTTGTTGGTGTGAATGGATGTGGCCATGATATTCTCCTTTCCGGACAAGAGCATTACCTCACAGAATCAGGGAGGAGGGATGCGATTGCATCCGCCCCTCCCTGTGAGTATGCGTGCTTACCTGACGGCTTCAAAGGCGGCGTCCAGCGCAGCGATCAGATCCTTCACATTCTCTGTGCCGATGGAGAGCCTGATGGTGTTGGGCTTGATGCCCTGATCCAGCAGCTCTTCATCGGTCAGCTGGCTATGGGTCGTGGTGTAGGGATGAATGACCAGGGACTTGACGTCCGCCACGTTCGCCAGGAGGGAGAAGATCGCCAGGTTGTCGATGAACTTCTTCGCCGTATCGCTGTCCCCCTTGATCTCAAAGGTGAAGATGCTGCCGCCGCCGTTCGGGAAATACTTCTGATACAGCGCGTGGCTGGGCTCGGAGGGCAGCGACGGATGATGGACGGCCTCCACCTGCGGGTGCTTCGAGAGATAGTCCACGATTTTCAGCGCATTCTCCACATGCCGCTCCACGCGCAGAGACAGGGTTTCCAGGCCCTGCAGGAAGATAAACGCATGGAACGGGGAGAGCGTCGCGCCGGTATCGCGCAGCAGAATCGCGCGGATGTAGGTGGCGAATGCGGCGGGGCCTACCGCATCATAGAAGGACACGCCGTGGTAGCTGGGATTGGGATCGCTGATCCACGGATACTTTCCGCTGGCTTTCCAGTCAAACTTGCCTCCCTCAACGATCACGCCGCCGATGGCCGTACCGTGGCCGCCGATGAACTTGGTCGCGGAGTGGACGACGATGTCCGCGCCATAGTCGATGGGCCGCACCAGATAGGGCGTGGCAAAGGTGGAATCCACCACCAGCGGGATGCCATGAGCGTGGGCAATTCTGGCGATTTCTTCGATGTCGATGATGTTGCTGTTGGGATTGCCCAGCGTCTCGATGAAAATGGCCTTGGTGTTTTCCTGAATGGCTGCTTCAAAGCTGCCTTCCACATCAGGATCGACAAAGGTCGTGGAGATGCTGGAGGTCAGCGGCAGCGTATGGGCCAGCAGGTTATAGGTGCCGCCGTAGATGGTCTTGGAAGCGACGATGTGCTCGCCGGCCTTGGCAAGCGCCTGGAAGGTATAGGCGATGGCCGCCGCGCCGGAGGATACCGCCAACGCTGCGGTGCCGTTTTCCAGCGCCGCGATACGCGCCTCAAACACGCTCTGGGTGGGATTGGTCAGGCGGCCGTAGATATTGCCCGGGTCCCGGAGACCGAAGCGGTCGGCGGCATGATCGCTGTTATGGAATACATAGGAGGTGGTGGCGTAAATCGGTACGGCACGGGCGTCAGTGGCCGGGTCGGCCTGCTCCTGGCCAATGTGAAGCTGCTTGGTCTCAAAGGACCAGTTGGCGGAATTATGAATATCAGACATGATTGTTTCTCCTTATGATTACCTATGAAAGTCCTTCTGTAAAGCTCCGAACTCGACCGCAAAGCAACGGAACTTCCGTCACTTTGTCGGGGATGCAACCGGCATCATGCCGGTTTGATCGTTATCGGTGCTGCTTTGCCTGTTGGCCGGGATGGGCTGGGGGATGAAGCCCCGGTCCTGCCTTGGACGCAGCACATTCGGTTCCGGCTCAGCAGCACGGCATAGGATCTGCATCGATCGCACATGACCGAAACCTCCCTTCTGATTTCTGCATATATTCTATCGACTTGATGGGTTATTGTCCAATACAAAAGCACAATCAGCCTTGATAGGTGATTCCTATACCCTTGCAAAGTGTCAGCGGTTCAGGTGATGGCGGCTGCTTCAATCTCAGGTCTTTGAAGACAGCGCTTGAGTTCCAGCACATATTGCTGCCCTACATTGCTCAGCAGGCTGTTTTTCCGGATAAGGTAGCCGATTTCCATGACGCTGTTGGGGTTTTCCTCATCCGCATCATATGGAATGGCGATGTAGTCGTCTCCGTTGAGCTCCTCGCAGATGATCCCGGAGCAGAGGGTATAGCCTAAAGCGCCGACCATCAGGTTCAGAACGGTTGCCCGGTCGCAGCACTTGATGATGCGAGGGTATTCGTTGGTGGACAGGATTTCCTCTGCGAGATAGAAATTGCTGTTTTCTCCCTGCTCAAAGGAAAGGCAGGGGAATGGGGTGAGATCGTCAAAAGCGATGGATTTCCGCTTTGCGAGCGGGTGCTCCCGCCACAGGTATACATAAGCGCGGCAGTCAATCAGATGATGAAAAACCAAGCTGTTTTCGCTCAGCATCTTGGTCAGCACCTTCCGGTTGAAATCGCTCAGGTACAGAATGCCGATTTCGCTCCTGCCCGCGGCAACGTCGTCGATGACCTGATGCGTCCTGGTTTCCCGGATGGCAAACTCGTATTCCGCCACATCGTAGGCGCGGGTCAGGTTGGAGAAGGCCTTGACCGCGAAGGAATAGTGCTGTGTGGAGACCGCAAATCTCTGCTTGCGCACGCCCGACTTCCCATAAGCGTCAAGGATATTCTGATACTGCATGATGACAGACCGGGCATAGGGCAGAAAATTGACGCCCTCCGCAGTCAGCGTTGCGCCCTTGAAGCTGCGGTTGAAGAGGGTAACGCCCAATTCCTTTTCCAGTTCCTTGATTGCCCCGGTCAGAGAGGGCTGCGCGATGTAGAGACGCTCTGCTGCCCGGTTGAAGGAGCCGGTTTCTGCGATGGCAATGACGTCATTGAGCTGCTGGAGGGTCATTTTTGTCACCTCAATTATCCTTATCTCTGTTGGAATTGCGGTCAACGCGATTCGCGAGTGCTGACATGAAGACTGATTTCAACATCCTACCTCCAATTTGTCTACTATGTCAATCTATAATCGGAAAAACGTCGCGCGAAATTAAAAATGTCTGTTGATCATATGGACTGTATGGATGATCATGCCACCAATCCAAACAGAAGGGAGCGGCTAAGCATGATGAATCGGACGATGAACATGATCCTGACCGGACGAATGCACATGCCTGCATGCCCCTCCTTGATTGAGCCATACTGAGTGATATGGCACAGTGCGCAAGGAAGGACATGCTGCTTTTCCTGTTGCCTGGCTGCGCAGACGGAATCGAATCGGAGCGTCTGCCGCGTAGGGCTTCTTGCTTGATGCGCAGCCGCATTTTGTTTGCTGTCAATCCCGTATAGGAAAGGAACAGGCACATGGACAAACCGATGATCAGCAGATCGTCAAGATCTTTTCAGGAAGGGATGGGTCATTTGAGAAAAGCGGGCAGGAGGCTTATGCTCTCCACAATACGAAAAGCATGGCGAATGAATTCCCTCCTCTATTATCTACAAGGTCTATTGACAAATGGATTCACAGAAGATATACTACGGGCATTGCAGTCTGTGCCTGCAGATATGCCTTGGCAGACAAGCAACGAGGTTCATGGAGGGATTCATATGGCGCTGGATCAATATGCCCGCACACAGCTTCTGATCGGAGAAGAGGGGATGGGCAGACTGCGCGGCGCACGGGTCGCAGTCTTTGGAATTGGCGGCGTCGGAGGATACTGCTGTGATGCGCTGGTACGCTCCGGCGTCATGTCGGTTGATCTGTTTGATGATGACCGGGTCTGCCTCACCAATCTGAACCGCCAGCTGATCGCCCTGCGGTCGACAGTCGGGAAACACAAGGTGGACGTGATGGCGGACAGGCTGCGCGACATCAACCCCAATGTGCAGATTGGCACACACAAGATGTTCTATCTGCCGGATAACGCGGATGAGATCGATCTGTCCGCTTACGATTACGTTGTCGATGCCGTCGATACGGTGACGGCCAAGCTGGAGCTGATTGTGCGCTGTACATCGCTGAAGGTGCCGATCATCTCGGCCATGGGCGCGGGCAACAAGCTGGACCCCGGGCGGCTGCAGGTGGCGGATATCTACAAGACGCACACCTGCCCTCTGGCCCGTGTCGTACGGACAGCGTGCAGAAAACGGAGAATCCGCCGGCTGAAGGTCGTTTTTTCCACAGAACAGCCGCTTCGTCCCAAAGAGGATATGGCAATCTCGTGCCGCTATCACTGCATATGTCCTCCCGGTACAGCAAGGAAATGCACAGACCGGCGGGATATTCCGGGCAGTACGGCGTTTGTGCCGTCGGTCATGGGATTGATGATGGCAGCAGAGGTCGTGAAGGATCTTACCCGGCCGGTTCTGTAATGCTTATATCAACAGTTGTATACAGAGGGGCGGGAAACATGCGTCAAATCCTGTGCTATGGAGATTCCAATACCTGGGGACTGATCCCGGGGACGCTCGACCGTTATCCATGGGATACCCGCTGGACAGGCATTCTGCAGAGTATGCTGTGCAGCAGGGGCGTTCGTGTGATCGAGGAGGGCCTATGCGGCAGGACAACGGCTTTTGAAGATACTGACCGGGCAGGCCGGAACGGAGCTGCGATGCTTCCTGTGCTGCTGGAATCCCACTGTCCCCTCGATGGTGCCATTCTGATGCTGGGCACAAATGACTGCAAGTCTGCCTATCGCCTCAACCCTGAACAGATTGCCCGCGGAGCGGAACAATGCGTCGACTTGTTTCTGTCCGCTGTTCTGCCGGGATTCAGTTTACAACATCCGGACAGAAATTGATTTTTATTCCATTTATCTATTGACAAGATAGACAAATGGATGTATACTCACATCATTCCAAAGCAAAACAAGGAGGTGGACACCATGACCCGTACCCTGCAGCTGTGTTGTTGTCGGATGTGTATGCGTCATGCTGTGCCCACATGCTGCAACAGCCTTCTTTGCGCTTGACTGAAGGATCCTGCAGACAGGGCATCGCGCTCTGTCTGCATTTTTGTTGTTGCGCAGGATGATCCCTGCCGGACGCAGAGATGCAGCGCCGGCAGGGTTTTTTGCATATTCAGGAGGCAGAGACATGATCCGGATTGACCATGCGACAAAGACCTTTCGTGAGAAGAAGCTGGAGGTCAAGGCCCTGCAGGATGTCAGCATCCATGTGGAGAAGGGGGATATTTACGGCATCGTCGGCTTCTCCGGCGCGGGAAAATCAACCCTGATCAGGCTGGTAAACAAGCTGGAGACCCCGGACAGCGGCACAGTCACCGTAGCCGGACGTCCGCTTGCCGGGCTGAAGGGCAAGGAGCTGCACAGACTTCGCAGACGGATCGGCATGGTTTTCCAGCAGTTCAATCTGCTGGAGGGAAAAACGGTTGAGCACAACATCGCGATTCCGCTGCTGCTGGAGCATCGCCCGAAGGCAGAGATCGACAAAAGGGTCAGGGAAGTGCTGGCGTTTGTGGAACTGACCGACAAGCGTGATGCCTATGTGAGCCAGCTGTCCGGCGGCCAGAAGCAGCGTGTCGGCATCGCCCGGGCGCTGGCCACTTCTCCGGATATCCTGCTTTGCGATGAAGCGACCAGCGCGCTGGATCCGCAGACGACCGACGCCATCCTGCGGCTTCTGAAACGGGTTAACCGGGAGATGGGCATCACCATCCTGCTGATTACCCACCAGATGTCGGTCATTCAGCTGATCTGCAACAAGGTGGCCGTGATGGAACACGGGAAAATCGTGGAGAAGGGAAGCGTTCTGGACGTCTTCGGACATCCCAAAAGCGAGGTCACGCGGCGCTTTGTGCGGACGGTGATCAACGATCAGATCCCCGAGGCTTACTTAAACATCATCCGCCGGGAACAGCGGCCGTACCGACTGGAGCGGCTGAAGTTTATGGGGGATTCCGTGAACGAGCCGGTCATCGCCAACCTGTGCAAACGACCGGGAATTGAGGTCAACATTGTCGGAGCGACCGTTTCCGAGCTGCAGCAGAGCATCATGAGCGTGTTCATCCTGCAGATGTTCGGAGAGGATGCCCTGCTGGACGAAGCAGAGCGCTGCATCGATCAGAGCGGAGCCATCCGGCAGCAGCTGCGCATCGATTGGGAAGGACAAACGATCGAAGAGGTCGGGATGGGAGATGACGGTGACGAATGAGCAAGGAATTTCTGAACAGCAAGATCTTCGGCATCAAATGGAGCCGCCTGCTGCTGAACTGCAGCCAGACGCTGTATATGGTTGGCTGGGGTTTGCTGCTTGGTACGCTGATCGGGCTGGTGCTGGCGCTGACGCTGGTGCTGACCCGCAAGGGCGGGATCCTGCAGGGAAGGGCTGCGCGGGTCATCTATCTCATCGTGAACACCTATGTGAATATCATCCGCTCGATCCCCTTCGTCATCCTGCTGGTGACCATCATGCCGCTGACACGGGCGATCATGGGGACGACGATCGGCTCTACCGCCGCACTGGTGCCGCTTGTGCTGTATATCAGCCCGTATCTTGCCCGGCTGATTGAGAATAGCCTGTTGGAGTGTTCCAGCGGCATCATTGAAGCGGCACAGGCCATGGGTGCCAATGTCTGGCAGATCATTCGCTGGTTCCTGGTTCCGGAGACGCTGGGCAGCATCGTCCTGGCACTGACAACCGGCGCGATCGGCCTCCTCGGCGCCTCTGCCATGGCCGGCTATGTGGGCGGCGGCGGCATCGGCGACCTGTCCCTGACCTATGGCTACGAGAAGATGAACACGCCGCTGATGATCCTGACCGTTGTGATCCTGGTGGCCTTTGTGCAGATGATCCAACTGCTGGGCAACATGATTTCAAGAAAGCTGAGGGCACACAGATGAGAAAACCGCTTCGTTGGCTTCAGTGGTCGGAACGATGTCGAATGTGACGTTTCCGAAATGCGACTGCTGGCCTCACATCATTCAACCCATATTTGAAAGGAAGGTATCTTCTATGAAAAAGCTGTTTGCCATCGTATTGGCGCTGGCGCTTCTGCTGACCTCCGTGGCCGCTCTGGCCGAAGGCGAAAAGACGCACATCCTGTACTCCAAGTCCCAGGGACCCTACACCGAGCTGTTTGAGGCTGCGATCATTCCGATTCTGGAAGAGCAGGGCTATACGTTCGAGGTGGTCGAGACCTCTGAACTGCTGGTGGCTGATCAGTTGCTGCAGGCCGGCGAGGTGGATGTCAACGTGGAGCAGCACACCGCCTATGCCAATAGCTTCAACGCCAACAACAACGGAGACCTGACGCCCATCAGCGTGATCCCCACCGTGGCTGCGGCCGTGTACTCTGCCAACCATGCCAGCCTGGATGAGATTGCCGAGGGCATGACCGTAGCCATCCCCAACGACGCCTCCAATACGGCCCGCTGCCTGGCGATCCTGCAGAAGATCGGATGGATCAAGCTGGACGAGTCCATCGACATCTCCGCTGTGACCGTGGACGACGTGGTGGAGAACCCCTACAATCTGGAGCTGATCGAGCAGAAGAGCCTGACCATTCCCGCCGCGATTCAGGATTATGATTATGTGGCCATCACCGGTTCCGTGGTCTACAACGCTCAGGTCAATGAGAAGTATCCCGCCCTGGCACAGGAGGACATCCTGGATCACCTGATCCTGCAGGTGGTCGTGAAGGCCGAAAATGTGGACGCACCCTGGGCGCAGGCCATTGTGGCGGCCTATCACTCCGATGCGTTCAAGGCCTATCTGGAAAAGGAAAACGCTGCCGACGGCTTCTGGAAGGGACTGTGGTGGATTCCCGAGGAGCTCAAGTGATCACGGCTTAGCGACCGCGCGGAGCAGGACGAATCTGCTCCGCTTCTTGTTTTCCATATTTTCTGAAGAATTTTAAATATGTCTATTGACAATATAGACAATAAGTGGTAGAATGCAACCAATTCATCCGAAGGGAGGCAGACTCATGGCGAAGACGATCCAAATCGCACAGGCTTACGGCATGATGATGCGTATGGACATGTGCATGTGCACTTGTCCAGCTTTGTCGTGTGTCTGCAGCCGGGCCCGGGCGGGTTCGGAATTTCTCCCGGAAACAGGGGCAGCACACGCTGCTCCTCTTTTTTTCGGAAAGAAAGGATGGATCCTGATGAGAAGAAAGCTTCCAATCCGGGCGACAGACCGAATGCGATAACCGGCGAATGACAGAAATCCATGACTGAAATCACACATATACCCTATGAAAGAATAAAGGAGAAAACGACAATGAGCAATTCCGTCAAGACGTTCCTGACCCTGATTCTGGCTGTCAGCCTGGCCCTGACCGTATCCATCGCATCCGCTGAGACCCTGCAGATTGGCATCCCCGACGATGGAACCAACCTCTCCCGCGGCATCAAGCTGCTGGAGACAGCCGGTCTGATCACGGTGAATCCTGACGCCGGATATACCCCTGAGCTGGCGGATATCACCGGCGCGATCTACGATGTGGAAGTGGTTCCCGTGCAGGCCAACACGCTGCCGTCCACTCTGGCTGACTTTGGCGCCTCCACCATCAATGGCACCTATGCGATCCCCTTCGGCCTGATTCCCTCCCGCGATGGCCTGATCATTGAGAAGCAGAGTGAATCCGGCGACAACCCCTATGTCAACGTCATCGTGGCCCGCAGCGCTGATGCGGAGAATCCCCTCTACAAGACCATTGTTAATGCGTATCAGACCCAGCTGGTCGCTGAATTCCTGCTGGTGAACTATTCCGAGGCCTTCTTCCCCGCCTTTGATTATGATGCCAACATCACCCTGACCAAGGAAGAAGCGCAGGCCATTGTGGAATACAAGTCCGAAAAGGAAGGCAAGACCGTCGTGACGGTCGGCGTCTGCGGCGCGAACAACGATCAGTGGAAGGCTGTGCAGAAGGTGCTCGATGATCAGGACGCCGGCATCTACATTGAGCTGGTCGAATTCGACGCCTACAACCTGCCCAACGAAGCGCTGAATTCCGGCGAGGTCGATCTGAACGCTTTCCAGCACAAGGCGTATCTGAACAAGGACGCCTCCACCAACGGATATGACCTGACCGTCATTGCAGACACGCTGATCGCGCCCCTGACCCTGTATTCCCAGAAGTACGATTCTCTGGATGCCCTCAAGGAAGCGGCCGGCCTGATCGCGAAGTAAACCGCTCCTTCCATACATCAGACAGAAAGAGGCACGCACCATGATCGAAGTCAATCATCTGAACAAGACCTTCCATCTGAAAAGCGGCGATGTGACTGCGCTGCAGGATGTATCGCTGCATATTGAAGAAGGATCCGTCTACGGCGTCATCGGTTACTCCGGCGCGGGCAAATCGACCCTGGTGCGCTGCCTCAATCTGTTGGAGGTGCCCGATTCCGGGTCGATGACCATCGGCTCCTCCGGCGAGATCACGCTCAGGGATGGAAAGCCGTATCTGCAGGGCAAGCTCATGACCGGCCGGCAGCAAAGTGCCCTTCGCCGCGGAATCGGCATGATCTTTCAGCACTTCAACCTGCTGGATCGCTCCACCGTATTTGACAACATCGCCTATCCGCTCAAATACACAGGATACAGCAGAAAGCAGATCGAGGCGCGGGTCAGGGAGCTGCTGGCGCTGGTGGGGCTGAGCGACAAGATCGACGTCTATCCATCCCAGCTTTCCGGCGGACAGAAGCAGCGCGTCGCCATTGCCCGCGCGCTGGCGGCCAATCCGAAGATTCTGCTTTCCGATGAAGCCACCAGCGCGCTGGATCCGGACGCGACGGAGTCCATTCTGGCGCTGCTCAAGGAGCTCAATCGCAAGCTGGGCATCACCATCGTGATCATCACCCACGAAATGGCCGTCATCAAAGCCATCGCCCATCGGGTTGCCGTCATGGAGGATGGACGTGTGGTGGAGGAGGGGAGCGTATACGACATTTTCTCGGCGCCCAAGGCACCCATCACCAAGAAGTTTATCGCTTCAGCCTCTCCGCTGGGCAAAATCAACAAGATGATCTCGAAGAATTCTGAGCTGGTGCGCGTCAAGCCGGGCGAATTGCTGGTCAAGCTGACCTTCCAGAAGGAGTGCGCAAGCGAACATGTCCTGACGACGGCTGCCCGCCGCTTCGGCTTTGATCTGAATATCGTGCTGGCCAACATGGAGTATCTCCACGGGAATCCTCTCGGCGGCATGATCGGCATCCTGAGCGGCGAAGCGCACAATATTGAAAACGGCATTCAATTCCTGTCGGAGAATCATGTGACAACGGAGGTACTCAAGGATGGAAGCGTTGATTAAGGAATGGGCGCCAAACCTGTATACCTATCAAGACAAGTTCTTCAAGAGCTGCAGCGCTACCGTGGAGATGTTCTGGAAGGCAGGCCTGATTGCCTTTGTCATCGGTCTGCTTTTGGGGATCCTGCTGGTGGTCACCAAAAAGGATGGCATCTGCCGCAATGCCCCTGTTTATCAGCTTGTCAATCTGGCGGTCAATGTGTTCCGGTCCATTCCGTTCATCATTCTGCTGATCTTCCTGATTCCGCTGACCCGCGCGGTCGTTGGAACCGCGATCAACGTGAGGGGCGCCATTCTTCCGCTGGTGTTCGGTACAGTGCCCTTTTACACCAGACAGGTGGAGGTGGCCCTGTCCGGCGTGGATGAGGGAAAGATCGAGGCGGCGCGCAGCATGGGCAGCGGCACACTGGGGCTGATCTTTCGCGTCTATCTTCATGAAGCGGTGCCGGATCTGATCCGCGTCACCACCGTGACCGCCATCAGCCTGATCGGCCTGACCACCATGGCCGGTGCGGTGGGCGCCGGCGGCATCGGCTCCTTTGCCATCAACTACGGACAGAATCAGAACCATCCCGATATTGTGAACGTATGCGTGATTGTCCTGCTGATCGTCACCTTTATCCTGCAGAGCCTGGGCAACGGGTTTTCCCGCAGGACAACCAATCGCGGACTGTTCACCATTCGGCATCCATGAAGGAGGCTGCCTGTATGTCTTATCGTGATACGATCCTGGCCTATGCCGATCAGCAATATCCCATTTACCGTCAGATCGCGCTGGACATTCACGCCCATCCGGAAACCAGCAATCATGAGGTCTATGCCTGCTCTCTTCTTGCAGAGCAGCTCAGGAAGGAGGGCTTCGACGTCACCGTCGATGTGGCCGGCCACCCGACCGGCTTCTCTGCCGTATACAAGTCGGGAAAGCCCGGCCCTGTGTTGGCCCTCCTTGCGGAATACGACGCGCTGGCGGGCCTTGGGCATGGCTGCGGGCACAATCTGTTTGGCGCGACCTCGGCGCTCGCCGGCGCATCGCTTAGGCAGGTGCTGGATGCGGTCGGCGGGGAGATCCGCGTCTACGGCACCCCGGGCGAGGAGGGCGGCGAGAACGGCAGCGCGAAGGGCAGCTTTGTCCGGGAGGGCTTCTTCAGGGACGTGGATGCCGCCCTGTGCGTGCATCCCGGCTCGGACAGGCACATCCTGACGCATGCAGAGATCGCCTGCGCACCCATCCGTGTGGAGTTCAAGGGCCGGGCTTCCCATGCCTCCGCCAACCCGCAGGAGGGCATCAATGCGCTGGATGCCATGATCCTCACCTTCAATGCCATCGGCCTGCTGCGGCAGCAGCTTCCGCAGGATGTCAGGATTCACGGCATCATCACCAGGGGCGGAGACGCGCCGAACATCATCCCGGACTACACCGAGGCGAAGTTCTACATCCGGGCCGCAACGGTCGGGCGCATGATGGACGTCTATCACAGGATGGAGCGCATCGTGGAGGGCGCTGCGCTGCAGACCGGCTGCACAGGCCTTCTGGAGCCGACGCAGCGGAATCTCGTTGAGAACATCATCCCGACGCCCTCCTTTGACGCCGTTTACCGGCGTGTTCTGGAATCGCTCGGAGAGACCGTTCCGCCGGACGACAACCGCTCGTTGGGCTCCTCCGATGTCGGCAATGTATCCCAGGTGATTCCGGTGATTCAGCCGATGATCTCGATCAGCGACTCGCCGGTTGCGGGCCACAGCATCGAAAAGGTAGCCGCGTGCTGCGCTGAGAGGGGACTGCAGTCCATTGCATTGGGCGCCAAGGCCCTGGCGCTGACCGCGCTGGAGCTGATCCGGGATCCGGCGCTGCTGGAGAGCATCAAGAAGGATCACGCTCAAGCGGTTGCCGCTCAGGAGCAGGCATAATCGACATATGCCGGGCATTTTCGGAGCCATTCAGACAGGAGCGTAGCGTCACGGCTTTTGTGAAGCGCTTTCCGGTCGTGAAGCGCGCCGGATGAACTAAACTGGAGGGCGATCAAATGGAACAGGGAATCATCAAGGCCGTATGTATCAGCCCCGCCAAGGGCACGGAAAAGAAGAACATCCACAGTGCGCGCGTCGTTGAAAACTGGGGCCTTGAAAACGACGCGCACGCTGGAGACTGGCACAGACAGGTCAGCCTGCTCTCCTACCAGAAGGTTGTCGAGTTCAACAGGCTGGGCGCCAACGTCACCGATGGCGCGTTTGGTGAAAACCTGCTGGTGGACGGCATCGACTGCCGAACGCTGCCTGTCGGCACAAAGCTTCAATGCGGTCATGTTCTGCTCGAGGTCACGCAAATCGGCAAAGAATGCCACAACGGCTGCGCGATCTTCAAACGTGTAGGGACCTGCATCATGCCGCACGAGGGCATCTTCGCGCGCGTGCTGCGTGGCGGCGATATCCAGGAAGGCGACATCATTTCGACTGTGGAGGACGAAGCATGTATCGGGTAGCCCTCATCAGCCCTTTCTGATAAGGTGCCACGCGGAGAGCGTACAGATGACAGCGAACAGGTCATCGAGGATATTCTGAATTGTTTTGATCATGATACCGGCGCGCTCTGCAGCTTCCATAGACTGGGTGATGCTTCGGCCATATCATACGGGTTTTCGGGGTGAAAGCCCGTGCAGGAATAACAACAGCATCGTGAATGCGCACTCTATTGCATCAGACGGGATAACCGTGCCTGTCAGGCGGCAATAAAGTGCGTATTTCTGTATGGGGACTGTCGTTCTCCGCCACGTTTCCCATTCTGTATCAAGCATGAGAAATGGGGGAACACCGATGAAACACGGTCATGAGATTGTAGATCGAGGAAGCGACAAAACCATGATCAGGAATCCAAAATACAAGGGATTCTTCTGCGGGAACAAGACGACGGTTGAGGACATGTTTTCCCCAAATGGTGTTTAAGCCGGAAAAACGGGCATGGAACCACCCCGTGGCTATCACGGAATTACGGCACGCTGCTCAGCTTTTTTGAAAGCGCGCTTTGCCCATAATGCAAGACCGCGGAGGATGCCCTCCGCGGTTTGGCGCGTGATCCGGGAAAGCGATCAGCCCTGATTGCTCATCGCGCGCTCGGCCTGCTCAACCAGGCGCTTGGTCATGTAGCCGCCGATGTAGCCGGCCTGGCGGGACGGCAGGTCGCCGTTGTAGCCCTGCTTGAGGTTGATGCCCAGCTCGGAGGCGATCTCATACTTCATCTGGTTGAGCGCGCCCTTGGCCTGCGGCACGACGGTGCGGTTGCTGCGGCTGGAACCGGAAGCGTTCTGCGCATTCTGCTGCGCGCCCATGTTCTGCTGCTGCGCGCCCATGTTCTGGTTCTGGGCATTCATGTTCTGATTCTGATTCTGGTTCTGATACATAGGAAGAAGTCCCCTTTCTCATTTCACAGTCCGCGATGGGCCGCCGGAAATCAGAAGCCCTGGCCCGCCATCTGCTGCTCGGCCTGCTCAACCAGGCGCTTGACCATATAGCCGCCGACGTAGCCCGCTTCGCGGGACGTCAGGTCGCCGTTATAGCCCTGCTTGAGGTTGACGCCCAGCTCGCGCGCGATCTCATACTTCATGTTGTTCAGCGCGTTCTTAGCCTGCGGCACGTTGATCTGATTGCTGTTGCCGTTGCTCGCCATGTCTTTTTCACCTCCCATCGGTTCACGACTAGTGTGACCGCGCCTGCGCCGCATATCCTGACAGTTTTCGTCACGTTTTCCACGCGCTGACTTCTCCTTTTGCCTGATTGAAAAAATGGCGAAAATAAGCACAGCCCGCTTTTCGCCTACTAGGAAATTGCGCCCCAGACCGTACAGCGGGCACTGAACGACTTGATTTTGCAAAGCTGTTCGGAAGTAGGAGCGAGCACAGCCCGCATTTCGACAAATAGGATTTGCGCACCAAACCGTACAGCGGGCACGGAATGGTTCGGTTTTGCAGAGCTGTTCGGAAGTGGGAGCGGGCACAGCCCGCTTTTTCGCCGGAAGATGATTTTCGTCTTTTCAATTCTGCCCGAATGGTGTATAATCGATGTTGACGATTTTGTTTTCAGGAGGAATTTACCATGGCTAGAGGCGGTTTCCCCGGCATTCCGGGCGGCAATATGCAGCAGCTCATGCGCCAGGCGCAGAAGATGCAGCAGCAGATGGTGCAGATGCAGCAGGAGCTCGACGCGCGCGAATACGAAGGCACGGCCGGCGGCGGCGCGGTGGCCTGCAAGGTCAGCGGCAAGCGTCAGCTGCTCTCCCTGACCATTCAGCCCGACGCGGTCGATCCGGACGACGTCGAGATGCTCCAGGACATGATCCTGGCGGCGGTCAACGACGCGCTGAGGAAGGGCGAAGAGACCCGCGAGGCGGAGATGAACAAGCTCGGCGGCGGCATGGGCGGCATGTTTTAATCATGGCTGGACAGATTGAACCCATCGCCAGAATGGCACAGCAGCTCTCCCGGCTGCCGGGCATCGGCGCAAAATCCGCGCTGCGGCTGGCGTACCACATCGTCTCGCTGCCGGAGGATCAGGTGCATGAGCTTGCCAGCGCGATCTGGCAGGGCCGAAAGGCGGTCAAGTACTGCTCCTGCTGCGGCAACTACACGGTGGAGGATCCCTGCCCGATCTGCGCCGACGAAAGCCGCCACAATGGCGTGCTCTGCGTCGTGCGCGATCCGCGCGATGTGGCCGCGATGGAGCGCATGCGCGATTTCAAGGGCACCTATCATGTGCTTCACGGCACGATTTCCCCGATGGAGGGGATCGGCCCGGAGGACATCCGGATCAGGGAGCTGCTCGCGCGCGTGGGCAGCGAGGAGATCAAGGAGGTCATCCTGGCGACCAACCCGGATATCGAGGGCGAGGCGACGGCAAGCTACATCGCGCGCCTGCTCAAGCCCATGGGCATTCTGGTCACGCGCATCGCGCACGGACTGCCGGTGGGCGGCGACCTCGAGTACACCGATGAGGTGACGCTGGCCAAGGCGATCGAGGGCCGCAGGGAGATGTAAGACAGGAGAGAGGCGAAGGCCTCTCTCTTTTGCATTCAGAAGCGCCAAAAACGACTGCTGCGCGTCTTTGTCGAACAGGAAATTGCGCAAATTCGTGCAGCGAGCACCGAGAGCATCATGTCGTGAAGCATTTCGGCAGTGGGAGTGGGCGCTGCCCACTTTTTTGCCAAAAGGGTTGACAGAAGCGCGGATATCGTGTATAATACTCTTCGTTGATGAGCGATGCGGTAGTAGCTCAGTGGTAGAGTGCCACCTTGCCAAGGTGGATGTCGCGAGTCCGAATCTCGTCTACCGCTCCAACAGGCCAGCGATTGTGGATCGCTGGTTTTTCTTTTGCATCAAGATCATTTGCCGCCCTTTTCGTTTGCGCTTCCCCTCGCGGCGTGGTATACTGTACTCTGTATGGGCATGCGGCATTGCTGCCTCAGCAAACCTTCTTGGGAGATGAATTTGTGAAGACTTACCGCATTTTTATCATCAATCCGGGCTCGACCTCGACCAAGCTCTCGATGTTTGAGAATGAGAAATGTCTGTTCACGGAGGATACGTTTCACGATTCCTCCATTCTGCTCAAGTTTCCGACGATCAACGACCAGCTCGATTACCGGATGGCGGTCGTCCATAAATTCCTGAGGGACAGGAATATCGACCTGCACGGCGTCGATGCGATCGTAGGCCGCGGCGGCGGCTGTTATTCCATCCTCGGCGGCGTGTACCACATCGACGACAAGCTCATCGAGGACACGCGCGAGGCGAGGGGCGGCCTGTACCATGCCTCGATGCTCGGCGTGCAGATGGCGCGGGTGCTGCACGAGGAATACGGCGGCCTGATGCTGATGATGGACCCGCCGGTCGTCGATGAGCTCTGCGACCTGGCGCGCGTGACCGGCGTGCGCGGCGTGTACCGCACGGCGATCTGCCATGCGCTTAACCTCAAGGAGACGGCGCGGCGGCATGCGCGCAGTCTGGGCAAGCGCTATGAGGACTGCAACCTGATCGTCTGCCACATCGACGGCGGCATCTCCGTGACGGCGCATGCGCATGGCCGAATGATCGACGGCAACGACGCGGGCGGCGGCGAGGGCCCGTTCACCCCGACGCGCATGGGCTCCATGGCGGTGACGGATGTGATCGGCGCGCTGGGCGGCTGCACGCAGCGGGAGCTCAAGCGCCTGTGCAGCCAGGCCGGCGGCCTGACGAGCCACTTCGGCACGTCCAATTCCGACACGATTCACGCCCTGGTGGAGCAGGGCGATCCGCGCGCGACGCGCGTCTGGCAGGCGATGATCTACCAGGTCTGCAAGGCGATCGGCAGCATGGCAGCCGTGCTGGAGGGACAGGTGGACGGCATCGTCCTGACCGGCGGTCTCCTGCGCTTTGAGGACGTGCTTTCGGATGTCCGGCGTCGCTGCGGCTGGATCGCGCCGGTGACGGCCTATCCGGGCGAGTTTGAGCAGGAGGCCATGGCCGCGGGCGCGATGCGGGTACTCACCGGCGAGGAGAAAGCGCTGACCTATCCGGGCAGACCCGTCTGGAGCGGCTTTGATGATGAGAAAACGGAATAACGAGAATGAACCAGTGGAAAAGCCGCTGGTTCATTCTCGTTTCATCCTATATCTCTTTGTCCGGAGCAGCGTGTGAAAGCGCCAGAATGGCTTGTGCCGTCTCCCAGATGGTCATGGCGGTGGTATCGATCCTGCAGGTATTCAGCTTGCCGTATTGCTCGAGCCGCGCAAGGCTGCGCCCGATGACGTCCGGCGTGCGCAGGCCCGCATCGATGTCCTTTTGCAGGCGGCTGGTCAGCGTGGCCGCGTCGCAGATCAGCGACACGGAGACGACCTCGCAGTCTTCAAGCGGCAGACGAGCAAGCAGCTCATCGATGATCGCCTGCTCGTGCATCACCCAGCCAAAGATCACGTGGTCGATTTCGCTGCAGCGCAGAAAGCTTGAAAGCAGATGGACGATGTTGTCCATGACCATGATCTTCGTTTCCGGCGTGACGGAAAACGGATGCATGTCCCAGCACCAGTCGCCGTCCAGAAAGCAGCTTTTGTGCAGCAGCAATTTGAGCGCCTGACAGGCGGCGGTCTTGCCCACGCCCATCGGGCCGCCAACCAGATAAAGACGATTCATGTGCGGGCCCTTCCTTGCTTCGTCAATGCGGATGGATGCAGGCTGCGCGCGCTTAGTCGTTGTGCGCGGGCATCTGGGCCTCCTCGCCGACGCATGCGCCCATCAGCTTGTTGATGGCGCGCTCAGGCGCGTCCTTGCTGTTGCCCCAGGGCTTGCCGTCGTTGCGGTAGTCGAACTTGAGTGTGAACCACTCCAGCTCGCCCTCCACGCGCTTCAGGTTCTCGAGCTCGAGTGCGGCGACGGCCTTTTGAAACGCAGGAAGCTGCGCGCCGGAGAGCGTCTTTTCCGCCATGTCCAGCAGCAGCGCCAGATGCGGCAGGCAGAGGCCCTTCGACTGCTCAAACTGTGACTTGAATTCGCTGTTGGTAAAGTACAGCTGCGCGATGGTGTAGGCGTAGCGCGTGAGCGCCTTGTCCACCTGCTCGCAGATCACGCAGCCGCTCATGCGCGCGCGGATCTTGGCGGGCATGCCGTTTTCATCCGCCTTGCCCGAGCCGCGCAGGGAGGAGAGCAGGCCCTTCTTGCCGGCGTCGCGGCCCTCGAGAATCTTTTCGAGCGACGCGATCACCTCCTGCATATGGGTGTGCGTCATCAGCGCGAGGCCGAGGCGGTTGCGGCGCTCGAACATCAGCTCAAAATGCCGCGTGCAGAAGCCGGTTTCGTTGCTCCTGATGCGCCACTCCGGCTCCATGTAGGCGGAGGCCAGCATGGTGTCCACATACTGATCCTCGCAGAGAATCCGCAGCCTGCACAGCGGGCACTCGCAGCCGGTCTTGTAGGCGTCCAGGACGGGAATGGTATCCAGCGTATACTTCATGTGCGTTCACCTCACAATAGAATGCAAAGGGATAATTGGCCCGCGCGGCTCATAGGTTCGAGGGCAGCGGAAAGGAAAGGGATGCGCATGGGGATTATTTCCGATCGCAGAAGGAGACAGCGCGCGGCGCGCATGCGCAGAAGGCTCATGATCGCGGCGGGCATTCTGCTCCTGGGCGCGCTGGCGATGTCGCCCGGTCTCAAGGAAAAGCTGCGCAGCCTCTCGCAGGACGTGCAGACGTTTTCGGGCGGCGCGCAGCAGGCGGAGCTGACGCTCCCCGAGCGGGAGATCTACGCCCTGCAGCTCGCCGTGTTTGACAGCGGGGAGCGCGCGGCCAGCGAGGCGCGGCGCCTGCAGGCCAAGGGCGTGCGCTGCATCGTATGGCAGCGGGAGAAGATGCGCATCGTCTCCAGCGTCGCGCTTTCGCGGGATGCGCTCGACCTGGACACGGCCAAAGGGGAGGAGGCCTGCGTCATCCGGGACACGCTGGAGGCGGTGCCGCTGCGCATGAGCTGCGGCGCGGCGGAGCTGGCACAGGCGCAGACGCTGCTGGAGGCTCCCGACAGCGTGCTCATGCGGCTGCTTGCGGGCGAGGAGGCGCTGGAGGGCATCCTGGCGGACACGGCGGCCATCGCCGGCCCGGCGGCGGTCAGCCACCCGGAGAACACGCTCTACACCCAGCTGGCGCAGAGTCTGGTCAACTGGTGCGCGCTGATGGAAAGGACGATGCAGGAGACGGACGAGAGAAGCGCGCGCAGCTATGCGGCGGTGACGATGTGCACCCTCTGCCGAGAGCTGCGGCTGGCGCTGCAAAGCCAGAGCGCCGCGCAGCTGTGATTTACGCGAGCTGAGCGAGCACCGCTTCTGCGCAGCGCACGCCGTCCACCGCGGCGGAGGTGATGCCGCCGGCATAGCCCGCGCCCTCGCCGCAGGGATACAGGCCCGCACAGTCGACGCTCACGAGGTCCTCGCCGCGCGGGATGCGCACGGGGGAGGAGGAGCGCGTCTCCGGGCCGGTGAGCACCGCGTCCGGATGGTCAAAGCCGTGCAGCCTGCGGCCCAGCAGCGGCAGCGCCTCGCACATGGAGGCGACGATGAAATCGGGCAGCAGCTCGCGCAGGTCGCCAAGGACCACGCCGGGCCTGTAGCTGGGCGTGACGGAGCGCAGCTGCGTGCTTGCGCGGCCCGCGAGCAGGTCGCCGACGAGCTGCGCGGGCGCCTTGCCCGTCCTGCCGCCGAGGAGGAACGCACGGCGCTCGATCTCGCGCTGCAGGAACATGCCGGCCAGCGGATGCTCGCTGCCGTAATCCTCCGGGCCCACGCCGACCAGCAGCGCGCTGTTGGCGTTTTCCCTGTCGCGGGCGAAGCAGCTCATGCCGTTGGTGACGACGCTGTCCGCCTCGCTGGCCGAGGCGACGACGCTGCCGCCCGGGCACATGCAGAACGTATACACGCTGCGGCCGGAGGGCAGGTGCAGCGCCAGCTTGTAATCTGCCGCGCCGAGCGCCGGATGGCCGGCGAACGCGCCGTACTGCGCCTGATTGATGAGCGCTTGCGGGTGCTCAATGCGCGCGCCGATGGAAAAGGGCTTCTGCTCCAGGGAGAAGCGATGCTCGTGCAGCATGGAGAACGTGTCGCGCGCGCTGTGGCCGATGGCGAGGATGACGTAACCGGCGGGAAGCTCGTGCCCGCCCTGCGCGTCCTCATAGCGCACGGCGGAGAGCCGGTTGTCCCGGCGGACGATCTCCGTCAACCGCGCGCCGAAATGCACCTCGCCGCCCAGGCGAAGGATTTCCTCGCGCATGGACCGGACGACGCCCTTCAGGTTGTCCGTGCCGATGTGCGGCTTGGCATTGACCAGAATCTCCTGCGGCGCGCCGAAGCGCACAAACGTGCGCAGGATGTGCTCGCCGCGCGGGTCCTTGGTGCCGGTGTTCAGCTTGCCGTCGGAGAAGGTGCCCGCGCCGCCCTCGCCAAACTGGACGTTGGAGGTCGTCTTGAACGCGGGCTGACCGCTTTCCCAGTAGGCCTGCACGTCGCGCGTGCGCGTGTCCACGTCCTGGCCGCGTTCGAGCACGATGGGGCATGCGCCGGCCTCCGCCAGCGTCAGCGCGGCAAACAGACCGGCCGGGCCGAAGCCCACGACGATCGGTCGGAGCGCGGGCACGGCGCGCAGCTTCGGCACGGCGGGCGGCGCGTAGGGGGTAGCGAGGCCCCCGGCATTCGGCGCAAGGCGCGCGGCGATGCGCGTCTCGTCCTGCGGGCTTTTGAGCGTCACGTCGATGGAGACGACGAAGCAGATGTCGTTCTTCTTTCGCGCGTCGACGCTCTTTTTGCTGATTTCGCAGCGCACGATCTGGCCCTGCGTGCAGCCGAGCTTCCTGCAGGCGGCCTGCGCGAGGGTCTTATTTGTATAATCCAGCGGAATTTTGACGTTGTGCAGGCGGATCATGGACAATCCTTTCTTCTCGGTCGTGGTGGGATTCAGGCGCGAAGCTGCGCGCGCATGGCCTTGGCAGCGGTCAGGCCGCTGGCGAAGGCGAAGTGCAGGTTGTAGCCGCCGCACGGGCCGTCCACGTCGAGCACCTCGCCGGCGAGGTACAGGCCGTCAAAGAGGCGGGAGGCCATTGTGCCGGGATCGACCTCGTCAAGCGGGACGCCGCCGCGGGTGACCTGCGCGTTTTTGAAGCCCTGCGTGCCGGTAACGGGCAGAGGGAACGCGGTGATGGCCCCGGTAAGCGCCGCGCGGGAAGCGGCGCTCAGGCGGCCTGCCTGCGCGTCCGGCGAAATGCCGGCCTGCTTCAGGATCGCCAGCGAGAGCAGCCGCGGGAACACGCCGGTGAGCAGCGCCTGCGCGCCGGCAGCCGGCTGCGCGTCGATGCGCGCGTCCAGCCAGGCGGGGACGGCGGCTTCTATAAGCTCCGGCAGCAGATGGACGAGCAGGACGACGCGGTGATGATCGGCCAGCGCGTCTGCGGCGAGGCCGGAGAGCTGGAAGACGCACACGCCGGATACGCCGTAATCGGCAAAGAGCAGCTCGCCGGTCTCCTGCGCGGCGGCCTGGCCGTCGATTTCAAGTGTCAGCCTGGCCTGGGCGCGCACACCCTTGAGGCTGCGCAGCGCGTTGTGGTCGCATCGGAGCTGCACGAGCGCGGGCTGCAGCGGCGTGACGCTGTGGCCGAGCGCATGAAGCAGGCGCGTGCCCGCGCCGTCCGTGCCCAGATGCGGGGCGGCGCTGCCGCCCATGGCGCAGAGCGCGGCGGGCGCAAACACGCCTTCCCCACCGGACAGCTGCGCGCACCAGCCGCCGCGGCGCGACGGCGAGATCGAGACGACCTCCTGGCCGGTGAGCAGGGAGACGTTCTCGCGATCGCAGCCCATGCGCAGCACGTCGAGCACGGACGCGGCCATCATCGTGCGCGGATAGAGGCGCCCCTCCTCCTGCGCCGTCATCAGGCCGAGGGAGGAGAAGAAGGAAAGCACCTCGCCGGGCGGCGTCTTTTCGTACACGCGGGAGACGAACGGCGCAGCCTTTCCATAGTATGCGGGCTTCATGTCCGCGTTGGAGAGGTTGCAGCGGCCGTTGCCCGCCGCCATGATCTTTTTGCCCACGCGGTCAAGCCGCTCGATGAGCGCGACGCGCGCGCCGGTCTGCGCGAGATGGGCGCAGGCGGCAAGGCCAGCCGCGCCGCCGCCGAGGATGAGACAGTCGGTGTGCATGTTACGCTCCTTTGCCGCCGGCGAGCTCCTGCCCGCGGCGCGCGAGAATCCGGCCAAAGTGATAGAGCATCAGGCAGGTGGCCGTGGTCGCGGAGGCGATATCCGCGATTGGCTCGGCGAGGTATACGCCCGTCACGCCGAAAAACAGCGGGAGCACCAGCGCCAGCGGAATGAGCAGAATGATCTTGCGCAGCACGGCGATGAACAGGGACACCTTCGCCTGTCCGAGGCCGACGAACATGCTCTGAATGGCGTTCTGCAATCCGAAGATGCCCAGGCCCGCAGCGTAGATGCGCAGGCCGCGCACGGTGAGCTCGATGAGCGCCTCGTCGTGCGCGAACAGGCGGATGAACGGGCGCGGGAACAGCTCGATGAGCGTGCAGTAGCTCATGGTGATGGTCACGGTGGACAGGAGCAGCAGGCGGAACGTCCTCTTGACGCGATCGAGGTTGCCCGCGCCGTAATTGAAGCTCATCAGCGGCTGCACGCCGTTGGTGTAGCCGTGCAGCGGGGTGGAGAACAGGTTGACCACGCTGGTGATGATCGTCATCGTGCCCACATACATGTCGCCGCCGTAGGTCATCATGCCGCGGTTGAGCACGACCTGAATCGCGCTCTCGGTGAACGTCATGGTGAACGGCGACACGCCCAACGACACTGTGCGCGCGAGGATGGCGCGATCAAAGCGCAGATTGGCCCTGCGAAGCCGCATCCTTCCGCTGCTGCCCGTCAAAAAGCGCAGCACCCACAGGCAGGAAAAGCCCTGGGAGACGATCGTGGCCAGCGCCGCGCCGCGCACGCCCATGCCCATCGCGAAGATGAACAGCGGGTCAAGCGCGATGTTCAGCGCCGCGCCGATGACGACGGAGAGCATCGCCTCTTTGGCAAAGCCCTGCGCGGAGATAAAGGGATTGAGGCCCAGCACCAGCTGTACAAACGCCGTGCCCAGCAGGTACACGCGCAGATACTCGCTGGCGTAGGGCAGCGTGTTTTCGCTGGCGCCGAAGGCCATGAGCAGCGGGTTCATCGCCAGCTGGAAAAAGACGAAGAGCACGGCGGAGGTGCACAGCAGCATGAACGCGGACACGCCGAGGATGCGCTCCGCGTCCTGGCGCTTGCCCTCGCCCAGCTTGATGGACGCCAGCGGCGCGCCGCCCGTGCCAAAAAGCGAGGAAAAGGCCGAAATCAGCGTGATGACCGGCAGCGTGAGGCCCACGCCGGTGAGCGCATACGCGCCGACGCCCTCGATGCTGCCGATGTAGATGCGGTCCACCATGTTGTAGAGCATGTTGATGGTCTGCGCGATGACGGAGGGAAGCGCCAGTCGGAGCATGAGGCCCGGAATGGAATCGCGGGCAAGGTCGATCTGACGGCCGGAAGACTTCAGCATAGGGTCGCCTCGAAATCAATATTTTGTCTTATTATAGCATACAGACAGGAAAAAATACAGCGGTGCGTGCATATGATGAAGAAGCAACGGCGCCGCGGGGAGCGGCGGGAACGGAGGATTCAATGATCGAACGGTTTAAGATGCACTTTGCACCGGGAATGGATGAGCGCGTGATCAGCGTGTGCCTGCCCAAGGGCTATTACGAGAACGCCGCAGCGTATCCGGTCATGTACATGTTTGACGGACAGAACGCCTTTGAGGAGGAGATGGCGAACTATGGCAACTCCTGGCGGCTGCACGAATTCACGGAGCACTGGGAGAAGGACATCATCATCGTGGGCGTGGAAAGCAGCCAGGAGAGCGACCGCCATCTGGCGGAATACTGCCCGTATCACCTCGCGCCCCGGATGTGGGAGGGCTTGCGCGGGCGGGGACGCTCGACGATGGAATGGATGATCGGCACGCTCAAGGAGGAGATCGACAGCCGCTACCGCACGCTACCAGACAGGCTGTGCACCGGCGCGATGGGCGCGGGGCTGGGCGGGCTGATGAGCCTGTACGCGGTGACGGCGTTCAACGACGTGTTCTCCAAGGCGGTCTGCCTGTGCGTGCCGATGGGCGTGTGCTATCCGCAGCTGCTGCGGCAGGTGCGCGAGAGCCGGATCGATCCGGATACGCGCGTGTATCTCTCATTTGGGGAAAACGAGGCGCGGGACAAGAAGATGCTCGCGCACATGGTGGTCAGCAACCTGACCATCGCCAACACGCTGATGGACAAGCACGCGCGCGTGTACCCGTTTTTGCAGCAGGGCGGCCGCCACTGCGAGGAGGACTGGCGCGCGCAGACGGAGGCGTTCATGCACTTTCTATGGCTTGAGTAAAGGACGGGACACGAGGGCTTTCGGGCGCGTTCGATGGGCAAGAGGCGCGCATAGTGCGGCAAAATGAAAACGGCAGGACGCGGTTCCTGCCGTTTTGCGTTACTTTCCGTCGGCCTTTCTGAGCCGCTGGCAATACTGCGTGCAGAGCTTGTCGGTGCAGTTGGCGCAGGCGAGCGCCGCGTTGCTCTGCTCCCAGAAGCGCTCCGGGTGCAGGAGGATGCACAGCTCCCACACCACGAACACGAGCAGCGACATGAGAAACAGGCTCTGCGCGTAGAAGCTGCGCACAAAGAGCATCGGCGCGAACATCATGAGGTGGTCCCAGTTGAAGATGCGGCAGGTGGTGCAGCAGCGGTTCTTCATCATCAGGCGGAACGGGCACCAGATGAGCACGCAGATCAGGTCGCAGACGTAGAAGAACACCGTGAACAGGAACAGGTGCACATCGCTGAGGATGCCTGCGGCGTGCAGTACGCCGAGCGCGGCGATGACCGCCGTCCACACGAGCAGCACCCAGAAGGCCGACTGCGTCGCGGAGCGGATGTGCGCCCGGAGCGCCTGAGGGTTGATCCTCTCGCGGATGGGACGGAAGTGCCGGACAAACAGCTTGAGCGAGCCGATGGAGATGTCCCTGCTAATGGGGAAGAGCTGGGCGAGCATGTCGATCATCCAGATCAGCCACAGCAGGTGCATGAGCGACGGACCGTCAAAAAAGCGCATGCCCTCAAGCGGCGCGAAGATCCCGGGGCGCTTCAGGTAAAAGAGAATGCAGAGCGCAAAGATGAAGAGGCGGCCGAAAAGACGGGCAAAGTAAATCTTTCGGATTCTGGACATGGGCGGGCGTTCTCCTTGCTGTTTCATGAGGCTGCGCCGCCTTGACAGCGCAGCGAGAAAATACTATCATGAATTATATCGGACAGATTTGAATTTTGCAACCGGAAAAGGAGAAGACAGGATGCTTCAGACGACGCTGTGCTATCTGGATATCGGGGACCGGACGCTGATGCTCCACCGGGTCAAGAAGAAGAACGACGTCAACCGTGACAAGTGGATCGGCGTCGGCGGCAAGTTCGAGCACGGCGAGAGCCCGGAGGAGTGCATGCTGCGCGAATTCCGGGAGGAGACGGGGCTTGAGCTCACGGAGTGGGCGTACCGCGGCATCGTGACGTTTGTCTCAGAGGACTGGTGCGAGTACATGCACCTGTTCACGGCGACGGCGTACGAGGGCGAGCTGCGCGAATGCGACGAGGGCACGCTGGAATGGGTGCCGTGGGACAGCGTCACCCAGCTGCCCATCTGGGAGGGCGACAGGATCTTCCTGCGGCTTTTGCGCGAGCGGGAGACGTTCTTTTCGCTCAAGCTGGTCTACGAGGGCGAAAGACTTGTGCGCGCGGCGCTGGACGGGAAAGAGATGTGTCTGTAAGAAAAACCGGCGCAGCCTGAGGACTGTGCCGGTCCATTTATCTTTTGGCTTTGCCGCCAGGCCGGGTGATCCTGCCGGAAGCGGACCTGCCGCCCCTGCGCGCGTCGGGGCGGCCCTTCTCCGGGCGCGCGCCTTTGTGCTCGCGCAGCTCGCGGCGCTCCTCGCGCGCCTTCTTCTCGCGGCGGATCTGCGCGTATTCGGCGGCGGTCTTCACGCCCTCCGGCGGGACGAGGCAATTCCGGCCGGTGCCGATCAGATCCTCGCGGCCGGCTTGGCGCAGCGCCTGGCGGACGAGCGGGAAGTTCTGCGGACGCTTGAACTGCAGCAGCGCGCGCTGCATGGCCTTCTCCTGCGGCGTGCGCGGGACGAAGACGGGCTTGCCGGTGCGCGGATCAAAGCCGGTGTAGAACATGCAGGTCGAGAGCGTGCCGGGCGTGGGATAGAAGTCCTGCACCTGCTCGGGCTGATGGCCGATGTCGCGCAGGTACTCCGCCAACTCGATGGCGGCGGAAAGGTCGCTGCCCGGATGGCTGGAGATCAGGTACGGCACCAGGTACTGCTCCTTGCCCAGCTGCTGGTTGATGCGCCTGTACTTCTCGCAGAAGGCATCGTACACGTCGCGGCCCGGCTTGCCCATGACGGCGAGCACCTTCGGGCTGACGTGCTCCGGCGCAACCTTGAGCTGGCCGCTGATGTGGTGCTGGCACAGCTCCCGGAGGAACGCGTCGGACTTGTCGGCCATGATGTAGTCGTAGCGCAGGCCGGAGCGGACGAACACCTTCTTGACCTTCGGCAGCGCGCGCAGCTCGCGCAGCAGCTGGATGTAGTCCGTGTGATCGACCTTCATGTTCGGGCAGGGCTTGGGAAAGAGGCACTGACGGCCTGCGCAGGTGCCGTATTTGAGCTGCTTGTCGCAGGAGGCGTGGCGGAAGTTGGCCGTCGGGCCGCCCACGTCGTGGATGTAGCCCTTGAAGCCGGGCATTGCCGTGATCGCCTTGGCCTCCTCAATCACGGACTCGTGGCTGCGGGTGGTGACGATGCGGCCCTGCAGGAAGGTGATCGCGCAGAAGGAGCAGGCGCCGAAGCATCCGCGCGTGTGCGCGATGGAGAACTGAACCTCCTCGATGGCCGGCACGCCGCCCAGATCGTCGTAATCCGGGTGCCAGGTGCGCTGGAAGGGCAGGGTATAGACGCGGTCAAGCTCCTCGCGCGAGAGCGGCATGTCCGGCATGGTCTGCACGACGTACCGGTCGCCGTGCTTCTGGCTGATGGCATGCCCGCGGATGGGGTCCTGCTCGTTGTACTGGGTGAGGAACGCCTCGCCGTACTTCTTCT
Organism: Candidatus Ventricola sp.; assembly: GCA_051883735.1. Lineage (GTDB taxonomy): Bacteria > Bacillota > Clostridia > Christensenellales > Aristaeellaceae > Ventricola. The sequence goes on from JBJEUH010000045.1 coordinate 29,607, forward strand.
TGCTCCCGACGCATTCCTCATAGGAAGGAATCTCGAGGCTGCCGCGCATGGGCGCGCCGGCCATGTAGCACACGCCGCGCATTTTGGCGCATTCCCAGGCGGGCGCGCCGCGGCTCATCCAGTCCGCCGTGACGAGGATGGACCGCTCGCCCATGCCGAACATCAGCAGATCGGCCTGACTGTCCACGAGGATGCTGCGGCGGACAGCATCCTCCCAGTAATCGTAGTGCGCAAAGCGGCGCAGCGAGGCCTCTACGCCGCCGATGGCGATCGGGATGTCGCCGTAGGCCTGGCGGATGAGGTTGCAGTAGACGATCACCGCGCGGTCCGGGCGTTTGGCAGGCCTGCCGCCGGGGGTGTACACGTCGGACGAACGGCGCTTTTTCGCGGCGGTGTAGTGATTGACCATGCTGTCGATGACGCCGGAAGAGACGAGAAAGCCGTAATTCGGACGGCCAAAACGCTTGAAATCCGCCGGGCTGCGCCAGTCCGGCTGGGCGAGCACGGCGATGCGGTACCCGGCTGCCTCCAGCGTTCGGGTGATGATTGCGGCGCCGAAGGACGGATGATCGACATACGCGTCGCCGCTCACATAGACGAAGTCCGGCGCGTCCCAGCCGCGCTCAAGCATGTCTTTGGCGGTCGTCGGCGGAAAGAGAAGGCGGTCTGCCATAATACACTCCTGTTTGAATCGATGAATAAAGCATACACAGACACTATACCATAACCGCGCGAAAAAAGAAAGTGACATTGCCGCGCCGCTGCGCTATAATAAAAGCCAGAACTGGAGAAGGGAGGGAGACGGTTGCGGCTGGGCCTTTCAACCGCGGCGTTTTACGGCCGCTGGGAAACCGAGGAGGCGGCGGCGCAGATCGCGCGGCTGCCGCTGGACTGCGCGGAGGTCTTCCTTCAGTCGGACAGCGAGAACACGCGGGAATTCGGCGGGCAGGTGCGGGAAAACCTGAAGGGCATGCCCTGCACGAGCGTGCATCCGCTGGGCGGCTATGAGAACTACATGGCGGGCCGCCCCGCGCGGCAGGTTCGCGATGCGTTTGATCACTTCAGGCGCGTGCTGGATGCGGGCAAGGCGATGGGCGCAAAGACGTTCGTCTATCATGGACGCAACACGCCGCTGCTTTCGCCGCTCCCCTGGAATCTTCCCTGGAACATCGAGGCGCTCGTCCCGATGTGCGAGGAGGCTGCTCAGCGCGGCATGGTCATCGGCTGGGAGAACGTATGCTGGTGCCAGCTGACGGAGCCCTCGCGCGTGCTGGAGGCCAGGCAGGCCCTGCCGCAGGTGCGCTTCACGCTGGATATCAAGCAGGCGATGCGCGCGGGCTGCGATCCGGTGGCGTTTGTCCATGCGATGGGCGACCGGCTCTGCAACGTGCATGTGTGCGACTGGCGCGCGGACGGGACGCTGTGCCTGCCCGGGGAAGGCTGCTTTGATTTTGACGCGCTGATGGGGGCGCTGGCCGAAGTGGGCTACGACGGCCCGATCATCCTGGAGCCGTATCTGAAGCTGATCAAAAGCGACGAGGCGCTCGTGCGCTCCATCGCTTTCATGAGAGACAAGATGAAGGAGTGAGCGGAAATGAGCAAGATCGATACCGTACGCGCCGCCATGATGCAGGCGATGAAGGACAAGGACAAGGCGCGCAAGGACGCGCTGTCGCTGCTGCTGGCGGCGCTCAAGAACAAGGCGATCGACAAGCGCGCGGACCTGACGGAGGACGAGGAGAACGCCGTCATCTTCCGCGAGATCAAGCAGGCGCAGGAGACCATCGACACCACGCCGGCGGATCGCGTCCAGACCATCGAAGAGGCGAAGCTGCGCATGCGCGTGTACAGCGAATTCGTGCCGAAGCTGATGGACGAGGGTGAAATCCGCGAGGTGATCCGCGCGGTGCTCGCCGAGCTGGCGATCGAAAAGCCGACCGCGAAGGACAAAGGCAGGATCATGAAGACGCTGATGCCGCGCGTGAAGGGCAAGGCGGACGGCGGCCTGGTCAATCAGGTGCTGAGCGGCTTTTTCGCCTGAAACAGACAAAGCAAGATCAAAAGAACCGCTGTGCTGCTTCTGCTGCACGGCGGTTCTGCTTAATCCGGGGATGATTCGGCGGAGTCTACGCTGTCTTCCAGCGTGATGTCAAATGAAGGAAACGCGTCCGGATCGGGAAGGGCGGCAAGGCGCGCGTCGGAAACTCTGGTTTCCAGCAGCAGCGCGGTGAGCGTGTTGCCGTATACCGAAGGAGGGTTGTGCAGCGAGCTCGGCGCGTCGGGATCGTTCCTCGCGGTGCCCAGCAGGAGCGCGTTCGGCTCGATGCCGAGCGCGCTGCACAGGGACATGACCGTTCCCAGGCTGGGAATCCCCTGGCCGCGCTCCAGGGAGCCGATGTACTGCGGGCAGACACCGGAGCGCTCGGCAAGCTCCGCCTGCGTGAGATGCGCCTGACGGCGATAGTCGCGAATGCGCCGGCCGATGAGGAGGTAATCGATCTGGACGTTCATGCGGGAACCACTCCTTGTTCAGATATGCTCAAAAGTTCGAGATGGAAGGGATAAATCCTCCAAATAAAGGGCTTAATTCTGAAAAAGACAGAAAAATGTGGCACGCGCGGCGGAATTTGTGCTATAATACATCGAACCTCAACCATCGTTTCTCATCTCAATTACGGCCTCCTTGGATTCGCCTTCGCGCCCCAACAGGAAGTCTGGCTTTGAGTGCCAATCGGTGAAGGTCAATCTATTTTAGGAGGATACAGATATGTATCAGGACGAAACCCTCGTTTGCCGCGATTGCAACAAAGAGTTCATTTTCAGCGCGTCTGAGCAGGCGTTCTACGCTGAAAAGGGCTTCCAGAACAAGCCGCGCCGCTGCCCGGAGTGCCGTGCGGCGTTCCGCGCCCAGAACGGCACTGCCCGTCCGCAGCGCGAGATGTTCACCGCGATCTGCGCAGATTGCGGCAAGGAGACCCAGGTGCCCTTCCAGCCGCGCGGCGACAAGCCCGTGTACTGCCGCGATTGCTTCGCTGCGCACCGCGCTCCGCGTTATTGATTGACGCAGGACCCGTCCGGGGAGACTTGGACGGGTCTTTTCTCTTATTGAAGAGGAAGTTGCCCAAAAACCGTACAGCAAGCGCAGAATGACCTGGTTTGGCAAAGCGGCTTGGAAGGAATCCGGGCTGTTTATCCTGAAATTCACATCGTATTCAAGAGATTTTCACTTTTTTAAATATCGTCGAATGTTCGGAAATTTTCGGGATTTGGCTGCATATATGCAGAATCTGTTCGCGGTATAAGCCGAAATACGGCGAGAAGAGCAAGGATGAATGTTCGGGTTTTTGAGGCAAAAATGAAGCAATAGCTCAAAAAAGTGTCAAAAAAGATGTTGACAAAACCGGAAGCGTGCGGTATACTCTCATCATTCCGTGTGACACGGAATTGATCCTTGAAAACGATACAGAATCAAGAAGAACGCGGACACGATATTGAAGTCG
>JBJEUH010000046.1:0-6871 GCA_051883735.1 Candidatus Ventricola sp.
TCCTTGGCTTCCTTGCCGTACTTCCACAGGTTCTTGCGGTAGTTGAGGTCGCAGGAAACCTTCACGCCGCACTTCTTGGCGGCCTTGCAGGCGGCCAGGGACAGCTCGGCAGCGGAGGCGGAGATGGCCGGAGCGATGCCGGAAATGTGGAACCAGTCGGCGCCCTCGAAGATCTTCTCCCAATCGAACAGGTCGATCGGCGCGATGGCGATCGCGGAATCCGCGCGGTCATACACGACCTTGGACGGACGCTGGTTGGAACCGGTCTCCAGGAAGTAGATGCCCATACGGCCGTCGGTCATCTTGATGTTGGACACGTCAACGCCGAAGGAGCGGACGTCACGGCGGCAGGCCTCACCGATCGCGTTGTTGGGCAGCGCGGTCACGAAAGCAGCGTCCATGCCGTAGTTCGCCAGAGAAACAGCCACGTTGGCTTCGCCGCCGCCGAAGGTGGCTTCGAGGGACGGGCTCTGGAAGAAACGCTCCAGCGCCGGGCTCTTCAGACGGAGCATGATTTCGCCGAAAGTAATAATACGGGCCATTGGTAATCACTCCTGAATTTTATTTGAGGCAGCAATGCAGGAAAAATCTCTGCAAATTCCCTCAGTTTTGTCATTATTATACACGATGCCCTCTTTGAAATCAAGACATCAGACCAATTTTCTGCAAAGCAATCGATATTTGTATAAAGATGACAACAATGCACGTCATACTCTTTCTGTTTTCAATCAAGCATGCGAATTGGTCGGATGATTTTGTCAGGTTCGCGTATCCTCTCCTGCGGCTGAAAGGCCCGTCTCCAAGCCGCAGGCTTTCGCGCGCGGCGCGGGACAGCGCGTCAGCGTCCCTGCGCGCCGCACAGTTGCGCCGCCAGCGCGTCGATCTGCGCCCGGCTCGCGTCGCTGAGCGCGCAGCTGATTTTGACCGTCGCCTCGGCAAAGGTCAGCTCCCTGCTGCCCTCCAGCATGCCGCGCATCACCTTGGCCGCCATCGGGGCCCACGCGCCGCTCTCCATCAGCGCGACCGTGCGGCCGCGGAAGCCGCGCTCCGTCAGCTGATGGATGTACGTCTTCATAAACGGGAACACGTCGCCATTGTAGGTCGCGCTCGCCAGCACCAGACGGTCGTAGCGGAACGCGTCGCTCACGGCCTGCGCCATGTCGCAGCGGGCCAGGTCGTAGACGGCCACGGCTTCGCCCTTCTCCCGCAGCTTCTGCGCCAGCAGATTGGCGGCCTCCATCGTGCCGCCATAGATGGAGGCGCAGGCGATCGTCACGCCGCGGCTCTCCGGACGGTAGGACGACCACGTTTCATAGAGCTTCAGGTACCGGTCAAGCTCCTGCGTCAGCACCGGGCCGTGCAGCGGGCAGATGGTCTGCACCTTGATCGCGGCGAGCTTCTTGAGCAGCGCCTGCACCTGCGCGCCGTACTTGCCCACGATGCCGATGTAATACCGCCGCGCCTCGTCCGTCCAGTCCTCCTGCGCGTCCAGCGCGCCGAACTTGCCGAACGCGTCCGCGGAAAAGAGCGTCTGCTCGCAGGCGTCATAGGTGACGAGGACCTCCGGCCAATGCACCATCGGCGCGGCAAAGAAGCGCAGCTCGTGCCGGCCCAGCGCCAGCGCGTCGCCCTCCTTCACGACGAGCCTGCGATCCGCGTAATCCCTGCCGAAGAACGCCTGCATCATCGAAAACGCCTTGGCGGAGGAGACGATCACCGCCTGCGGATACGCGGCCATGAACGCCTCGATGCTGCCGGAGTGATCCGGCTCCATGTGCTGCACGACCAGATAATCCGGCGTCCGTCCGCCGAGCGCGCGCGCCATCCGGTCAAGCCATTCCCCGGCAAAGCGCCTGTCCACGCTGTCCATGACCGCGATCTTCTCATCCATGACCGCATAGGAGTTGTAGGCCATGCCGTTGGGCACGGCATACTGCCCCTCAAACAGATCGATCTCGTGATCGTTGACGCCGATATACCGAATGTCGCTTGTCCTGTGCATCTTCATCCTGCCTCCTGCATCCCTTTTCGTTCTATGCTCTTCCGATTGTGTCCGGGTTATGCCTTGATGCGCCCGTCGGTCGTGATGGTCGCCACCTGCAAGGGCAGGCATTTACCGCTCGCCTGGATGGCGCGCCGGACTGCCTGCTCGATGCCGCCGCAGCAGGGCACCTCCATGCGCGCGACGGTCACGCTTCTGACGTCGTTGCCGGCGAGGATGGCCGTCAGCTTCTGCGCGTAGTCCTCTGTGTCGAGCTTCGGGCAGCCGATCAGCGCGATCCGATCGCGGATGAAGTCCTGGTGGAAGCTGCCGTAGGCGTAGGCCGTGCAGTCCGCCGCGATGAGCAGATGCGCGCCGTCAAAGTACGGGGCCTTCGCCGGCACCAGCCTGATCTGCACCGGCCACTGCATGAGCCAGCTCTCCGCCTTTGCCGCGGCAGGCGCTTCGTCCGCCTGCGCTCGCCGGATCGCCGCGGACCTCGTGCCCGGGCAGCCGCAGGGCTGCGCCGCCTCCTGCTTCTTCCGCTTCGATGCGAGCACCACCGCCTCGTCATAGGCGGGCGCTTCGCGCTCCTCAAAGGAGATCGCGTCCACCGGGCAGGCCGGCAGGCAGTCGCCCAGGCCGTCGCAGTAGTCCTCGCGCGTCAGCCTGGCCTTGCCGTTCACCATCTCGATGGCGCCCTCGTGGCAGGCGGATGCGCACGCACCGCAGCCGTTGCACGCTTTCTCGTCGATTCGAATGATCCTTCTCAGCATCTTATACCTCCATCCCGATTGCCGGGTTATTCTTGCTTTCGCGAGGTCATTATAGTATACTGAGCGCAGAACGTATGTTGAAATTTCAACGTCAGGAGAGGAATTGGATGCAGAAATATATGGACTGCCTCACGGCCTGTCCCCTGTTTGAGGGCATTGAGGAAAGCGGCCTGTCCGCCACGCTTTCCTGCCTGGGCGCGTATCCGCGGCGCTGCGAGCGGGGCGAGACGATTCTTTCGGAGGGGGAGCCTGTCCGTCATCTGGGCGTCGTCCTCTCCGGCGCGGTGCAGATCGTCCGCATGGGCTACGACGGCAGCCGCAGCATCCTGTCAAAGCTCGGCCCCTCGGACCTGTTTGCCGAGGCATTTGCCTGCGCCGGGCTGGAGACGATGCCCGTTCATGTCATCGCCGCCGAAAAGGCGGAGGTGCTGCTCCTCCCCGCCGAGAGAATCCTGCACCCCTGCGGGCATCCGTGCGGCCATCATCACCAGATGATCTACAACCTGATGCGCATCCTGGCGACGAAGAACCTCGCGTTTCACCGGAAGACGGAGATCACCGCCCAGCGCACCACGCGCGGCAAGCTGATGACCTATCTGCTTCTGGAGGCCAAGCGCGCGGGCAGCCGCAGCTTTGACGTGCCGTTTGACCGGCAGGAGCTGGCGGACTATCTGGGCGTGGACCGCAGCGGCCTGTCCGCCGAGATCGGCAGGCTGCGCCGGGAGGGCGTGCTCTCCTGCACGCGCAGCCATTTCACGCTGCACGCGGGCGGCGAGCAGGCGTGATCCGCAGAGGACTTCCCCCTGCCCCGGCATCCGGACGCCCGTCTCCGTTTCGGCGCGATGAAAGCCGGGCAAATCGCGCAGCCGTTTGACATGGCGCGGCGGAGGAAGTATAATAGATGCTGATTCTTTATGAGGAAAGGCGGATCGCGGATGGCGAAACGCAGACTGCCCGCGCGGGGGCTGGATTCCTTCCGGCGAACCCCGGCGAGGCGATATGACCTGCCGCCGCAGGAGGAGACGCGCGCCGAGCACGCGAGCCGGTTCCGCAAGCGGTATTTCGATGTGCCGGCCGTCCGTCCGGGCACGGACAGGACGCTGATGACGCTACTGTGCGCGGCGATGCTGCTGACCCTGTGCAACGCCAGCGCGCCGATGGGCGACGTGCCGGACGTGCAGTCCCGCTTTGAGAGCTGGGCGCAGATTCAGAACGAAAAGACCGTCAAGGTTCTGCCGGGCCCGACCCCGGAGCCGGAAAGCGAGCTGGCCCAGGCGCTGGCGATCGATGCGCAGGATCAGCAGGCCATCCTCGAGCAGGCGATGGCCACGCCCGATCCCAGCGTCACGCCGGAGCCGGAAAGCCAGTTCAAGTCGTACGCCCCGGGCGAGCTCTCCTATGAGACGGACAGGCTCAGCGTCTCCATCGAGCAAAAGAAAAAGAACGGCATGACCTACTTCGTGTGCGATATCCAGCTCAGCGACGTGAGCCAGCTGCGCACGGCGTTCGCGGGCGACGATTTCCGCAGCGGCATCTACGAAGCGGTCAGCGACATCGCGGGCCGCTACAATCCGGTGCTGGCCATCAACGCGGACTTCTGCCGCTATCACCGCGAGGGCGTGATCATCCGCAACGGCGAGGTGCTGCGCAGGCAGAACATCAAGAAGCACCACCTGCTGATCGTCGATGAGAACGGCAACCTCTCCGCGCAGACGGACCGCTCCGGCAAGCAGGGCCTGGTGGCCAACAAGCTCGAGCAGGAAAACACCTGGCAGACGTTTGAGTTCGGCCCGGTGCTGGTGGAAAACGGCGAGGCGGCGACGCTGCCCACCTCCTTCTATGTGGCCTGCGGCGACGGCTATTACGAGCCGCGCACGGCGATCGGCCAGAAGGGCCCGCTGCACTACGTCGTCATCGTCGTCGACGGCCGCCGCGACGGCTATTCCACCGGCGCGAGCATCCCGCAGCTCCAGCAGCTGTTCCTCGACGAGGGCGTGGATTTCGCCTTCAACCTGGACGGCGGCGGCTCCACGACGCTGTATTTCCTGGGCGAGGTCGTGAACATGCCCTCCGGCGGCAAGGAGCGCTCCGTCAGCGACGTGATCATGTTCATGGCCAATCCCTCGTAGCATCCCCGTATCCGCAAGATTCTGACAGTTTGATCCTGAAAGGAAGCATTTGATGAACAAGCATATCAAGGCGATCGCGCTGCTGTGCCTGCTTGCGCTGCTGTGCGCCGCATGCACCGGCGCGCTGGCCAAGACCGAGCCCAACAGCAAGACCATCGAGGAGACCAACACCTACGACTACGGCAGCCTGAAGATCACCATCGACCGGTGGTGCTATGCGTTCAACAAGACGAGCCTGCGCTTCTTCGTGGCCAACGTCTATGTGGACGATCCCAGCCAGCTGAAGACGGCGTTCGCAGGCGAAAAGTATTCCAAGGACGCGGCGGAGGCGCCCAGCGACATCGCGGCGCGCCACGACGCGGTGCTCGCCACCAACGGCGACTACTACAACTACAAGGACAATTCCGGCCTGGTCATCCGCGGCGGCGAGCTCTACCGCGACCTGTCCACCACCCGCCATCAGCTGCTGGTGTATGAGGACGGCACGTTCGAGGCGCTGCTCCCGGGCGATTACAAGCAGGGAACGGGCGCGCAGTACATCGAGGCGGGCGTGGTGCAGAGCTTCACATTCGGCCCGCTGCTGGTGGACAACTACGAGATCACCGAGCTGCCGCAGAAGTACTACATCTCCACCAAGGACACCATCCGCGAGCCGCGCACGGCGATCGGCCAGGTGGACGCGAACCACTATGTCGTCATCGTTGCCGACGGCCGCCGCGACGGCTGGAGCGACCTGGGCATGACGCTGCAGGAGCTGCAGGAGGTGTTCGTCGAGCAGGGTTGCCGCATCGCGTACAACCTGGACGGCGGCGGAAGCGCCTCCATGGTGCTGGACGGCGAGCGCGTGAACAGGGGCAGCGCCTCCCGCGAGCGCAACGTCAGCGATATCATCTATTTCACCAGATAACAGGCCTTTGGTCGTCCGGAAGCGCCGGTGCGGGGAGGAATGTCGATGCGCAGATTTCTGATCACGGTGATGCTGCTTGCATGCCTGCCCGTTTGCGCCCTCGCGGCGGAGGGCGATCCGCTGCTGAGCGTGGATGACCTGCTCTCCCTGCAGGACAGCTATGACGCGTTTCTGGACGCGCTTGAGGAGCTGATCGTCGAGCGCGGTCTGCTTTCCCCGGAGGAGCGCGAAGCCTGGCGCGACGCGCAGATGGGCGACTTCTTCCAGAACGGCGGCTACGGCTCCATCCTGGCCAATTACATGCCCGGCGTGCTGAACTACATCCGCGAGGAGGAGACGCTCATGCAGCTGAGCGCCGCCATGGCGGATGGAAGCATGCTGTACGTGGACACCATGCGCCGCTATACCCCGCAGGACAGCTCGCTCTCCGGTCTGATGCTCACGCTGAGCATGGCGGACGAAAGCGGCGTTCCGCTGGACGTGGGCTTTGCCCTGAGCGGCGAGAGCGGCGTATTCCTCAAGTGGGACGCGATGGAGAGCGCGTATGTCAGCGTCGGCGCAACGGCGCAGAGCGACGGCGAGACCGTCGTCTGGAGCGATCAGACGCCGGCCGAGGGCGCGAAGAATCCGACGATTGCCATCACGATCCTCGATCCCGCGACACAGGAAACGCTGGCAGGCGCGACGCTGACGCTGATCGTCGACGGCGACGGCTACCGCGTGGACGCGGACGCGCTGAGCGCAAAGACCCCAAACTGAATGGGATTTTCCGATGAAAGGCATCCGGGCTTTCCGGATGCCTTTTGCTTTGCTGATCAAGAGATGTACGCGCGTCTTTCGCACGCCGGTTGTGCAGCCTGAAGACGGCCATCCCAAGCGCCCTCTGAGCGTATCGGATGCTTCTCCGCGAAGCTTTCACGCATCGCATGGAAAACACCCCATTTGCCGTTCAGGGTGCTCCGTTTCGGCAAATGGGGTGCGGTTTATTCCTTTGCGGTGATCCGCCTGTTATGCGATATAGCGGTGCAGCGTCGCGCGCACGGCGCCCTTTCCGGCGAGCTCCTCCACGAAGATCGCC